>JBCCXH010000378.1:0-5446 GCA_039192005.1 Bacteroidota bacterium
ATTATTTCATTGCTTGTGGGCTTTCATTGTTTAATTAGTGGGTTTAACGACTTGGGACAAATTTATGGTTTTGCCATTCTTACTGACAACTAGATAATAAACCTGCAGGCTTCTGTTTCATCATTATACCCTATCCCATATCGCTGTCTGGAACATAATGGATATCAAGTTTAAAAAATCACTTGATAGACAAGAAATGAATGTAATGAGTTGAGAGCGTGAATTTCACCAGATCATGAAATTCCACGCTTAAGATGCTTATTAAAACGGATTGCATCTCTCCTAACCCTAGAGAAATAATTACGAACCCTTACAAATTATGTCTTATTTAAATAAACAACTATTATGATTAACTATCCCAAAAACAGAAAACGGTTAACGTTATTACTATCAGCAATTTTAATTGGAACATCTCTTGGTTTGACCGCTCAGCCAACATTTAACTCTGGCCAGGACCCCAGGCCGGCAGGAAAACAATGGCAACGGATCGATAACCTCTCAGATGAATTCAACGACGGGTCATTAAATACGGCAAAATGGGAAGATGGGCCTCATGCAAGGTTTTCATGGACGGGCGCAGCTCCAAGCATCTTTTTACCTGAAAATGTCACAGAGTCTAATGGAAGTTTGAACATCGAACATACCATTTTTAGCTCTCCAATAGAAGTGAACGGCCTTACCAGGCTGTATGGTGGAGGAATTGTAAGGTCAAAGGCTTCTGCGACGGTGGGTACCTACTATGAAGCCAGAGTGCGGGCAGGGCATACGCCGTTCTCTACTGCTTTTTGGGTGATTAACTCAAGAGGAGAAAATACGACCAGTGGTTGCCCGAGAACTACAGAACTCGATGTACTGGAATGCATTGGCAGACGAAGTACCGCATACTCAGCCAATTATGCATTTGCGACCAACTGGGTCGGACAAATGCACTCCAACCTATTGGCCAGGGAATCCACCTGTCCTGACCTTTATCCTGACAATACCAACTTGCAGTTTACCCAAACGCTTGGCAATGGACAAGAAAACTGGGAGGGGTACCACGTGTACGGTGCCTGGATAAAATCGCCAACTGAAGTTCAATTCTTCCTGGACGGACAACCCTGGGGAGGGGTCAAAACACCCTCTGTGCCTTTTGATGCCACCCAAATGTACGTCACCATGTCCAGCAACCTATACAGTTGGAACAGAGGCTTGAACAGCAACCTCAATGATGACAGGATAGACCCTCAATTTATTGTGACCAGAAATGGCCAGCAATATTTCGATACAGATGCTGATGAATTGACTGCCGCAGGTAAAACAGAACGTTCTGCGAATTTTGATTGGGTCAGGTGCTGGAGGCTGGTAGACGCCCCTACAACTGGTTCGTTTTTCATACTCAACAGAGAGACTGGCATGAAAATACGGCAGGCAAATACTGAGGATGGCCAACCTCTGGAGTCTGTACCCTCCGCTTGGTCTGGCAACCCTACCCGATGGCTTCAGATAGATACTGACAATGGCTATTTTTACTTGCAGAATGTAGCGACTGGAAACTATTTCAGACCAACAAATGATTCAGACGCAAGTGTTTTAATTCAAAGGCCAACTTCCTACAACGGCAGTTATACGCAGTGGAGAAAAGTGACTACATCCAATGGATACTTTTATTTACAAAATCGTGCAACAGGGATGTACTTCAGACCTGAGACAGATGCCACGTATTCACTTGTCATTCAACGGCCTACAACCTACACCGGAAACTGGACACAGTGGACATTTGTCAATACTGGTACTGCAAGACTGACCGGTGAACTGAATGAACCAGAAGAAAGTACCCCTATTTTTACAACTCACCTCTACCCTAACCCCATTACCGATGGCCTCTTTACGATCGACCTGAGAGGTACGACTACACCTGCCAGAGTTCAGGTTTATGATATACTTGGAAAACTGGTATTGGAAGACCTGATTGATTCCGGCTCAACACAACTATCACTAGGAGGTAAAAAGGGAGTCTATGTGGTCAAAGTCGAAACCGAAAATGGAACTCAAATAACAAAATTATCCGTCAGGTAAGTTTTTAAGAACAAAACGCATTTGATGAGTAAAGTCCCCTGATACCTGATAAAAGGATCAGGGGATTTTAAATCATCCCGTTTATTACTCAGAAACTGAATATATCAATTGCTGCTGACCAGATAAAATTGAGTCATTTCATAAAAAGCTCACCGCCTAGGTTCGCAGAACAGCCGAAGATTTTGATGCACTGAAGAAGTACTTTCCTGATAACCTGAGTTCGATTAAAAAAGCGGAAATTAGAAAAATAACAAAGATCGGGAGTAAAGTAATGCCTTAGTTTCATTCACGGAGTGTCTACACAATTCTGATTTGGTTTGATGAACTTTGGGCGTTTAGCATACGCACCTATATGAAAAAGTACCTACCTGTCCTGTTAACATTAGCCATTGTTAAACTCACCATCCAGTGGTTTGGCAATCGGAACTATGGATTCCACCGAGATGAGTTGCTCCACCTATCCGTAAGCGAGCACCTGGACTGGGGGTTCATGGAATTTCCGCCTTTTATTGCATTCATTGGAAAACTGTCTTACTGGTTGTTCGATTATTCGCTCCTGGGCGTGCGACTTTTTCCAACACTCGCTGGGGTTGGCATCCTTATCTTATGTTGTTTAATGGCGATTGAGCTGGGGGGTAAACACCGGGCCGTTCTGCTTGCAGGAGCGTGCATTCTTGCCTTTTTACCTTTTTACAGGAACCACACCTTGTTCCAGCCTGTTGCTTTCGACCAGTTTTTCTGGACACTTGGTTTTTATTTTCTCATAAAATTCATCAATACAGAAGGTAGCAAATACCTCCTGCTTTTAGGCATCACGCTGGGTCTCGGACTACTGACTAAATATACCATCGCCATTTGGGCATTTGGAGTAGCGATTGGCTTGATTTTTCACCAACGAGGGTCAACATTCAAAAACAAATGGCTCTACCTTTCTGCCTTGATTTCTCTTCTTGTCTTCTTACCCAACATCCTTTGGCAGGTTCAAAACGATTGGCCGTTTTTAAAGCACCTGCAAGTGTTGAAAGTGCGTCACCTGAGCGAAACAAACCCAATGGAATTTGGCCTGGCACAACTGGATTTTCCTTTCACACTCATCATCAGTGTAATGGGAGTCTTTGCCTGCTTCCTGGATAAAAATCTAAAGAAGTATCGTCCTGTAGGTATTGGCGCTCTCGTAACTTTTTTTACGATGTGGGTACTCAACTCCAAAGCCTATTATGTATTTGCCATTTACCCGGTCTTATTTGCGCTTGGTTCGGTGAAAATTGAGTCATTGCTAAGGAAAAAACCTGTTTGGGTAGATGCTTTGGCAGTTATCGTTTTTGCTCCTTCCATCTATTTCATTCCACAACTTACACCCGTTTTGCCCATCGAAAAATACGTCGATTTCTATCAAATAGAAGAAAAAAACGGCAGGGTTGAGTTGACCGGAGACTATGCCGATATGTTTGGGTGGGAAGAACAAGTACGGTTAGTAGACAGCATTTACCAGTCCTTAAGCGATAAAGAAAAGAATCACTGCGTTTTGTGGGCTGAAAATTATGGCGAAGCGGGAGCCTTGAAAATCATCGGTAAAAGGTACAACCTTCCCAACCCGATCAGCAGACATGGAAGCTTTTGGACCTGGGGCTATGGAAACAAAAATGCAGATGTCTGGATTAGTTTAGGCAATGAAAAGGAAGCGGTTGAGTATGTTTTTGACGAAATCGAGTTAGTTAAAATCATCACTCATAAGTATGCAATCGGAGAGGAAAACGGCATACCTCTGTACCTCTGTAGAAACCCCAAAGTCGATATTGATCAATGGTGGCAAAACTACAAAGCGCATATTTTTGATTAGTCTGAAGAATACGAATGCATTCACTTCCATCTATGGGTTTTGCATTTGGTATAATTCATTTGAATTGGTTCTTATTGAAGCACTACTAGCAGCACAATTACTAAACAAATAACCGAAAAACCGATACTCGTAGAAACAGCAGTTTTGACAAAAGCACTTTCGGCCTTTTATGTCCCTTTAAGTACGACTTTTCAGTTATTCGTCCTTTTAATGGCTCCTGTTATTCATTTAACACCGGGACAAAAACCTCAAACCTTTTTACGTTGAATGTATTTGCATCTATCATAGCGAAATAGTCAGCGACCGTTGGATCGGCGCCAAAAGCTTCGATGGAAGCGTCTGCATCCGCCAAAGTTTCCCAAAAGACGATGACGGCATATTTATTGTCTGCATCGACACCACTTGTACGTCTTATAAACCCTGGTTGCAGCGAAGTAAAGTCATCTTCAATTTCGGCATCCCTTGTTACGAAAGCATCAGCAGCTATGTCTGAGTTCAGATTGAAAGTAGTCACTTCAATAACATTTTTATCAGCAAGCGTAAAATTGATATCCGGGATCTCAAAGGTCGTATAACGCTCGATGACAAATGTATTTCCATCGATCATAGCAAAATAATCACCGACCGTCGGATCGGCACCAAAAGCTTCTATGGAAGCATCTGCATCGGCCAGGGTTTCCCAAAAGACCATTACCAGATAATTACCATTGGCATCTACCCCACTCATTCGTTTTAAAAACCCAGGTTGTAAAGAGGTAAATTGTTGCTCTATTTCTGCATCTCTTATTTTAAAAGCATTGGCATCTTCATCCGCACCCAGGTTAAATGTGGTTACCTCCACCACGATATTGGTACGACCAATACCTGTGGAGTTATCGTCTTTATTGCAAGACGTCATCATAATCATGCCCACTATGGCAATAGAAAAAAATTTAATCGAATTCATATTCGTTTAATTTGTAGTTAATTAATTGTGTTATGTATTAAAATGAAAAAGTTATCAATGCAGCTATTTCGTTGCACCTATCAATGCTTGCATGGAAAAAGTAACAAGTGGCATAGCTGATTCATTGATACATTGTATGCAAATATGTACCCACAATCATTAATATTTTTAACTTAAATAAGAAAAAATTGCAAAAAAATAAGAGTGAAAAAGTGTTTGCTGCCAGGCTAAAGCAGAAGGAATAGCTTCTCAGAAAAAATCCACCGCTCTTTTGTTCGCCCATCATAAAAGAGATGAACCTAATACGGAATAGGTGATACTCATTGATCAGAAGTATTTCCGATATTGCTAGCTGACCTTTCCTGTCAAAATTTTGGACCTCTTAATAAAATACTCATGTGATTTTATTGGCATTTTAGCCCTTGTAAATTGAACGTGGTAAAAGAATGATTCTGACATACGAAGACTACAAATTAAATGACTTCACTGTTTTTGAACGAGTATCGTTTGCTCCACCATTTAAACCCTCTGTCACGTACGATGAAGAGGCATGTTTCATTTACTCGTTGTCAGGTAATGGTGTATCATACGGTGGGTTAAGC
>JBCCXH010000379.1:0-5421 GCA_039192005.1 Bacteroidota bacterium
CTGACCGCGGTGTGATGGCAGTGGTACGCTGACCCCGCTTGGTCAGCCGCTGGTTGGCCCGGTGCAGGCTCTGGTGTACGTGCACGAAGGCATTGACGATGGCATCGCGGTGCGTAGGCGGCTGCGGCAGCTCGTCGTAGGCGACCGGGAAGTAGTCCGGACGTGTCCAGCTGGGCCGGTCCAGGTCCACCCGGCTGGTGAACTCCCGGCCCACCTGAAGGGCGGCGGTGTCAGAGCACAGCAGGCAGCGGCCCACCTAAGGCCAGCCGCCACTGCCCTTATGATGCGGGGCGACACAAAAGTCGGCAGTTAAAGACCAGTGCTAATGGACCTGGCTGAAATATTCCCTTCGTCACTCAGATCATTCCAGAACAAAAAAGGCAATCCAATTTTGAACAAGCCTACGTGTTCATCCGAAGTCGTACCTCTAAAAATTCAGGCCCACCTGTCCGATGGCTTGGCTTTGGCACGACTCGACATCAGCTCAGGTGGTTTTGGTTACTGTTAGTCCGCTGCGCCAGCCATACCTGGAAGTAAGCTCCGTCGCTCCAGTCTCCGAACCAGTTGAGCACACATCGGTTGAACAGGGCCGGCGAGGTGGCCGCCCGGTCCTTGAGACCCTCTGAGCTGGGGTTCATGGTGAACACCACGTGCAGGTTGCGCATCACCTGCCCGGGGACGCCGCGTGAACGCTTGCGCACGTGACAACTACTGGTCCGTCCGCGGTGGCAATCACGCCAAACCAGCAGTGCTGCCACATCTCCCGTCAACCATCATTGCGTCAAGAGACAAAAACAAATCACCTGACAAGAGGAAAGTCGTTTCGACATTTGAATGCCTGGGAAGGTGAGCAGACCTAGTAAACAGGTGGGCTAGCGATTTGACCCCAGTTCACAATGGACTACCTATTTTACCTTAACGCTGTCTTCTTCAACAGAGGTGCCTGGCAAACCGGGTAAAAGGGCCGTGCTGCAGCCCTTGTGCTTGCTCTAAAGCCAGCAGCTGTGCACATGATTGACAAAGAGAAGACACTAGCAGCTACAGCACAGTGGCTACGGTGGTGGATTTTCTGGCGTCGGCTCGGAGTGCCAGCCTGCTGACCTGACTGGTGAACCACTTCCATTCTTTGCTTAAAGAATCAACTAACTAACAGTTGGTTTCAATAGAAATGAGAAATGGCGAAGAGGATGTTTTGTTTTTAAACACCTCTTTGGAGACATCCGGGAAGCAAGCCGGTGACGTTAAACCCGATCAGTGAAATGGCGATTTTCTTTCGCTTTGCGAAACTTTTTCTCATTGTATGCCTTTGATTCTCCCTTGGGGATGGATAGTGTGTTCCAGTTTTCACCTTTAATCATTTTACTTAAAAAAACAATTTGCCCAATGTGATAACTGTAATGTGCCAGTTGCCTTTGAATGGCATCCAGGACCGAATGCCCCTCATTTCGAATGTATACAGTTTGGTTTAAGTCATCCGCTTTAAGTGATGTCAACGTACCCAAAAAACATGTCCATCCTTCCTTCCATTTTTCTAATAGCTCCTTTTTCGTGGCAATGGAATCTTTAAACTCCTCCTCTCTTTTTCTCCACTCCTTTTCACCATCTTCTTTCAGGAAGTTAGTCCAGCGGGACAGCATATTTCCGTGAAGGTGTTTGACAATGATCGCAATACTATTTGTATCGTCTCCGGGTGCCAGGTGGATCTCCTCTTCGTTGAGCTGTTCCATCGCTCTTTCACCCAATGATTTGTAATAGGTGAGTAGTTTGATGGTATTTTCAAGGTACTCCATTAACCTGCATTATTCATTAGGAAAACGTTCGGTTTGGCATAAGTAATCGGCAGCCGACCCTGTGATTTGCAGTGCATTAAAATTCAATCTCATTATTTTTAAGTTCCTCAAATTTGGGAAATGACTTTTCATCATATTCAGAAATCAATTACCAGCTCCACTGCGGCTCATATTCAGTGAGTTACATATTCTCAATAAAAGAGTCCCGAATCTTTTGGGTTAAAACTCCTCGATCAGGACTCCCATTTTACCCATTTGATAGTCCCTCATCGCTTCCATAATTTCCGTTTGATTGTTCATAACAAAAGGCCCGTAAGTGGCCAGGGGCTCATTGAGCGGATCGGCCGAAAGGAACAGCAGTTTGCTTGTTTCTTTTATTTCAATGAGGAGTTCATTTGCATCCTCTTCCAACCAGACAAGGTTATGTTCATCAAGTAAACCAAATTGCTCAATGGAGACCCTGCCTTCCAGTAAATAAAGAAAAGAGTGGGCGTAATCGACAGAAATGGAAACCTTTTGACCCGCGTCCAGTATCCCCATCATCGCTTTGACAGGCATTTCCGTCAGGGCAGGTCCCTTTGAGTCGTCTTCATTCCCAGCAACTAAAGAAAGTCCGTTCTTGGCGATGGGGAGTTCCTCTTTTTGAAACGCCTGATATGCTGGCGGTTTCATTTTCTTTGACTGAGGTGTATTAATCCAAAGCTGGATGATTTCTTGTGTACCTCCATCCCGGGTGAGTTGTGCGGACGGTCTTTCACTGTGTACAATGCCCATGCCGGCGTTCATCCATTGGACGCCTCCAGCCTTGACCACGCTACTGTTATCCCTGGAATCCCGATGGTGTACATCCCCTTGAAAAATGAAAGTGACAGGTGAAAACCCTCGGTGTGGGTGAGGCCCAACTCCTACATCTCTTGGGCTCGTCCCTTCTTCAAAGTGACCGATGTGATGGTGCAGCAACAGAAAAGGGTCGATGTGTTCCACATTAGTTGTTGGTAGCGGCTGTCGGAGTGGGATGCCTCCCATATCCACCAGATGACTGTACAATACTTTTTTCACCATTAGTTTTTCTTTACCAAATGTTTCCTTCTCTTTAAAAACGGATCAGTGCATCAGCCTGTTCCTTTAAAAGTTTGATGTAGAATGGATCGGTAAGCTTACCCGCTTCCATTTTGGTATCGATTTTTGAAAGTTTGGGTTTGATGGCAAGTACGCTCATTTCCAGGTAGTTGAAAATATCTGTTAAATGGCTCATGGCCAATACTGATCCCTGAATGCCGCTGGACAAACCCACAAGGGCACACTTTTTCCCCTTAAAGGGACTTGGGTAGCTCATGCCATCGATGAATGTCTTGAGAACCCCCGGGAATGAACCGTTGTATTCCGGGACAACAAACAAGAATTTTTCGTTTTTTGCAATCTCCTCGTGCATGGGCTTGAAAAGCTGATCAGAGGCACTATCCGGGGCTAGAGATTTGAAAAGAAAGTCCTGAGGGAGGTCCGCCAAATCAATTAAGGAAGCCTCTTGATTTTTTTCTTGGAATAGCTCTTGACAAAATTGTGAAATTTTAATGGTTCTGGAGTCTGTACGGTTGGTACCACTTATAATTGTAATCATTGCTGAAGTGAAATAATTCTGCGAATATTGCGTTTCTGGTATCTTAAATTAGCTTGCAAATAAAGCACTTATCAATAATTAGTTTTAGTATCCTTTTGTTCCATGTCCATCGTAGTAAATCAACTAACTAAACTGTACGGCAGCCAGAAGGCAGTCGATGGCATCTCTTTTCAGGCGCAAAAAGGGAAGATTACCGGGTTTTTGGGCCCAAATGGCGCTGGGAAGTCTACGACCATGAAAATTGCGACTGGATACTTACCACTATCTGGTGGCACCGTGGAAGTTGGCGGCATCGATGTCGTCACCAGCCCATTAAAAGTAAAGAAGGTGACCGGCTACCTACCGGAACACAACCCGTTGTATCTGGACATGTATGTAAAGGAATACCTATCCTTCATAGCGGCTGCTTACGGATTGAAAAACCATAGAAGCAAAGTAGCGTCCATGATTGCACTGTGTGGGTTGAAGGTAGAGCAGAAGAAGAAAATTCGAGCCCTGTCCAAAGGGTACCGCCAGCGTGTAGGGTTGGCGCAGGCACTCATTCATGATCCGGAGGTATTGATACTGGACGAGCCGACCAGTGGGTTAGACCCCAACCAACTGGTAGAAATAAGAAAAGTAATAAAAGAAGCAAGTCAGGATAAAACCGTCATTTTTTCTACCCACATCATGCAGGAGGTCGAAGCACTTTGTGATAAGGTAGTCATCATCAACAAAGGTAAAATCGTGGCAGACAGCGACGTTTCAGCGCTTAAATCCTTAGGAGGCAACGGCACCTCTTATCGGGTTACTTTTGAGGAGGAAATAAAGGAAGATCTTTTTGAAAGCGTCGGGTTAATGGTGAACTTAGTTGAGATGAATCATTATTCCATATCGTCGGAAGAGGATCCGCGAAAACTGATTATGAAGGTGGTGACTGATCACGCGCTGCCGTTGGTCAGCATTATGAAGGAAGAGCAGTCATTAGAGGGAGTATTTCAAACGTTGACAAAAGAACAATGATTACCATCCTAAAAAAAGAAATTAATGAATTCCTCGACTCGTTGATTGCCTACGTGGTGATTGGGATTTTTTTGATGGGGATCGGTTTGATTATGTGGGTCTTTCCTGAAACCAATGTTCTCGACTATGGGTACGTGAGCATGGATGTTCTTTTTTCATACGCCCCTTTTGTTTTCATGTTTTTAGTCCCTGCCATTACCATGAAGTCTTTTGCAGAGGAAAAGCGGAACGGCACCATTGAGCTACTTTACACCCTGCCTTTCAAAGAAACAGACATTATTCTGGGGAAGTTTTTTGGTGGGTTACTCTTGGTTTTGTTTTCCATTCTTCCCACGCTCATTTACTACTTCTCACTCTCTTACTTGGGAAACCCTCCGGGAAACATTGATACCGCCGGGATCATTGGCTCATACATAGGTCTTGTGCTTTTAGCGTCAGTTTTTACTTCTGTAGGCATACTGGTATCGGCCCTTACCGGCAATCAGATTGTTTCATTTATTCTGGCTGCTTTCCTGTGTTTTTTACTCTTTTTCGGGTTTGACTCGCTGGCAAACATCAACGTTTGGTCTTCCGGTTCATCCTTTATCCGATCCATCGGTGTTATGGTTCATTATGAGGTGATGAGCAAAGGATTGATTGATCTGAGGGATGTGGTTTACTTCCTGTCTGCATCCGCTTTGTTGCTTTATTTAACCAAACTGACATTAAAAATTCAAAGAGGTGAGTGAAAGAAAGGTCCATACGGTACTTCAGGCAATTTCCTTTTTATTACTGGTTTGGTTGGTCAACCAACTGGCAGATCGGGCCAATTTTAAGCTGGACTTAACCGAGGAAAAGCGCTACACCATATCTGATGCGACAAAAAGACTTTTAAGTTCCTCAAATGAAGAGGTTACCTTCGAAGTTTACCTGGATGGCGACTTACCACCAAATTTTGAACGCTTTAAAAAGTCAATAGCCGAAATGCTGGAGCGATTTGAAGAGGAGTCTTCCGGCAAGGTCCAATTTAAG
>JBCCXH010000380.1:0-5405 GCA_039192005.1 Bacteroidota bacterium
CGTACTCACGGATTTTTACGTCTTCAATCAAAGAATCAAACCCAACAGTAAACTGAACGGACGGGTACTTCTTGAACAGCCTGTTTCGAAGACCAAAGAGATCCGGCTCAAACACTACGAAAACAGTTTTTCATTTGATTTTGCCGCCCTACACTTTGCGGCGCCTAATAAAAACCAGTACGCCTACAAACTGGAAGGGTTTGATGAAAACTGGACGTACACCAACGCAGAAAAACCCTTTGCAAATTATACCAATATATCCGCTGGTAACTACGAGTTTAAACTAAGGGTCTCCAATAACGACAACCTTTGGACCGATACCTATGAGTCACTGGCCCTCATTGTCAACCCTCCTTTTTGGCTGACTCCCCTTGCCTATGTTTTGTATGCGTTGTGCGGCATCGTGATTTTACTTGTATTGAGAAGATATACCATTATCCGAATCACAGAAAAACACCATTTGCAACTTGAGCGACTGGACCGGGAAAAGTCTGAAGAACTGCACCAAACCAAACTTCAATTTTTCACCAACATTTCTCATGAATTCAAAACACCTCTTACCCTAATCATCGGGCCACTGGAAGAACTCTTAAAAAAAGATCAGGACAACGACAGGAGCATCCAGTACAAACTCATTCAAAAAAATTCTCAATACCTTTTGCGACTCGTCAATCAGTTGATCGATTTCCGAAAGCTTGATCAAGGGAGAATGAAGCTGAAAATAGCGAATGGCGAACTAACTGATTTCATCGCAGAATCATGCGCGCCTTTTCAATTTCTTGCCAACAAACGGAACATCAATTACCGAATAACGGTACCCCAGGCCTCTCCCCCAACCTGGTACGATGCAGACGTATTGGAAAAAATCATGAATAACCTACTCTCTAATGCATTTAAGTTCACCCCTGAGTACGGAGAGATCAGTGTGGAAATCCTCTTTCCGCAACAGGCAGGCTCCAATCCGCCACGTGATGTGTTTAACGCAAGGAAGACGGCTTCGGAAGAGTATGTGAAAATTCTGATCAAAGACTCCGGATCTGGAATCGGAAAAAACAAAATACAGAAGATATTTGACCGGTTTTACAACGAAGGACCAACTCTTAACGGGTCGGGTATCGGGCTGTCTTTTGTCCAAAGCCTGGTAAAGCTCCATCATGGAAACATTGAGGTAGAAAGTAAGCCTGGGTTCGGTTCATTGTTTACCGTGGCGATTCCCTTCAAAAAGGAAAGCTATACGTACGATGAGATCGTCGACACGACCTATGAAGAGGGAGCGCCTCACTTTGAACCTGTACGCTTTTTCCAACCAACCGAAGTATCTCACCTGGTAGTACCACAGCCCTCTGGAGAAACGACTCCCGAGTTACCCATCTTATTGGTCGTGGATGACCACTCAGACATCCGGGCTTTTATCCGAAGAGGACTGAGTGACCACTACCAGATCATTGAAGCAGACAATGGAGAGAGTGGCTACAGCCGGGCCATCGAATACTTACCGGACATCGTAGTTAGCGACATCGTCATGCCTAAAATGGACGGAATCTCTTTGCTGAATAGATTAAAATCTGACAAAAAAACCAGCCACATTCCCGTACTGCTTCTGACTGCCATTACTTCTGAAAACACCGAGTTTCAGGGCATAGAAGGTGGCGCAGATGGCTACATCACGAAACCTTTTAGAATTGACCTTTTGATGTTGAGAATAAAAAACATCATGTTTTACCGGGAACAACTTAGAAAGCGATTTGCCATCGATACTGCCATGCAACCTACGGAAGTGACGGTCACCTCCGCAGATGAGCAATTCATTCAGCAGGCAATGGAAATCGTTGAATTACATATGATGGATGCGGACTTTACGGTCAATGAGTTTGTGAAAGAAATTGGCCTGAGCAGAAGCAACCTCTACTCTAAGTTCAAAGAGTTGACCGGGATGTCCACGAGCGAATTTGTGAGAAGCGTTCGCCTGAAAAGAGCCATCCATCTACTGGAGAAAAGTGACCTGTCTGTGAAAGAAGTCATGTACCGCACTGGATTTAATACAGCCTCCTATTTCACCAAGTGTTTCAAAAAACAATTTGGTTTTACACCAAGCGAGTACGAGTCCAGCCCGTCTGATAAATCGACAACTGAAAAAGCGCCCCATCCCCCCGATTACACAACCGAAAAGATGGGCCTTTGATTTTTATTTCGAGATGTCTATCTGGATGCTGTCAGGTGATTTTATTTGATCTCCAACTCTCCAGGGAGCCGGGCCTGAATGCCTTCCAGTTGTTTTACGCTTTCTATCTGTTGGATGTACGGATCTACCTCCGTTCCAACTATGGCCGTTCGAATGCGGGAAGACATTTTCTCCAGAAACTCTTCGATAAACGGCTTCTTTTTCGGGTAGTAGGAAACGCGATAGTCATCGGCGATTCCGGCTTTCTCTGCGGCGAGTTCTACGGCATCGTTAAAGCTACCAAGTTGATCAACCAATCCTTTTTCAAGTGCCTGCTCTCCGCTCCATACGCGCCCTCCTCCTACTTCTTTCACCCGCTCCTGCGTCATGCCTCTGTTTTCTGCTACTTTTTGTGTGAATACCTCATAGCCCTCATCAACGGTGCTTTGGATGATCGCTTTTTCCTGATCGTTTAGCTGACGAGTCACGGTGTAGATATCCGAGTACTCCCCTGTTTTGACTACATCATGAGTGATCCCAACCTTATTTTCCAAAAATTTGGAAAAGTTAAACCACAGGCCGAAAATGCCGATCGATCCCGTGATGGTGTTGGGTTGTGCGATGATCTCATCGGCTGGCATCGCGATGTAATACCCCCCTGATGCAGCCGCATTGCCCATCGAGGCCACAATGGGTTTCTCTCCCTTTGTCAACATCAATTCCCGCCAGATCATATCAGAAGCGGTCATGCTCCCTCCCCCGGAATTGACACGCAATACAATTGCTTTTACCGACTTGCTTTCACGGGCCTTTCTTACCTCTTTCGCAAACGTTTCCCCAACGATTCCTTCGTCTCCCCCCATGACAATGTTGCCTTCAGCTACAATTACTGCGACCTTATTTTTAGAATATTTTGATTCACTTTTCAAGACCTGATGGTAGGTAGAAAGCGACATGAATTTTAGTTTTGCATCTTCTGTTAGCCCCATTCTATTCCGAATGGCACGCTTTATTTCGTCTTCGTAGCCTACTTTATGGACCAGCCCATTTGCTAATGCATCTTTTGGCAACCTCACCTTCATCGTATTGGAAACCTCGCTGAGCTCCTCTACCGTTTTGTCAAGGTTCAAGGAGACATTGGTGAGATAGGTGCCATACATGGACGCAAGTAGCTCGTTGTATTGCAACTTGTTCTCTTCACTCATGTCTTTTCGAATGAACGGCTCTACGAAACTTTTAAACTCTCCCACTCTAAAAACCTGAGGCTCAATATCCAGCTTTTCAAATAGCCCTTTAAAAAAAGTAATGTTGGCGCTCAGCCCGTTGAACTCCATGCTTCCGGTGGGATTGATAAAAAGGCTATCTGCAACAGAAGATACGTAATAGTCCGACTCGCTGACGTACTCTCCATACGCATAAACGAACTTACCGGACGCTTTGAAATCAAGTAGCGCGTCTCTGATTTCCTGAAGGCTGGCATATCCGGCACTAAGAAACATGGGTTTGATGTAAATGCCCTCAATGCGACTATCTGTCTTGGCAGCTTTGATGGACGCAATGATATCCAGTAAGCTATGCTGCTTGGGCGAATTCCCAATTGCTTTTAAGAAAGGATCGTCTACCGCTTTGTCTACCAATACCCCGCTCATCTCAAAACTTAAAATCGTGTTGTTTTTAACATCCGGCGTTTCCTCTTGCGAAGCCGATGCTACGATGCCAAACAAGATGAGTATGCCAACGATGGAAAATAAGACCAACCCTGTCAGGGTTGCTAAAAGATTTCTTAAGAAAGCCATTTATGAAATTTGTATAATGGATGCGTTTTGAATATATAACACCCAAATTTAAAACCTGGGTCTCAAACTACGGGTGATCAAATAATATGAATGGAATATATCTCCTTTTAGGAAGCAATATAGGGGACCGTTTAGACAACTTAAAAACTGCAATCGATCGGCTGGGAAGCCACAACATTGTAGTAATAGACGAGTCTTCCGTCTACGAAACCGCTCCCTGGGGTGAACAAGACCAATCCTGGTTCCTAAATATTGTGCTCCAGATTGACACTCCGCAAAATGAAGCAGACCTTTTAACATCTTGCTTACAAACGGAAAATGAAATGGGAAGGGTTCGGAATGAAAAATGGGGTGCACGGATCATTGATATTGATATTCTTTACTATCACGACACGGTCATGGATACTGAATCGCTCATCATCCCGCATCCGGGTATTGCTACAAGAAGGTTTACCTTAATTCCGCTTGCGGAGTTATGCCCAAATGAATTGCATCCGGTGCTCCATCTATCCCAGGCCGAACTGTTACTGAATTGTGAAGATCCATTAGATTGCAAGCTCACAGAATTTACGCTTTAAATGAGTACGCTTGAAGGCTTGCTGCTGATCGGAGTGGGGATCTTTGCAGGATTCATCAATACAGTAGCCGGTGGTGGTTCGTTATTGACGTTGCCGCTTTTAATTTTTTTGGGACTGCCCTCATCGGAGGCAAACGCTTCCAACCGGGTAGCCATTTTAATCCAAAATACGTTTGGGGTTGCCGGGTTTAGAAGCAAGGGAGTAGCTGTTTTCCCTTTTGCGCTTTGGGTAGCCATGCCGGCGGTAGTTGGAGCAATCATTGGCTCCAAAATAGCGGTAAACATCAACGAAGAAGTCTTTAATAAACTATTGGCAGTGATTATGCTCATGGTGATGGGTATCACTATTTTCAAGCCAAAGGTAAAGGAACAGCTTGAAGAACAACTGACTCGAAAAAAAGTGTGGACCAGCCTCCTTATTTTTTTCTTCGTAGGAGTATACGGAGGGTTTATTCAGGCAGGTATCGGTTTTTTGATGATTGCGGCCCTTACTTCCATTCATGGATTTAATATGGCTAAGACCAACAGCATTAAAGTATTTGTCGCACTTTGCTACACCATTGCAGCAGTCATTGTATTCGTGATCAATGATAAAATAAGGTGGCAATACGGATTGACCTTGGCGGTGGGAAACGCCACAGGCGCGTGGGTGGCGAGCCGATGGTCTGCCAAAAAGAGCGATCGACTGATTCGTCTGATCCTTCTGGCCATGGTCGTGGTGCTGTCCGTAAAATTGTGGTTTTTCTAAATTTCTCAGCTTGGGAGTCATTATAAAACAAAGTTTTTGGGGGACGTTTATCTCCTATATTGGGGTTTTGGTGGGGTACGTCAATACCTTGTACCTAAGGCCGGAATTTTTCAGTATGGACCA
>JBCCXH010000381.1:0-5393 GCA_039192005.1 Bacteroidota bacterium
GCCAACTCGATGGTTTCATCCATGTATTTTTTAACGTTGGGAAATTCTTTGAAATAAGAATCGATGATTTCCTGAGCTTCTCCCCGTGGGATGTTCAGGTTTTGTGAAAGTCCGTACGCCGATATGCCGTAGATAATTCCAAAGTTTACTTCCTTAGCCCTTCGTCTCATGTTTGGTTCTACCTGATCAATTTCTACTCCAAACACCTTGGCTGCCGTCGTGGCGTGGATGTCTCGACCATCTTTAAAAGCCTGAATCATGTGATCGTCTTCGGAAAAAGCAGCCATAATCCGTAGCTCAATTTGCGAATAATCCGCTGCCATGATCTTATAATGACCATCTCTTGGTACGAAAGCTTTTCTTATCTCTCTTCCCTTAGGTGTCCGAATGGGAATGTTTTGGAGGTTCGGGTTATTCGAACTCAACCTGCCAGTAGAAGCAACCGTCTGTCGGTAATCCGTATGAATCCTCCCATCAACAGGACTGATCAGTTTAGGCAGCGCATCGACATAGGTAGATTTCAACTTTTGGTACTCCCGAAACTCCAGGATTTTGGAAGCGATCTCATGTTCTCCGGCAAGTTTGGATAGGATGTCCTCTCCCGTTGCATATTGTCCCGTTTTGGTTTTCTTTGGTTTTTCTACCAGTTTTAGGCGTTCAAATAAGACCTCTCCCAGTTGCTTAGGCGAACCAATGTTAAACTCTACGCCTGCGATTTCAAATATCAGGCTTTGTGCTTTTCTACTTTCCTCGTCAAGCTCAGTAGACATGGCTGCAAGGGCGTCGGTATTAATTTTCACCCCTTCGTATTCGATGTCTGCCAGAACAAAAGACAGTGGCTCTTCTACTTCATGGAGCAATTTATCCAGCTTATTTTCATCGATTTTCTTTTCGAGTACTTCCTTCAATTGCAAGGTAATGTCTGCATCTTCACAGGCATACTCGGAAACAGTGGCAGGATCTATTTGATCGATCGTTTTTTGATTTTTCCCTTTAGGTCCAACAACTGTCTCGTAAGAAATGGTTTTATAGTTGAGGTACCTGTCGGCCAATAAATCCATGTTGTTGTTAGAATCTGAGTCAATCAGAAAGTGGGCGAGCATCGTGTCGAAAATCTCACCAGAAACAGTTACCCCGTAGTTTCTAAGTATTTGAATGTCATACTTTAGGTTTTGGCCGATTTTCCGGATGGACGGATCTTCGAGAACAGACCGGAATTTTTCTACTATGGCTTCCTGATTTTCAAAACATGGAACATACCAGGCTTCTCCCTTCTCTATCGCAAATGCAATCCCTACCAGTTTTGCTTCCCTGGTTTCCAGGCTGGTCGTTTCCGTATCAAAACAAAAAGAGGGTTGAGCTGCCAGTTTTTCGCATAGTTCGTCAACTGCTTTCTCAGTTTCTACTAAGTGGTAGGTGTGCGTTGTAGTGGCGATGGATTCCTTACTACTGGAGGCTTGCGCAGATCCTCCGGGTGCATCAAAAAGGCCCAACTGGGAGCTATCTCCGCCTTTTATGCTGTTTTCTTCCTGAAATACCCTTTTGGCAATGGTCCGAAACTCCAGTTCATCAAATATTGGCTTGAGTATTTCCGCATTCGGTTCTCCATAGGCCGATGCTTCCTCGTCAAACTCGACAGGGGAGTCAATTTTTATCGTTGCCAACTCCTTAGACAATATTCCCAACTCGCCATTTTCTTCGATTCTTTTCTTTAGTGCGCCTTTTAACTGACTGACATTGGCAACGACATTTTCTACGGAGCCAAACTCTTTAAGCAGCTTGGAGGCGGTCTTGTCTCCCACACCTGCTACACCCGGGATGTTATCTACGGCATCTCCTTTTAGTCCCAATACATCACGTACCTGATCTACGTGGTCGATATCAAACTTTTTGAGTACCTCTTCAATGCCCATGATTTCCACGCCATTCCCCATCCGTGCAGGCTTATACAGAGAAATATTTTCATCTACCAACTGAGCAAAATCTTTGTCAGGAGTCATCATGAATACTTTAAACCCTTTTGCTCCGGCTTTCTTTGCAATGGTTCCGATCACATCATCAGCTTCGTAACCATCTTTGACCAGGATAGGAATATTAAAGCCTTCTACTATTTTCTTACAATACGGGATGGCAATTTTGATTTCTTCCGGCATGGATTCCCTCGTTGCCTTATATTCTGTGAACTCTACGTGACGAAAAGTAGGTGCTTCCGTATCGAAAGCAACTCCGATATGAGTCGGTTTTTCCTTGGTAATGATTTCCAAAAGCGAGTTCGTAAAACCCAAAATAGCTCCGGTATTGATACCATTGGTGGTCAGTCTCGGGTTTTGGCTTAAGGCAAAATGCGCACGGTAAATCAGTGCGTAGGCATCGAGAAGAAATAGTGATTTTTCAGGCATCTGGCTAAATTAAATGACCAGAAACACTTTTGGCCCGAAAAGTTTAGGTGTTATTCATTGCGATGGTGTAACTACCTGATTAAGAAGTGATTGATTTTGGGAAGCGCATAAGATTGACGCTAAAAAACGATTCTCTTATTGGTATTATCCAAAACCTCAAAGCTTTTTACGACTCCCAATCCTTTAAACTTAAACCTGAGCCCTACAAGCCGTCCCATGGTTTCATGGTAGCTGAGGGTATAAACCGGTTTCTCATTTATTCGGATGGCGACCTGCTTTTCCAATACGGTTACTTTTATGTCAACTGGGACTGAAAAGTCCGCACTCAATGAGGATAGGTCATTTTCCTTTCCGCTCAGGTATTGATCATTCAGCATCAGGTTATTATCTGACACGCATCCTATTTTTGAGAAGGGGATGACCATCGCACCTGCGGTCCCTATGCAATAGACTTTGAACGCCTGACACACGGCCCATCGATCATCAAACACGTTTTGAATGGTTGCATGTAGGGTGAAGTGATCTCCCGAGACCGGACCTAAATCATCAATGAAATGAAACGTCGATGTTACAGGAGTATTTGATTCGGATACTTCCCGGAAAATTTCATCAGGAAAAGAAAGGCTGGAATCTCCTATCAAAGGTTCAAAATACTTCGGGATGGGTTCGTACTCAATCGTACCTATCCAACCATTACTTTTCAGAAATAAATCATGCGATAAAACAGGTTGGTTTTCCACCATCAGTTTCGCACGAAAGTACCCCGGGAAGTAGTAAATACCTGTTGCCTGTTTTTGGTTTTGATCGATTAAAATGGTTTTCGTGGGGTCCCAATATTGCTGAATGTGTAAACTATCTGTTTTGAGTTTAGGAGGGATTTCGAAGTCGAAAAGGACAGAGTTTGGATATTGGTTGCTCAACACCTGACTGGAAAAAGTAAAATCCGAGGTATTAATGACGATGTCCGGTCTTTTATTTCCAATTAAGAAGAGGGTGAATACTGCGAGGACAAAACCTGTGGTGATGTAAAGTGATTTTCGTGATACTCCCGATAAATTTGGTGAGCGTTTAGAGGATAGTTTAAAAGCCCTCCAATTTTCTTTTCCAATGAAACGCGAAAGTGCATCCAGGGTGGTGATACTAGGTAACCCCTCATGCTTTATGACTCCAAAAAAGCGCTTCAATGTGGTGACACTCAGCATGACGCCAGTATGTTTAAATACTTTTTCAGAAAGTTCTTGAAACATGCTGCTATGCCAGGTCTCGCAACTCCCCCAAGACAAATAATGCTCTAATTCGAGCTTCAAACGCTTAATCTGTCTGCTGGTCTGTTTTTCTGACATGTGCCAAAACTGCAAAAGATTTATTGGCTGAACAATGATGAACCAATTTGAATGGGAATGGAGCGGTATTTATTCGACCGTCCTGTTCACAGAGCGTAGCATGCAGTATGAAAAAATTTATAACAACACTATTTACGGTCATTGGGTATTTACAACTGATTGCCCAAATACCCCTGGATACATTGAATTGGGAAATTGACGCCAGGGCTTTTGTCATTGAAAGGTATCAGGGGCAGGACGCTATTTACCTTCAGGCGGGAGCCATGACGCTTAAAAACGAGACGTTTTTAAACGGAACCATTGAGTTCGATATCTTTTTGAAAAAGGAGCAATCTTTTCCCGGAGTTTATTTCAGAAGTCAGGAAGAAACCGGTGATTCAGAACTCTTTTATATCAGACCTCACCTCCCCGGTAAGCCAGATGCAAATCAGGCGATTCCGGTTGTGAAAGGTGTGACTCCCTGGCAGCTATACTTTGGTCCAACGTATTCGTTCCCCTACGCCTATCAATACGACCGGTGGACACACGTCAAAATCCTGGTCAATAATGATAAGGCCCAGGTCTTTTTGGATGGCTCCGATCAACCTAACCTGTCATGGAACCTGTTTCATCCTGCCAGGGAGGGAAAGGTTGCTTTTCGAGGAGGAAACAGATCAGGAATGCATTTGGCAAACATCATGATCCAAAAAGAGAATCCTGTGTTAAGCGATTTTAAGCCCATTAGGAGAAAACCGGTAAATGGCTTAATTGAAAGTTGGGAGGTTTCGGACAAGTTTGAAGAAAAACTCCTAAGCAATACAGGACGTTTGCAGGATGTGATCCGTCAGCGTAGCTGGAAAGGACAAGTCGACGTAGAAGAGGGTGTGGCAGCCAATATCTCACGTGTACACAAACTTAGAGATGAGGTTTTGGGTAATACGGTCTTTGCTAAAATTACGATACAGTCCGATGAAGATCAATTGAAATTGTTTGAGTTTGGATACAGCGATCGCGTCGTTGCGATTCTAAATGGAAAACCCGTCTATCAGGGGACAAATAGGTACCGGTCGCGGGATTATCGCTATTTGGGTACGATTGGACTGTTCGATGCGATTTACCTGGATCTGAAAAAGGGTAAGAATGAATTGTTAATGGCGGTGTCAGAAGACCTTGGTGGGTGGTTGATTACCGGGAGGTTCAAAGATGATAGCGGGATAAAAGTTTCTGAATAGCTTTTATTACTGTTTTCGTTCACAAACGCAACGTACGGCAAATTTTCGATTTTTTGTCTCGTTTCGCTGGTTAACGTTGTGTTTGTGTACATGACCTACGATGGTATAGGGACTCACATGAATGTGAAAGCGAGGGTCGTTTAGTTGGGTGTTGATGGTCCAGTAATCGGCATAATCACCGTATTTCCGAACGTTTCCCTGTGTCCTGCCAATGGGTTTTAAACCTAAGGTATTGTTTTTGAAAACATCGTAGCGGTCCAGGAAGTCCACCCGATAAAACTTTTTATTTTTTTCGAGCATCTTCACTTTTTTTGAAGGATCGAACGTGGTGATTAGTACATCCCAATCTTCTGTAGTAGGCAGTCGCCACCCTTCGGGACAAACGTTTTCAAGTTCCTGATAGCTGTAGAAATTAGATCGTGTACACCCTTCACCCGTAC
>JBCCXH010000382.1:0-5382 GCA_039192005.1 Bacteroidota bacterium
GACGCACCGTAACGGAGTCATTTGTTGTAGCAGAGATCACCAACCTAACTGAGTCCTGACAATTGGAAGAGTTAGTCACACGTATCCACACTTTTTGTCCTCCTCCGCTTAAAAGCCGCTCCACCTGATACCCATAAATGCCTTCGGGAAAATCATCCTCCGTACAACCCACCAAAAGAGTGAGTACAATCGCTATGGTCAACCAATTAACGCGCATTTCCTGTTCGGTCTATTACGATGTATCCTAATTCATTGTTGGCTAGCGGGAGCTGCTCCTCAGGGTAAAGCAGGATGGTCAGCTCTTGTGTAATGTCATCAAACTTAAGAGAAACCGGTGGTTTAGGTACAGTGACTACGGTACTCCAGTTAAGCCCTCCCGTCTCCGTAAAACTGGTGAGTGAAAGGTTGTTTTCCTTTTCTGATTCATTGAGCAGGTAGAACCCAAATGATCCTTTGAAAGTGGGAATGGTGTCTGATTTGAGTTTGAAGCTGCTCTCACCAGGAAGCTCAAACTCCAGCTTCCATTTGGTGTCCCTGTTTTCGTTAAATGCGTAGATAAACCCTTTTTTGTCAATCATATTTGCTCCGTACACCATTACTTTTTCATTGCTGTGCACCGGCATCCCGATGGTGAAAAATTTTGATTCTGGTGACTCCTGTACATAGAGTGGTACCTTCTCGTCTTCTTCTTCATCTGTTCCCCATCGGTTTCGTTCACTCCAGTAGTCAACCGCATCTCCTAGCCATTTTTGCTGCCTTCCTACCCACTCTCTTGACTCTTTCACAAAGTTGGAAACGGTGGCGTATTTCTGAAAAAAACTATCAATGTATTCTTCATACGTTTTTTTTGCCAATTTGAGTTCATCCGGTGCGATGGA
Source organism: Bacteroidota bacterium (assembly GCA_039192005.1). Lineage (GTDB taxonomy): Bacteria > Bacteroidota > Bacteroidia > Cytophagales > Cyclobacteriaceae > Ekhidna. The sequence continues at coordinate 879 of JBCCXH010000382.1, forward strand.
TTCTACCACAGAAGCCATTATTTCCGCTTCTTTTAACGCAACGGTAAAAACATCCAGCTGTGCGCCAACTAACGTAGAGTCCTGAAGCGTTTTGTTAATGAGGATGTCCACCTGTTTTCTGATTAGTACTTCGGACGTTTCCAGTTGCAGCAAACGTTTGGCGATGGATTCAGAGTCATATTTTTCGAAAAGAGTAAGGAGGTCCTGAGAAAGGCTATCCACAACGGAATCTGTCCCTGACACGATGATCTTTTTCTGTCCGCGAATGGCTTTGGCATGTTTCATGATCATGGTTTTTAGTAAGCCAATGGAACCATTGATTTCAGAGAAGGCATCCGAAGCCCATGCTTCGTAGTTCCAAAGCTCGATGGTGCCGGACTGTAAGTCCGCCTGTTCAATGCCGTCTTTTCCAAACGTTTCGATTTCCTTGATGACTACTTCTCCCTGGTACCTGGACGAACCCAGTTGCCTGGCCAGCTCACTGATTTCTGAAGCAGCACCAGACGCACTTGCTCCCAATTCCCTGATTGATTTCAACGTTTCAATGTCTTTGTCTACTGCGGCAAGCAACAGCGTCGTGTACGTACCAAAATCTTCCACCAGTTTGCTGTATTTTTCTGAGGCTTCTTTGTTCTGAGACTCGATGGAACGTACGCTTTTCTGTAGCTGGCGTGCATCTGCGATCTTCTTTTCGATGCCTTCTACCTTTTTCTCAATGTCTAAATGAACATCTGAAACTTTGATTCCAAACTCTCCTGTACGCAGATCCCTCCGACTAAAGGCCTGATAGTAGTCGTCGTTCTTCTTTAGTTCTTTCTCGGTAATCAACTCTTTGGCTCGCTTGAAATACACCACCGCAGAGTCCCCTGAATTGATAGAAGCTACCGTATCAGCAACGATGTCAATTCCGTTAAACCGATCTTCCAACATTAAGGCCATCTGCAGGTGGGCATTGGCAAATTCGGCGTTTTTTGGATCGGCTAAAAATTTCCTTAGCGTGACACCTCCCTCGCTCCAGTTTTTAGCATCTAAAATGGGGAACAGGTCTTTGTATTTTATTTTCTGACCAAATGAAAGAAACGAAGATAAGGTCAGTACACAAATGATTAACGACTTGGTTTTCATGCAATAGGTGTTCAGATTCGAGGCTAAATTATAAAATTAGCGATTTAAGTCTTTTAAACGACCAGATAAAGTCTGTTGTGATTCGTTAAGAATGATATCTTTCACAAAATTCCAGGAAATAGTGATGAATACCAGAACAAAGAAAATCAAAAAAGAAGTTATTGAATGGGCAGTTCTACTGACCGTTGGCGGTACCATTTACCTATTTGGATGGCATACGTTCATCATTGGAAAGTTGCAACAACTTTTTCTTTCTTCAGGCGTGATACAAGCATCCGAGCTTAAGGAGACCCGATTTGCCTCTTACGATTTCTACCTGGAAGACTTTGATGGCAATCCCGTTGATTTTAAAACGATGCAGGACGAAGTGGTTTTTCTCAACTTCTGGGCCACGTGGTGTCCTCCGTGCATTGCCGAAATGCCTGACATTCACAACCTATTTGAAGAAAAAGGGGAAGAGGTCCGGTTTGTCATGATTTCACTGGATAAAAATCGTGAGAAGGCTAAAGCATTTATTGAAAATAAAGGCTATCGTTTCCCAACGTATTTTCTACGATCCGACCTGCCATCTAGCTACGATACGCATTCGATACCCACTACGTATTTGTTGGGAAAAGCAGGCAGAATCCGCGTTGAAAACCACGGAATGGCTAAGTACAACACAGCTAAATTCAAAAAGTTGATGGCTGAGGCTTTGGCCGAGGGGGGTTAGTGAATGTTTCGTTTTTATAACAAATTTTTATATAGATTTCTTCAAAAAAGACCCTTGACGATAAGACTTCAAGGTGATTTTAAGTTAATGGTGTCCGGTTAAAATTTTCAAACCTCAAAAAAGTTCCTTTAACGTGTCCTAAGATAAGATTTTTCTTCAAGGTTGAAAACTACCGTGCGGCGGACCGTCCCCACCCTAAAGGGAGCAACTAAGAACTGCCCTTTAGGGAATCCAAAGGGTGATTTCGGGAGTCATTTCTAAATCGAAAAATCTTTTCTCGGACACCACTAATTTTAAGTTAGGGTTGATGGCTTATCTCTTGATATCTTCTACAGGTATCTGAGAAAAGATTTTTCGATTTAGAGATTAGCTAAATAATTTCCTAGCGGAATGTTAGGCGGATATATTTGAATTCCCTAAAAACCTTATCTTGTCGGCGCTGACATTCACAGAAGCTGACATTCAATAGAAACGGTCCATCACAGCGTTTTTTTTTTAATCTTAGTCTGGTCATAGTTAAGCAACCGCTACTGTAGAGAGCTATTTGTAATGCACAGCGGACCATCTGATCATATTGCATTTTGACCTTTCGTTACGAAAGTTTTTACGTCATTCAGCCAGTTTTTTTTGTTATGTGTGAAAAAAAATTATTTTTGGGTTTGTCTTATAACGGAGTACGTTCACCTACATTCAATTATTTGTAACCACATAAATTAATAAAAATGCGAAAAAAACGATTAAAACAATCAGCACTATGTGCAACTGCAATAATAGGCGGATTGTTGTTTTCTGCATGTCAGGATCATACCACTGAAGAAATATCAGTAGATGAAACGACACCTAACACAAAAACCATCGTTAAGGATGATTTTAAGGATCAGATTAGTACCAAGCTGGCAAAAAATCTTGCTTCAGGTTTAGTAAACATTGAAACACGAAATTTTTTAAAGCAAAAGACCATTCAACAGTTTGATGGTGATTATAATTTTTTGATAGAAAACTCAAAAAATGATCAGATTACTACAAACTCAAACGGTAGAACAACCACCTTAACTTTTGGAGAAATCCTTGCGGGATCGAATAGTGGCGCAAGAGAGTCAGATGACTTTTTACGTTCCATTAATGACCTCTATCCTTTGATGCAAGTAGCTATTCCGGAATTAGAAGTTGGAGACGCAAAAACGTGGGATACCGAAACCACTCCACTTTTGGTTGCATTTATACCTTCGAATTATGATGAGTCAAATGAGAACACCATCATTTCTGCTTATGATTTTGAAGGAAATCATTATGAATTGAAAAGTAATGAAGAGCCTGACCAATTAGTTGTTGTAATTAGTGAAAACGAAAGACTTATTGCTATTCCCAAATCCGAAGACACTCCTGGTGGTAGTCGAACAAATGGAACAAAAAGAATAGGAACATGTCCTATACTTATGGACCCTTATCATGAAAGCGAAACTCACCTTTATTATTTCAAGGAAGATGTTTATCCCATTCTAAATGGATGCGCCGGTGGTGGCGGTGGCGGTGGCGGCACCGGAGGATCGGGCAGCGGATCATCTGATAAATGTGATCGTGAGAAAAATAGCGATAAGAAAGATCATTTATTGCAAGCTAAGTTTAAAGATAAGGGAGCACTTAGACAAGTAGAAAATTGGTTATCAGGTAAACCTGAGGTAACCTTATACCTTTCCAGAGGAGTTTATCAAGCAAACGGATCTCATACCACTCAGACTTTGATGTACACCATTGGAAAAGAAGGATGGTTTACTAGAACCGGAGTTTTGAGAAAACTGAAGATCACATGGAAAATTATAGAGGCTGATTTATTCAGGTGGGATCCATCCAGGTTCGGTGATGAAATGGTCTACAGCTGGATTGAAGAAGATGACCCGATTTTTGAAGGTGGTGCCAGTTGGAATGCGAACCTAGACCTGACGTTTTTAAATACTTCTATTGGCAATGTCGACTTTAGTGGTACGGCTAGCTTTAGCATTGGAGGACAGGATGACCGTATGGACCAATCATTTGTTGAATATTGTGACAATACAGATGGTAACGGTACGCTCTACAGAGGAACGGCAATGGAATTTTACGTAAAACAATAAACTGAAAATATACCTACTGATCTATTCCTTTGATCAGTAGGTATTATTACCTAGTCTTTTTCATTTTGTAAAATGATTTTTTTGCCTTTCTTTTTTGAGAGATGCGTAGGTTATAGATTTTGGATGAGGAAACCAAAAATAATAAGTAGAACCAGCGCCCGATTAAATTACTTTTTTTGAGAAAAACAGCCTTTAAACGACAAGAGATTGGATCACTAAAACACCCCTATCGTAACTTGATGGGGACGTTTTCCCTTTTGGAAAGTACGTATGAGGGTTTGATTTAAATTCAGACAACCTGAACTACTTCATTAATATTACTGAAAACACTTTCATTCGCAAATGAAGTTTAAGGTATCTTTCTTAGTATGCTCCCGATTCCGAACCTGAAAAGTACTTACTTACAAGTTATTGTGCGTATTTACGAATTATGAAATACGTGTTCTATTTACTAAGAGTCAGGTTATCTAAAATTCTAATTTATAACCGAATGCTACTTTTTTTATAATGAAATCCTATTTATTGAATGCTATCCTTTTATTCTCTTCATTGAGCC
>JBCCXH010000383.1:0-5377 GCA_039192005.1 Bacteroidota bacterium
GAAAACTTGCTGAAAAAAACAAGATTTTCCGGAGTGATGGCATAAGCATTCAGCCTGAAACCAACTCCGCTTCCTTTATCCCTTTTCCAATGATGACCAGCCGGGTCTTGCGCACTTCATCCGCTTTCCATTTTCTGTCAAAGTAGTAGTCAAAGCGTTCACCCACTCCCTGTAGGATCATGCGCATGGGCTTGTCCGGAATGTTGACGAATCCCTTGATGCGGTAGATCTCGTTTGTTTTCACCAACTCGGTTAGTTCTGCCACAAGTGCTTTGATGTCATCCGTCTGTTCGTACTCCTTCATGATCGTATCGATGTCATCGTTGTGATGGTGGTGGTGCTTACCTTCCTCGTGATGCTTTTCGTGAATGGAATGCCTGCTGTCCAGGTCGTCTTCAGCAGAAGCCTGGATGCCCAGTAACAGTTCATTGTCCGCAACCCCGTTTTGGACGGGTACGATTTTGGTGTTTGTACGTGCCTTGTCTGATATAATGGACCGGATTTCCTTTAGCTGATCGTCTGCTACCAGGTCGGTTTTGCTGATCATCACCAGGTCGGCACAAGTCAGTTGGTCAAGAAACAGCTCTTCAATGGGAGTCTCATGGTCCAACGATTCGTCTGCTAGTCGCTGTGCCTGTACCCGTTCCCGGTCACAGATTTCTCCGGTGGCCAGTCCGATGGCATCCACAACCGTAATCACGGCGTCGATGGTGACGTGAGGTTTAAGGTCCGGCCAGTTCACAGCTTTGACGAGTGGCTTGGGCATGGCCAGCCCGGACGTTTCGATGACGATGTGGTCGATGTTTTCTTTTCGCTCCATCAGGTTCATCATCGTGGGGAGGAACTCTTCCTGTACCGTACAGCAGATGCAGCCGTTGGGCATTTCGATCAGGTTACGCTCGTCCGCATCGTCTGATCCCGAATGGATGATCTGTCCGTCCACGTCTACCTCTCCAAACTCATTAACCAGTACGGCGATGCGTTTGCCTCCCGCATTTTTTAGCATGTTGTGGACAAGTGTCGTCTTTCCTACACCGAGGAAGCCGGTCACGATGGTAATGGGTATTTTCTTCATTTTCTTATTGATCTATGTTTTAGCTTAGTTTATTTATGAATTTTATTTTCGGTTTGAAGCAAGCCTGTTATTCAGATAATTATTTTTCTCATTAACTAATTTCAGGGTCACTCAGGTTAGGTCGCTTTCTTTTGTCGTTTTTTATACAAAAAGAGGTTCCACTTTTCTTCCGCGATTCCGTGCTGGTCCATTTCTGCCCGTGCCAGCGTAAAGAACAGGTCCGATAACCGGTTGATGTAGGCGACAATGTACTCCGGTACGGAATCCGGGTCCTCTCGCATCAGGGTAATCAGGCGACGCTCTCCCCGTCGTATTTGCGTACGTGCCACGTGACAAAGGGCAGAGACTTCATTTCCTCCGGGAAGCAGAAAATAGTCTGAGGGACTACTCATCGCATTTTCCAACGCATCCACCCATTCTTCACAAAAAGCAGCTCCGTCTTCCGGTTTGGGGTTCGGGTTCTCTTTTTTGGTCCCCGAAGGTCGCGCGAGGTGCGACATCATGTCCATCAGGTCTTTTTGAATCCTGTGAAGGTTGTCCTGCCACGAATGCTCCGCGCCCAACTTGACACGAAGCAGCCCGATGGTGGAGTTCGCTTCGTCCAATACGCCATTGCACTCGATGCGGGCCGAGTCCTTGTACTCTCGGTTTCCGCCAAAAACGCCGGTCATCCCGGTATCTCCTTTTCTGGTATAAATCTTCATCGTTATAGGTTTAAAAGGCTCATCATCCGGTCCAACGTTTCGTCGTCTCCAAAGTAGAGGTGGATGTAAGATGCCAGTATGTTAGTTGTTAAATACAGTTTGGTTTGGACCTCACGGTCCCTGATATTGGTTACCCGGCCCAGGCTGTTCATTTCCCCCAGTTCTTCTCCGACCGAATAATGAAATTCATGTCCCCGAAGCTCATTTCCTTCCCACTGAATCTTTCGGTATCCCAGGCTCAGCTTCATGGATTCCATGGACGTGCTGAAGTCCAGGGCGCCAACCATCTCAAAATCATGTCCTTCTTTATCGGTTAGTTTTTTACTCAGGTACATCAATCCTCCGCACTCGGCAAACGCTTTGCCATTATCTGCTAAAAAGCGTGAAATGGCTGCTTTCATTGCTTCATTCTCGGCGAGTGCCTTTGCGTGAAGTTCCGGGTAGCCTCCGGGAAAATAAAGCAGGTCAGCTTTGGGAAGTTGCTGGTCATGCAACGGACTGAAAAACGAAATGCTGCCTCGGGATTTAAGTTTTTCGATGCTTTGGGTGTAGGTGAAATTGAATGCTTCGTCACGCGCGACGGCCACTTTAAGGGGCTTGGTCGGATAAGACTCGGTCGGACAAGACTTGGCCGAATAGGACTCGGTCGGATGATACTTCGCCGAATAGGGCTTGGCAGAAAATGACCCGTTCGGTGTGCTGAGATCAGTTGAGGTGCTCTGATCAGCAAAAGGGAGATTAACCGCGTCAAGCAATTGATCCAGTGCGACCGTCGCTTCCATCTTTTCAGCCAGTACGTCTACAGACGGGCTGAATGCGTTCAGGTCTTTGAGTGAAAGGCCCAGGTGTCGGGATGGGATTTCGCAGTCTTTTACAAAAGGGACGTACCCAAACGTAGGAACGTCGATGGCTTCGCATGCCTCTTGCAAAAGTTGATAGTGGGTGGTTGAGCTTACTCGATTAAAAATCACCCCGGCCAGTTGAAGTGCGGGATCGAAATGTTTGAACCCGTAAATGAGTGGGGCTACTGAAAAAGCAGTTGCTTTTGCGTCCACAACCAGGATCACCGGAAGATGGAGCAGCTTTGCCAAGGAAGCGGTGCTGCCCGTACTTTTAATGGCTCCGTCAAACAGGCCCATTACCCCCTCTAAAACCGTGACGTCTGCTTTTTGAGCATACTTCGAATAGCTATCTTTAAGGTGTGGTTCCGGCATCATGATGCTGTCCAGATTGATGGATGGACGGCCACAAGCCATTTCATGGAATTTAGGGTCAATGTAGTCCGGTCCGCATTTAAAAGGCTGCACCTGAAGCCCCCGTTTTTGAAACGCCCTCAATAGCCCGAGCGTCACCGTCGTTTTCCCGGAGTTGCTTGAAGGGGCGCAGATGACCAGTTGGTGTTTTACTTGATCTGCCATGGAATTCCCGATACAACAAAAGTGACTCGGCTTGCATCATTCGCAATCCGTTGGTTCATTTTACCCTGAAGGTCCACAAACGCCCGCGTTCCTTTATCCATTGGGACCGTTCCCAATCCTATTTCATTGGAAACAACAATCAGGGAGGTGTGCTGACGGGTCAGCTTGTCCCACTCTTCACAGGCAGCGGCGAAAGAGGCCTCCTGCTCAAATGCTTGCTGAGTATAAATATTGGTCAGCCAAAGCGTGATGCATTCCAGCAACACCACCCGTTGTGAAAAGTCATGTTGGCTCAATTCAATTTCCTCTTCGACGGTTTCCCAGTTCGTCGACCTTCTTTGTTGATGAACTTCGATGCGTTTGCCGTACTCTTCATCCCACACCTTAGAGGTCGCGAGGTACACGGGGTTAGTGGACTGCTCCAAAGCCAGCCGTTCCGCATACTCGCTTTTACCGGATCGCTGGCCACCTGTGATGAAATGAATGGATGCTTCAGGCATAATTGGGTTCAGTTAGTTTTTCATAGCCGACACCTATCTGCTCTGAAAAAGTGCGGGCCAGCCCGATTTTCAGGGTGCCGGATTCACTATCTACGACGGTCACCTGTTCAAATTGATTCACTACTTTTTGGCAGGTTTGGACCGTAGCTTCAAAAACGTTTTCCGAAACTCCTGTATTGAAACGCCCATCGGTCAGAATGACTACCTGGGTAGCGTGCCTTTTGTTGGGCTGTATCAGGTTTTGCAAGAGGGTGATGCCCGCGATCATGTTGGTTTTTCCACCCACCGGCAATAAGTCCAGCGCATGAATAATTGCCTTTTTCTCTCGTGTAAAGTGTTGCAATACCTCTGCCTCTGAGTGGTGCACCGAGATGATCGCAAAATCCGTTTTATTACGTTTTAGCGCCGTCTCGTTGATTAATCCCTTAGCATAAGAGATGGCCCGGTCTTTCATCATGGACCCGCTGGCATCAATAATGAAGACCAGTTTTGGCTCCGCTTTGACGTCCTCGTATTTCTTTTGAAGCGTGAATTTGTCGTTGGCTACGTACTGATTGACCGTTTTCCGAACGTCTGTTTTTTCCATCGCATCACGATTGGTACTTCGTTGGGCCACTCCCGTTTGTTCGGTGCGGTCGTTGCCTTTTTTTGAAGCGTACGTCCCTTTGCGGGTTTCCAGCTTAAGGTGAGGAGACAAGGGTTCAAATGGAATATCAGATGGGGGAGGAGTCTCCGTTGAGGCTGGATTTTCCTGAGGTTCTTTTGGAGCGCTTTCCGGGTTTCGGTCTTGTTGCGGCGGTCTGTTGCTGCGGTGGGTCAGTACCAAAGGCGCAACTTCTTCTATGTGCCGTTCGGTGACCTGATCTTCTCCGCGATAAGCTGCCAGTGCGGTGGCGGCTTTGATGAGCAGGACATCCGCGCGTAAACCCTCTACTTGATGGGAAAGTGCAAGCGAAGCACTTTGAGTCAGTCGTTCTTTGCTGACGTTGATGGTTTTTAAACGTTCTTGTGCCTGTGAAATTTGTGCCCGGATTTGAGTGGTCTTTTCTTCATGTTGTTGCACAAATGCCTGAGGGTCTTTGTCAAAAAGGAGCCGCTTTTCGATGACTTCAACCCGTTCTGCTATTTCGTTTGGAGACGTTACCTCTACGCAAAAGCCAAAGCGATCTTTCAGTTGCGGCCTTAACATCCCTTCTTCCGGGTTCATGGATCCGATCAGAACAAACCGGCTGTCAAATCGAGTGGATAGCCCCTCTCGTTCCAGAAAGTAATGACCAGATGCGGAGGCGTCCAGTAGGATGTCCATCAAATAGTCATTCAGTAAGTTGATCTCGTCAACGTACAAGATGCCTCCGTGTGCGTTAGCCAGCATGCCGGGATGAATCTTTTCCTCTTTCGAACGAATCAGTTGCTCTATATTAACGTGTCCCAATAGCCGGTCTTCCGTTGCCCCGATGGGAAGGTTGACAAAAGGAAAGTCATAATCTCCACGAGTCATCAGTTGAGCAAGCGAACGGATCAGCGTGGTCTTTCCTGCGCCCCGGTCTCCAATGGCTAATACGCCTCCGATGGAAGGGTCGATCAAAGCTAAGGTCAACGCCTTTTTAAAGGGCTCTTGACCCACGATGGCCGAAAACGGATATGCGGGTGAAGGGGTACTCATTCGACGATTATTTTTAC
>JBCCXH010000384.1:0-5376 GCA_039192005.1 Bacteroidota bacterium
CCGGGAAAAACTTTGGGTGCGGGTCCAGCCGGGAACATGCCGCCTGGGCCGTCCATGATTATGGATTTAAAGTTGTCGTATCCAGCTTTTTCGCAGATATATTTAGAAACAATTGCCTGAATAACGGGGTCTTACCTGTTCAGGTTTCCGTTGAATTTGCCAACGAGGTATTCGAGGTTATCGCGTCCAATCCTTCTGCTCAATTTAAGGTAGACCTTCCTGATCAAACCTTTACCATATCGGACAACGGGCAGACTTTTCAGTTTGAAATCAGTCCATATAAAAAAGAATGCTTACTGAACGGATACGACGACATTGATTACCTAATCAACCTAAAAGGTAAAATAGAAACGTACGAAAAATCTATTGCATGACCTTGGAAATCCTCGATACGACCCTTCGCGATGGCGAGCAAACTTCCGGCGTTTCTTTTAATGCCAGCGAGAAGCTAACCATTGCCCAACTCATCATCGAGGAACTACGGGTAGACCGGTTAGAAATCGCTTCTGCCAGGGTATCCGAAGGGGAGTACGAAGGAGCCAAAAAAATCCTGGACTGGGCCAATGTAAGTGGACACCTGGAAAAAATAGAAGTCCTGGGTTTTGTCGATCAGGGAGTTTCCCTCAAGTGGATCCAAAAAGCAGGAGGCAAAGTACTCAACCTACTTTGCAAGGGATCTTTGAAACACTGCGAAAACCAGTTGAAAAAATCGGTTGGCGAACACATCGAAGACATTAAACAATGCATTTCACTGGCAGACAAAATGCACATTCAGGTAAATGTTTACCTGGAAGACTGGTCCAATGGCATGTTGAACTCCCCGCAAGTAGTCTATCAGCTGATTGATGAGCTGAAAAGGACAAGCGTCAAACGAATCATGCTACCTGATACATTAGGCATTTTAAACCACCGTCAAACCGCTCAGTTTTGTTCAGACCTCATTGAAAGGTACCCAAACGTACATTTCGATTTCCACGCGCACAACGATTATGACCTTTCCGTATCCAATGTTTTTGAGGCGATTAAATCAGGAGTTCGTGGTGTACACACCACTTTAAATGGACTGGGAGAACGGGCCGGAAACGTCCCATTATCGAGTGTTATCGGCATTCTGAAAGACCACTTAAACGTCAACATCAACTTAGACGAAACCAATTTGTATCACGTAAGCAAGGTCGTTGAGTCTTTCTCCGGGGTCAGAATCCCTCCCAACAAGCCGTTGATTGGTGAGTATGTATTCACTCAAACCAGCGGAATACATGCAGATGGTGACACAAAAGACAACCTCTACCAGACCGCACTAAGCCCGGATCGGTTTGGCCGAAGCTACACCTATGCATTGGGAAAACTATCCGGCAAGGCAAACATTAACAAGAACCTCGAAGAGCTGGGCATCCAGCTAACCAAAGAAGAAACACAAAAAGTCACAGAAAGGATCATTGAGCTAGGAGACAAAAAAGAGTCCATTACCAAAGAAGACCTCCCCTACATCGTCAACGATGTCCTTGGAAGTGGTGTCAGAGAATCAAAAGTCGAGATTTTAAATTACTCCCTTTCCGTAGCTAAAGGGTTACGATCCAGTGCGACTGTTTCCATAGCCATCGATGGCATCATCAACGAGCAGACGGCTTCGGGAGATGGCCAGTATGACGCTTTCATGAATGCCCTGAAAAAAATATACGAACGGCTGGGCCGGGTTTTCCCCCGGCTGATTGACTACGAAGTACAAATACCCCCAGGGGGTAATACAGATGCGCTGGTCATTACCACGATCATGTGGGAAAGCGATGAAAAACATTTTAAAACCAAAGGATTAGACTCAGATCAAACGGTAGCAGCCATTAAGGCTACGACCAGAATGTTAAACATAATTGAAAGCAAAGAACTAGTACATGGAGTATAGTATAGCCAAATTACCAGGAGACGGAATAGGTCCTGAAATCGTCCAACAGGCAGAAAAAGTATTGAACGCCGTAGGTGACATTTTTGACCATCGGTTCAACTTCACTTTTGCCGAGGTGGGAGCATCCGCAATAGATGCCGTTGGGAACCCCTACCCGGACGAAACCCATCAAATATGCATGGAGTCAGATGCCATTTTGTTCGGTGCGATCGGAGACCCGAAGTACGATAACGACCCGAAAGCAAAAGTCCGTCCCGAGCAAGGCTTGCTAAGCATGCGAAAAAAGCTGGGCCTTTATGCCAACATCCGACCCGTTAAAACTTTTGATTCCCTAAGCTACAAGAGTCCCTTACGTCAGGACATTGTAGAAGGAGCAGACTTTGTGGTCATCAGGGAGTTAACAGGAGGCATCTATTTTGGCCAACCAAGAGGAAGGTCTGAAAACGGAGAGGTCGCTTTCGATACCTGTGTCTATTCCTCAGAAGAAATTGAGCGCATCCTGAAACTCGCCTACAGCTATGCCGACATTAGAGACAAAAGACTGACGGTAGTAGACAAAGCAAATGTCTTAGCCACTTCACGTCTTTGGAGAGAAGTAGCACAACGCATGGCCGGTGAGTATCCTGAAATAGAAACGGATTACATGTTTGTGGACAACGCAGCCATGCAGTTAATTCAGTGGCCGAAAAAATTTGATGTGGTCGTGACCGAAAACATGTTTGGAGACATCCTGACAGATGAAGCAAGCGTGATCACCGGTTCATTAGGACTGTTGCCTTCCGCATCGATAGGCATACACACCTCCGTATTTGAACCCATTCATGGCTCCTACCCTCAGGCTACCGGTAAGAACATTGCCAACCCAATTGCAACCATCTTATCTGCAGCGATGCTATTGGAATCCCTTGACTTAAATGAAGAATCCAAAGTCGTCGAACGCGCGGTTGAGGCCGTCATCAAAGAAAATTTCCTCACGGTTGATTTAAAAGAAGAAAACCCAAAATCGACAGACGAAGTTGGTGATCGGATTACCGAACTGGTAAAAGAATCTAAACTAATGACACATGAAACCCAATAATAATTACACCCTGTACTTTAACAATCAGTGGCTGAAAGCCGGCCAAATAGGTCATGAATTTGTCGAACATGCGCTGCATTTCAAAAACGGGGTCTCTGACGAAATGAGGTCCTACGGCTACAACGGCGGCCCGCATGTTTTTAAAGCAAAAAAATACCTGGAACTTTTAATTGCTAAAGCAGAAGATAACGGCCTGTTCATTAATTACCACATCGATGAGTTAATGAACATTACCTACGAACTATTGGAGAAAAATCACCTGATCAATGCAACCATTGTACCGATTATCTACTTGAAAGATGGTGAGACGCATTTTATGATCTCTGCCAAAAAAGCAGCCCCATTTACCGTTAGAGAAAACCTCCAATTGGATGAAGACCTCTATTCCAGCATTCTCAACATCAGCAGCTCCGGCCAAATCAATTTTTGTTCAGAAAACCCTTTTTTCTTTATAAAAGACGGTATCTTATACACACCAAAGGTTAAAGAGAAAGAACCTACCGGAATCATCCGTGATACGATCATCGAATGCGCCATTGCACTCGGTTATCCAGTCATCGAAAAGAACATTTTAATCAGTGAAATTGAAGGTTCAGAGGTGGTGTTTTTCTCCAATCAAACACATGAAATGAGTTTCATACAGCGTTTCAAGCATTTTACCTTTTCTAAAAACTGGAGAGACACCATGGCCATGGACTTGCTAATGATGTTTCGCCAGCAAGCCACTAATGAAGATTTTCGGAATTATTCTATCATATAGTCTGAATGCCAATCAATAAACATAGCGCAACCCTTACCCAGGACCCCTCACAACCGGGCTCACAAGCACAACTGTATGCCTTAGGTTTGAATGAAGAAGATTTAAAAAAAGGTCAGGTAGGCATTGTAAGTACTGGATTTGAAGGAAACCCCTGCAACATGCACTTGAACATTCTGGCCCACCAGGTCAAGAAAAGTGTGTCCAGGGCCGACTTACTTGGATTGATCTTTCATACCATTGGCGTCAGTGACGGCATGTCTAACGGAACCATAGGCATGAAGTACTCCCTGGTATCAAGAGACATCATTGCAGACTCTATTGAAACAGTAGCCAATGCACAGTTTTATGATGCCATTGTCCCGGTGGTGGGGTGTGATAAAAACATGCCCGGAGCCATGATGGCACTTGGAAGACTGAACCGACCCGGCATTTTGGTATACGGAGGCACCGTCAAAGCAGGAAAATGGAAAGGTAAGGACCTTAACATCGTCTCAGCCTTCGAAGCGTATGGTCAAAAACTGGGAAACAACATTTCGGAAGAAGACTACGACGGCATCATAAAGAATTCCATTCCGGGACCGGGAGCCTGCGGAGGCATGTATACGGCCAACACCATGTCTTCAGCGATCGAAGCGATGGGTATGAGCCTACCTACCTCCTCTTCCAATCCTGCGGAAAGCACAGATAAAAAAGAGGAAACAGACAGGATTGGTCTGGCCATCAGGCACCTGATGGTAGAAGACATCCGACCAAAAGACATCATGACCAAAGAGGCATTTGAAAATGCCATCCGGTTAATCATGCTACTCGGCGGATCCACCAATGCGGTGCTACACCTGATCGCCATGGCAAAGGCTGTCGATGTCAATATAAAACTCGAAGATTTTCAACGACTTTCGGATAGCACGCCATTCATTGCTGATCTTAAACCAAGCGGAACCTATTTGATGGAAGACCTTCATCATCAGGGAGGCATTCCGGCGGTGATGAAAGTCATGCTTCAAGCGGGCTACCTTCATGGAGACTGCCTGACTGTCACAGGGAAAACGTTAGCCGAAAACCTGGAAGGCTACGCCTTGAAAAGCGGACAAAAGATCATTCATGATTTCACCAACCCCATCAAGCCTACCGGACATTTGCAGGTTCTTAAAGGAAACCTTGCTCCGCAGGGTTCCGTCGCGAAAATTACCGGAAAAGAGGGCGAGTTCTTTGAAGGCCCTGCCAAGTGCTACAACGATGAGTTCGAAGCCATAGAAGGAATAGGAAAAGAAGTACAAAAAGGAGACGTAATCGTCATCAGGTACTCCGGACCGAAAGGTGCCCCGGGGATGCCTGAGATGCTAAAACCCACAGGTGCTGTGATGGGCGCGGGACTAGGGAGTGACGTCGCATTAATTACCGACGGAAGGTTTTCTGGTGGCTCGCACGGATTTGTTGTTGGCCACATTACCCCTGAAGCTCAGGAAGGAGGCCCGATAGGACTGATCAAAAATGGAGACATCATCTCGATCGACGCGGTAAAAAATGAAATTAACATCAAGATATCAGAAGAAGAACTTGCGGAAAGAAAAGCAAAATGGATTCAACCTGCCTATAAAGCAACCAAAGGAATACTTGGAAAATACATCAAATTAG
>JBCCXH010000385.1:0-5279 GCA_039192005.1 Bacteroidota bacterium
ATTCTGGCCATCCCTCAGCAAGAGACGGACGTAAACCCGAATATGAAACAAAACTTTGGGTATGGAACCTGATGCTGAAAAGGGATAGTGGGTATGAAAAAAAGAGGCGGTCCGAATTTTCGGACCGCCTCTTTTTTTCACTAATGCACCTTTTACACCCGCATCCAGTCAAAAAGTTGAATTTACTTATACCTCTTAATGCGGAGAGTTAGTTCTAAACCCTACATTATTCATCAGCCTCACCTCTTCCCCCAATAAAAGTGTTCCGAATCTTTCGGGTAAATCAGCGACTTATTTACGTGGTTAATGTTCATTTTTCACCTGGTCACGTGTATTCAATAAATAGGTCAGTTGGTATCGGGTGGCATACTCCCTGGCCAGTTGCCTGGATGTTTGGGTATTCATCTCCTTCAATGAAGCGATTAGCTCCGCTTTTTCTTCTTTCGAATAGCCATCGATAGGATCAGGAGCTACTTCACCAGAATAGATGATCCCTTCTTTTTCGAAAAGCTGCTTTAACCAATCATTTACCTTTAAGTCAATCACCAAATGCACACGATCTGTAGTGCCCAGGTTTTGCACAGCATGTGGCAGACAAAATTCTGCAAACCAGCACTCTCCTGGTCGCATGTGCAGTGAATCTTCGTCAATAAAAAAAGTTACCTGATCATTTGTGAGGATAGGTATGTGTAACCGTACGAAACCTGACCAAAATCTCAGGTCCGGGTCTACGTGTTTCTTGATGACGGAACCGGCACTTAATTTTAGCAATCTGACCGAAGTAATGGGACAATTAAACTGAGCTAAAATGGTTTTGAAGTAATGCATTCGATCCAACAAGGAAGTGTCCTGGTAGACAGAATCTGCATAACCAGAACTAGCTGGATGATGCATTGATAGGGGTGATCTCAACTGGATGACATCCCAATGTCCATCGTATTTGGATCGGTTGAAATGCAGTTGCCAATGTTTCTTTATCGCATCATAGTCCTTAAGTAGGTAATTCGTTTTGAAGGTAAAAGAGAGTCTTTGGAAGGATTTCACAGACTTAAGTAGGAATTTTAATTTTTATTAAAAATAACGGAAAAAGTTTTTTGTTAAGGCTTGGGTGATGTTTAACTTATCTAAACCTTAATTACACTAAAAAACATAGACTTATGGAAGTTTTCGTTGGATTAATCGCCTGGTTTGGTTTTGGCTATGCCCCCAAAATGTGGGCAATGTGTTCAGGTCAAACAGTACCTGTCTCAGAATATAGTGCGCTTTTTGCCGTCATAGGAAATAGGTTTGGAGGAGATGGAAGGGTTTCTTTTGGTTTGCCAGATCTTCGGGTACGTACACCTGTGGGTTCCATTACGATGGGTTCCTCAGGTCCATTCATACCAATCGATTGGGGAGAAAAAGGAGGATACCAAAGCATCAAATTAGGTATTTCACATCTTCCTGCCCACAATCATACGGCGACTTTTACACCGGTTGGTGGTGGGAGTTCGGCCGTTGGCTCGCTTAAGGTAAGCAGTCAGGTGGCATCCAAACATGCTGCTTCGTCCGGAGATGCTATTGCGGCTCCTACAGGTGCGTTAGGGGATGCATTGAACGGGTTTAACACTCAAAACCCGGATGTAGAAGTGGTAGGCCTGACGATTTCCGGAGGAGGGTCCGTTGGCGGCTCTGTGATAATAGATAATAGAGGACAGGGACAGGCATTTCCTGTCATGAATCCCTATTTGGGGTTAACAGCCTGCATTGCATTGGAGGGTATATTTCCGTCCAGAAATTGATCCGATCGGGGTCAGGTATATACACGTTTGTTTCCAATTTCTTGAATCATTTAATTTTAATTATAAATAACGGTAAAATGTTTGTTAAACCTTAACTAATGGTTAACTTATATCAACCTTAATTACACTAAAAAAACATAGACTTATGAATGTTTTCATTGGATTTATCGCCTGGTTTGGTTTCAACTACGCTCCCAGAGAGTGGGCTTATTGTTCAGGGCAAATTGAACAAATTTCAAATAACAGTGCATTATACGCGTTGATAGGTGCTCGTTTTGGAGGAGATGGAAGGATGACGTTTGCTTTGCCGGATCTTCGCTCGCGCATACCTGTAGGTTCCATTACGATGGGTACTCCTCCACCTCCGCTTGACCCAATCGATTGGGCAGAAAGGGGAGGGAATCAAACCATTGTATTGAGTATTTCGCATCTTCCTCCACATAACCATGCGGCGACTTTTACACCAGGTGGTGGTGGAAGTGCGGTTGTTGGCTCACTCAAAGTAAGCAGTCAGGGGGCAACTAAACACGCGGCCTCGTCTGGGGATTCCATTGCAGCTCCGGCCGGAGCACTCGGGGATGCATTGAACGGGTATAACGACAAGGCCCCGGATGTTGAAGTAGCGGGATTAACCATTTCCGGAGGAGGGTCCGGTGGTGGTACCGTCACCGTAGGTGATACCGGAGTGGGTGATTCTTTTCCCGTCCTGAATCCGTATTTAGGGCTGACAGCATGCATTGCCCTGGATGGAACATTTCCCGCCAGAAATTAATTTCCTGACTGAATTTTTTAAGGTTTGAGAGGGCCTGAAAGCCCTCTTTTTTCACTATGATCAACAAGTTAAAAATTGGCTTTTTAGCTCCCTATTCCAGTATTTACCCCTACTATGGACTGCACTTAACCGCTGGTTTTTATTGCGGGTTAGGGCAGGACCCGATGCGTAGCAATGTTCAGGTAATTAACGAGTATGCCGGAGGGGGCAAAGCTTCAGAATTCAATCACGGAGTAAAGAAACTTTTACAGTTTGATCACGTCGATATTTTAAGTGGGATGGTCGGTTATAAAGTGATACGAGATGCCCTGAAGATGCTGGACCGGAGGGAAGGTATGGGTTTCTTTCATGATTTAGGCGAAATGTTCCCGCTGTTTGATCAGCCTCTGGAAAACATATTTTTTAACTCACACCAACTTTATCAAAGCGAGTATGCTTTGGGCCATTGGGCGCATAAAACGTTCGGTTCGAAAGGAATCATATTGATGCCCATCTACAATTCGGGTTTTCACCTGCATCGGGCGTTTGAGTTTGGAGCCGGAGACGCGGGGGCCAAAGAGATTGTCAGGTCGGTCATTCCTTACAAGCCGGACAATCCCCACCACCTGGACATTGACTATGCATTCGATCAAATTCATAAATATAACCCGGCATTTGTACATGCCATGTTTGTAGGCCCGCAAGGAAATGAGTTTCTCGCTAAGTGGAGTGATCACCAATGGACGAAATCCATCCCTTTGTTGGTCGCAGAAAATATGATTTACAGCGACATGATTCAGGATGTAGCCAATTTGAACCTGGAACTATACAGTGCGATTTCATGGAATGAGCGCTCCGAAACCGTGGAGAACCGACATTTCGTAAAGAGGTTTCGTCAGGTCACTGGTCAACCTCCCAATATCTATGCGCTGCTTGGATATGAGTCCGGTTTATTTTTTAAAGAAGTCTTAAGGCACATGATGAAAAGAGATTGGGATACCGTGAAGACACTTTTAAGGACCGAAAAAATCAGAGGGCCAAGAGGAGAACGCAAGTTGCTTACCAACCACCCAACAGATGATTTGTCCATTGATATCGTTAAGTATAACTCGTTTCACGGAGATTTGCTGACGTTGGATCTTGGCTCTGCCATGTCTCCAACCAATGCAAACCTCTCCCAAAATGTGACAGTTGATAGCTCGGGGTGGACCAACCCCTACCTTTGCATTTAACAGCTACCCGTTTTTTTGAAAGAAAAATTATCATAATTATCTGATTAACAGGCGATTAATTGTGTTTTTTTATGCCGCTACGTGATTTGCTTATTTTGTCGAATCCGTGTTTTGCGCTAACCCAAGGGAAGAATGAGAAGGAATTTTACCTCACTGACAATTGAAATTCCTTACTATGAAACTTTTTACTGAAAAATTAAAAAACACGAGTCCAAAGACCTGTTTTTATGTCGCCCTCCTTTTCTTAGGATGTGGCGTATTCGCTCAACCCACTATTGGGACCACTTCCTTTTCATTTGCAACAGATGTGGGTCTCGCCAGTGGAGACGGTTCTACGACCGTAACCGCAACAGATGTTGGCAGTACGGGCTGGAACATGACTGCAACCATGACTTCAGGTAATTCTTCTGCCCATATTCTACGGGGAGGAAACAATGAAGGCATATCCGGCACCGCAGCCGTGCTTTACTTCAACGTTGCTGCTGGTGTACAATCCATGCGTTTTTCAAGTGACGATGGCAGCGAGTTTGACCTGAACAGCTTTGCCATCAATAGTACACAAGGAGCCACCAACTATACCGTAACCGGTCATAGAGATGGAAGCGACGTGACCGGAGCTTCCTTTTCCGGTAGTTTGACTCAGAGTACACTTGGAGGTGCGTTTACTACCATAGATGCGAGTGGTGACGACGATTTCAACAACATCGACGGATTTACCATTACGTTTACTTCCCCACAACTTCGTTTCATCTTTGATGACATCAACATCGGAACAGCGATTCCTGCCGGACCTGTTAATAATGCGCCTGTTTTTACCTCTTCAACTACGGCGTCATTCGTTGAAAACGCAAGTGGAACGGTCATAGATGTGGCAGCCAATGACGGCGATGGAGGGGGTGAAGATGCCAACATTTCTTACAGCATCTCAGGAACAGACGCCTCTCTTTTTTCCATTAATGCCACGAATGGCCAAATCACCTTTGACGCTGCTCCCGATTTTGAAAACCCAATGGATAATGGCAGTAACAACGTATACGATGTTACCGTCACTGCAAATGATGGCGAAGCATCCAATAATACAACTGATCAAAACATAGCCATAACTGTAACAGGTGTCAATGAAAACGCATCAGTTGCAACGAACACAGGCATTTCTGTAAATGAAGGCGGCACCGAAGTGATCAACAACACGGAGTTGAACGAAGGCGATCCCGATGACTCCGGTAGCGGCATTACTTACACAGTAACCACATTGCCATCAAATGGCTCAGTTCAATTAAGTAGTAGTAATCTGCTACAAAACGGCACATTTACTCAGGACGACGTAGACAACAACCGGGTACAGTACGTTCACAACGGCGGAGAGACGACCAGCGATAGTTTCGTATTCAGCATGGCTGATGGGTTGGAAAACGGAGCCTCCGCTGTGACCGGTCAGACGTTTAGCATCACGGTGAATGCACAGAACGATGGTGTCAGTGTCGCCACGAACACAGGTATATCTGTAAACGAAGG
>JBCCXH010000386.1:0-5249 GCA_039192005.1 Bacteroidota bacterium
AAAAAACCTTCCCCCCAATGACTGCCGAAAGAATAACGAGAATCGCCAGGTTTTGAACCGGCTCTCTTTCAATACCTAAATCTTTCTTGACGCTAATGGTAAAGTATAAAAAGCCAAGTATCGCACCGATCATGATCATGAAGCCGTACGTATGAACAGTGAAGTTTCCGATGGTGAAAAGTTCCGGGTGCATGAAGTTACGTTTTAATCAATTTTGAAAATTAACATGCAATAAGCCTACATTGCTAATTTTTAAACGAATTTTGAGTCACCACCGTCGATCTGCTACGATAAAGAGACAGATATTCGTAACCTTCTTTACAACCTTTAACCCTTAAAAAAAGAATCGACGAACTCTACTTTATTAAAAACCTGTAAGTCGGATACCTTTTCTCCGACGCCGATGTATTTCACCGGAATTTTGAATTGATCTGAAATACCAATAACAACACCTCCTTTGGCGGTTCCATCCAGCTTTGTTATGGCCATAGAAGAAACATTGGTTGCTTTGGTAAACGCTTGCGCCTGGACAAAAGCATTTTGTCCGGTAGAGCCATCCAAAACCAACATAACGTCATGCGGAGCATCAGGGATGAATTTTTGAACGACGTTTTTAATCTTGGTCAACTCGTTCATCAGGTTGATTTTAGTGTGCAACCTTCCAGCTGTGTCAATAATGACGACATCCGCATTTTCTTCTTTTCCTTTTTTCGCCGCTTCGAAAGCGACGGCTGCCGGATCCGTATTCATGCCTTTGGAAACTACCGGTACACCGACACGTTCCCCCCACATGATCAGTTGATCTACCGCAGCTGCTCGAAAGGTATCTGCGGCACCTAAGACCACCTTTTTCCCTAGCTGTTTAAATTGAGAAGCAAGTTTTCCAATAGTAGTTGTTTTTCCAACCCCATTGACACCTACTACCAGAATGACATAGGGTCCTTCGACTTCTGGCAGATTGAAATCCACCAAATCTACAGTGTTATTTTCGGTCAGAAGCCTAGCAATTTCTTCTCGTAAGATCTGGTTTAGCTCTGAAGTATTCAGGTATTTGTCCTTGGCTACCCGCTCTTCAATTCGATCAATAATTTTTACCGTGGTTTCTACGCCGACGTCTGAAGTAATCAGCACTTCTTCCAGTTCATCCAATACTTCAACGTCTACCGTTGACTTACCGATGACGGCTTTATTCAATTTGGAGAAAAAGTTCTGCTTGGACTTTTCTAATCCCTTATCGAGGGATTCTTTCTTCTCCTTGGAAAAAAGGCTTTTCAGACCCATAAGATTAGTGTTGGTACGTGAATATAAAAAAAGCTGTCCATGAATGAACAGCTTCTTCTATTTCAAGATAATGTTTTACTTGGAGAGCGCTGCTTTTACGTCGCCTTCCAGAACCATCTCTTCTCTAAATGAGTAAGAGCCGTTCTCGTTTTTTACGGCCTTAATGACTTTAGCGTACTTAGCGCCTCCTTCTTTCTTTAGTGTTGCAACTACTTTCTTTGCCATAATTACTTAATTTCTTTGTGGACAGTATATTTTCTCATGATCGCATTATACTTTTTCAGCTCTATCCGATCAGGGGTATTTTTTCTGTTTTTAGTGGTAATGTATCTGCTGGTACCCGGAAGACCGCTATTTTTATGCTCCGTGCACTCCAAAATTACCTGTACTCTGTTACCTTTCTTGGCCATTTCTTTATCTCATTTATAAAAACCATTGCACATGCCATAGTTTTTCGAAAAGGATTGCAAATGTAGTTATATTTATCGTATCCAGGAAGATATAAAAGATGTTAATTTAAGACTTCACAACATCTATGTAATAATCTTCGTCTATCGTGAAGGAATCACCTGAAACCTCTTTCCATTCCGTCTCTGGGATGACCCTTTTACTCCTACCGTCAACGTAAACATCTATGGGCATACTGAAATTTTCAATTACCTCAACCCATCTATAGGATATTTTACTACCATCAATTTTATATTCAAGAGTAGGGATGCTCGGTTGTCTTAGATATTGATCAAAAAAGTGCTTCAGGTCCATGCCAAAGCTTTTTGACAAGAAGTTTTCTATTTCTGGTGCAGTGACCGTCTGATGATAAAATTCCTGATTAATCGACCGTAACGTTCTTCTCCATAACTCATCGTCATTCACAATACTTCTAAGCGTATGGAGGATGTTATTGCCTTTAAAATACATATCACTGGAACCTTCTTTATTCACCCCATAATCACCTACGATCGGTGCCTCATTGGCAATCACATCTCGGGTACCAATCACATACTCTTTGCCTGCTTTCTTTCCAAAGTGGTACTCAACAAACAAACTCTCAGAATAGGTCGTAAACGTTTCATGGATCCAGAGGTCTGCATTATCCTTGGCCGTAATGCTATTGGCAAACCATTCATGCCCTGTTTCATGGACAATAATATAATCCCACTTCAACCCCCAACCTGTACCACTCCAGTCGAAACTCTCTCTTCCCCTTCCATTGTACCCGTTTTTATATTTATTCCCGTATGTAACCGAACTCTGGTGCTCCATACCTAAGTAAGGAACTTCTACCAGCTTATAGCTATCCTCATAAAAAGGGTACGGACCGAACCAATACTCAAAGGCTTCTATCGTTCGGGGAGCATCTTTGAATTGCCTCTTGGCCTTACGTTTGTTTTTACTAAGGACCCAGTAATCCATCTTGAGTTCACCTGCTTCCCCATTATAAATTTCTGAAAAATTGGTATAGTCTCCAATATTGATATTCACCCCATAGTTATTGATTGGATTGACTACTTCCCAGATAAATGTTTTTTCCAAATCAGATTCTTCAATTTTGACAAGCCGTCCATTACCAACAGCAGTCAGGTCATTGGGAACAGTAATTGCCAATAAAAGCCCATCTTCAGGCTCATCGTATCCATGGTCTTTACAAGGCCACCAAAGACTTGCGCCTATTCCCTGATTTGCGGTAGCTATGAATGGTCTCCCGTTGGCGTCCGTTTTCCAACTAAAGCCTCCGTCCCACGGTGCCATTCTCGCCACCCTGGGTTTACCTTCGAAATAAACGACTATTTTTTCCGATTCACCAGATTTTTGACTTTTTTTTAGCTTGATGAAATGGGCGTTTCCTTCATGAACGACTTTCAGCTCTATGCCTTCTTGCATCACTTTCGTGATTTGCATGGGTCTTTGTAAGTCGATTTGCATGGTGCTGAATTCAGATAAGACCTGATAAGTAATGGTATTGCTGCCTTTAATCTGTTTGGAAGGAATATCTACTGCTACCTCTAGGTCATAGCGTTTTAAGTCCCACCAGCTTCTTTCAGGTGTAATGGACCCTCTAAGTGTATCTTGCCTGGTATAGACTTGGTCTTTATTGAATAGCCCCTGACCTATCAGCAGTATCGGAAACGAGAAGCATAACGAAAGAAAAAACTTTATCATCTTAGAATAAAAATGGGAATCAACCCGTAAACTAAGACCAAAATAATTGCCAGTACAAATTGAAACGACTCTGGCAAACAAAAAATCCATCTTAAAAGAGTAAGATGGATCTCAGTTTCTTAGCTACCTTTTAGGTTTCACTCAATAATCATCCCGTTGGCACGAGCTTTCTTCAATACAGCCGTGATTCCGTTTTTGTTGATGGTCCTGATGGCCGATGTGGACACTTTTAAGGTAATCCATTTGTCTTCTTCAGGAATGTAGAAGCGCTTCTTTTGAAGATTGGGATTAAATCTTCTTTTCGTTTTATTGTTAGCGTGTGAAACGTTATTTCCTACCTGAGGTCTTTTTCCCGTGATATCACAAATCTTTGACATTGCTATTCCGATTTTCAAAAATGGTCTGCAAATATCGACATTTGTTATGATTTTACAAGTCAACTTTCACATTTTCATGACCATAAGGGCAATGTCGGCAACGATTCCCACAACAATACCCTCGTTTCAAATGGAATTTTGCGGTAAAAACCATGAACCCATTCTCCATATACCACATATCCTCATCTTCCTTATCGAATTTTTTCTCTGCCATCACCTGTTTTCATAATTTTACTGCTCGTTAAAATCAATAAGACTCAAAAATATGTCAACAACAAATACCCTATCCAGTAAAAGTTTAATGGATCTTGAGAATGAGTATGGTGCACACAATTATCATCCAATTCCTGTTGTCCTTGCGAAAGGGGAAGGCGTATTTGTATGGGACGTAGAAGGAAAACGATATTTTGATTTCTTATCTGCCTACTCTGCAGTCAACCAGGGTCACTGTCATCCCAAAATCGTGCAAACGTTAAAAGATCAGGCCGAAACACTTACCCTGACTTCAAGGGCTTTTTATAACGATGTTCTTGGAGTCTATGAAAAGTTCGTAACCGATTATTTTGGTTATGATAAGGTATTACCAATGAACACCGGAGTAGAAGGCGGTGAAACGGCAATCAAACTTTGCCGAAAGTGGGGCTATGAGGTGAAAGGCTTACCAGAAAACAGCGCTAAGATACTGTTTGCTAATGGTAACTTCTGGGGACGCACCTTAGCAGCAGTTTCCAGCTCTGATGATCAGGATAGCTTTGGGAACTACGGTCCTTTTATTCCTGGATTTGAACTTATTCCCTATAATGATCTGGCTGCGTTGGAAAAAGCGCTGGAAGACCCCACTGTTGCGGGCTTTATGGTAGAACCCATACAAGGTGAGGCAGGAGTAATGGTCCCTGATGACGGATACCTTAAAAAAGCGCACGAGCTATGTCGGTCGAAAAATGTTTTACTTATCGCGGATGAGGTGCAAACAGGCATAGGTAGGACAGGCAGGCTCCTTTGCAGTGAATACGACGAAGTAAAACCGGACATTCTGGTTCTGGGTAAAGCATTATCAGGAGGCATTTTACCGGTATCTGCTGTGTTGGCAAGAAATGAGATCATGCTGACGATGAAACCCGGCCAGCATGGATCCACCTTCGGAGGAAACCCACTAGCCTGTCGTGTGGCGATGAGTGCACTGGAAGTCTTAAGAGACGAAAAAATGACTGAAAATGCTTACGCGTTGGGAATGGTTTTCAGAGAGCGAATGTCACGCCTTATTGAGAAAACGGATTTGGTCAGATTAGTAAGAGGTAGAGGATTATTGAACGCCATCGTAATTAATGATTCAGAAGATAGTTCAACGGCATGGGACATTTGTGTCAAACTGATGGAAAACGGACTGTTAGCCAAGCCGACTCACGGTAACATTATCCGCTTTGCTCCTCC
>JBCCXH010000387.1:0-5224 GCA_039192005.1 Bacteroidota bacterium
AGGGTCGTCGTAAAGTCCAGCATGACATTTTCGCCCGGGATTTCCACCCCTTCCCGATCCACCGGCCTGATGAGGTTTCTTGAAAAAGCCAATCCTCCGTGCAGTGACAGTTGCTGAAATCCGTTACAATCGAACTCAACGTATGTTTTTTGCTCACTGCTTTTGATCAGAAACCGGCTGTTTCCTCCCGCTTCACCAAAGGAGTAATCTCCGACCAATTCAAGCTTCCCGCCACCTAAAATGCCTCCGTTTTTGCTAAACCGGATGTCTGCTCCCTTGAAGTGGATCTTTCCCATACCGGGAGCTTCAAAACTCATTGAGGCATACAACAGGGTTTCTTTCGGAGAAATGAGAAAACTATCAATGAGTATGACATAGCTTAAGGCACCAACCTCTTTTTTTAATCCGACCGGAAGATCGATCAGCGCTTTTTCATCCAGAAAGTCAATGAAGCGGTTTTCTTTTTTCACCTTTTCAAAAGTGGCTTCGATCGATCTTCTGATCTCTGACTCATTAAAAGAAGGGGAAACCGCCAGGGTTTCCATCTCAAAAGGGTCTTCACTTTTTTCCCGAAAGAGCGAGTTAGTGGGTGTATTCAACGATCGAAATGCCCTCTTTTGCTTTACATGGTA
The DNA here is from genome assembly GCA_039192005.1 of Bacteroidota bacterium. Classification (GTDB taxonomy): domain Bacteria; phylum Bacteroidota; class Bacteroidia; order Cytophagales; family Cyclobacteriaceae; genus Ekhidna. The sequence continues at coordinate 633 of JBCCXH010000387.1, forward strand.
TCCGGATTCCCTGGTATGCGGGGTGTTGGCAAAACACCCTGTCACAAAGCCAAGGCATAGTAGTGGTAGCACAAGTCGTATCATCGTTGAGTAGCCGTGTAGTAAAGTTTACGGGTAGTTAATTGGGGTATAAATGTAAAATAAGAAGTTAAAATTTCAACAAACCGAGTCATAATGATGATATTTATTGAAATAGTTCAATTTTTTGAACTGTGTAAACGGAATGCAATTCGCAGTAACAGTTAAGAACCACGCATGTTTATGGGCGTCGGCTGTCACCCCTTCACCGGAACGACTTGTTACGTATTATCTGATTGTCTTGTATTGTGTGTAGCGACTCTCACATCTCATAGAGGCAAGTTCAAATTATAAAGGCAGGTCAATGTCGCTTGCAACTAACCTGCTATTCCTTTTTTAGACTCCGTTAGTTGGTGAATACATCAATGACCTGCTGCCCGACCTGATCGCCTACTTCCAGCCCGACTTCATTATCGGTTCGGAAATGCACCCCGCCTTCAAAGCGGGATTCTGAGCACTCTTTTGCGAGCTGGTAAAACAACGATTCATCTTCGGGAAACAGGAAAGACAGCACTTTAGCAATGGATCCGGCGACGGTCGTATGTCCGGCTGGATAGCCCGGAAAGTTGGGCGTGTCAATTAAAATGGGTTGGAAAGAAGGGTCGTACTGAAAAGGGCGGATTCCCCAATAGTGGTATTCCCATCCCACGCAGCAATGATGCCATCGAAGCGTGCCGTATGAAAAACCGCGTTTGCAAAGGCTGCCTCCAGAGGATCGAGGTGGTATTCCAGCACTTTACGTTCGACCAACCGATCCCAGACCGGCTCGCTTTTCCACTTCCAGGCGATTTCACTAGCTTGGTGTTTCGCGTTAAACTGTCTGAGTTCTTCCATGTCGGCAGACCAGTCGGTAGGGTGCGGACCTGGCCTGAACTGATCAGCCTGAACCAGTGTGAGCGGCTTCCACTGCCTTTTCATGGGGTCCCAGGGACCGGGAGTTCCTGACCAGAGGCTGTCTGATTTGGGTACACTTCCTTCCCAGCGACGGTCCGTTCGATCGGTCTCCACTCGCAAATAAAAGCGGAATAATCAGTTACTTGTCCCAGCTTTTTTACTCTTGTGTCATACTGGTAGGCTGCTTTCCTGAAATGGGCCTTTTTGTGTTTCCAGACTTCCACCATCGCGTCATAGATCGCCAGGTGCATGATCGCTACCCGACCTCCATTTTTATGGCCTTTATGGTTTCGGCTGGCTTGCATGAGCAACTGATGCCAGCGATACGAGGGATAAGCGTTGTTCCAATACCTTATCGTCCACAGCTCCTCTTTTTCCATTTTCTGCTGAATGGAAACGATCGCCGAAACTTCATCCTGAAGGAGTTTTTCATCGACGGGAAGAAAACGTTCTTGTAGTTCAAATTTAAAGGGTTTGAATGGAGAAGCGTTCGTTTGTCCATGACCTGTTTGTGGTTTGATCAGCCCTGCGATCAGGCAAACCAGGAATAGGAATGAGGTGATGGAAGTTTTAGTCGTTGCGTCCATTTACAGTTCGTGGAATTCAGCGGGAATTTACTACAAACAGGTAAACAGATAAAGACTAAAAATCATCTAACCTGAATGATAAGACTTTGCGTGGGGCTGAAGTAACGTAAAGGAGCTAACTATTTCTACATTATGAAGTTGACCGGTAACCAAGCCTAGTACCTGGATTTAATGTTTTTTGAATCCCCCTTCGCCCCCTTACCAAAAAAAGGCTTCAAACCCAGGTACTTCCATCGCATTAAACCCAACTTCGTAAAGTAGAGCTATATAAGCGGCCAAAAAGGGGACTTACCTAAAATAGCGGATTCAAATGCATGAACTATGGCCTTTATGCATGGGAAGTTAGATAGAAAAATTCGGGTGTTATTTATTAGGGCAGTTCCACCTGAGGTAGACCTTCCTGAAAATATGCCTCTTGGCAAAGACAGGTAACTAGTTGAATATGAGCCGTAGCATCGAGTCCAAGGGCCAAAAAAGAGTGGGGAGTGGAAACTAACACCAAGCACCTAAAGTCCAAAGCCCAAGCCCAACACAAACAGCTAAAAAAACGCGGTTAACTGCACACTTCCTGTATGTATGGATTTTCGATTATCTGACTTTCTGCCATTGTACAGCAAGGAAAGTTGCATGCCTTTTGCCAGCTTTTGTTGCCAATTTACCTGCCAGGTTTGGTTGATACCGGGTTGGAGGGCTTCCAATAACAAGTACGCGAGGTAGGTCGTCTCATCTCCTTCAAATGCAATGTCTACCCATGAAAAGGCACTTCGCAGCGATCCTTTACCGGGTTTGTTCCAGGTCAGGTCCACTTTGTATCGTTTAATTTGGGACGATTCGCTGGACGTTTCCAATAGTTGATTTTGTTTACTATCCAATTCATAACTTCCGATCACCCTGACGTTTTGCTTTGGCTGCCAGATCAGTTGAGGTTCGTATGCATTGGATACAATTTCCAGGTTTCTTGACGTCAGAAAATCGGATTGATTCGTTAGTTGTCCTAAGGTCGTCGTAAACCGCAGCGTGTAGCCATCGGATACGTCCAACTTGATGTTCGAGATCCATTCTTCATTTAATCTGGATTCAAACCCTTGCGTCAACAGTTGCTTATTGTCAGAAGTCAGGTAAGCGAAATCACCGGCTACTCCCCTCCCATTTCGATTAAAGAACAGGGTATACCGCTTGGTGTCCCTCACGGATAATAAATTGGAATCATCCAGCTTGAGTGAAAAAGGGTTTAACCGGTCGGTGTAGTCATCGGATACCGTTCGGAAGGTCACGTTGAAATTTAAATTGGCCGAAAAGTTGGATGCAAATTGCCTCAACCCACCCTGGCCTCTCCACCCCCGTGGGGTACGCAGGTCCATGGTATGGGTGTAAAAGGTCTGAAAGGAAACCAGGTACTCGTCTGTTGGAGTGAAAACTTTAATGAAGTTTCGTTCGTCCGGATTAATGGCTTCGAAAAATTCATTTAAGTCCTGTATGCCGTCTTCGTTTAAATCCCGCCACGTATGCGTGCCTTCTCCACCGCCCACCGGAACGTATACAAACTCTCTTCTTAACTCACGACTATTCCCGGTCGCAAACGAAAAGTTTTGGGTAACGTGATTTTTAAAAGAGGAAGACCACCACGTCAAACGTCCGTTGACGAGTTCATTTTGTCCTTCGTTCAGCCCAAGTTGATCGTCAGTCGAACGGTAGTTAAAGTCCAGTTTAATCCGGCTTTTCTTAGCAGATCGTTGATATTGTATGTTTAGGTTCCTTGAAAAAAGAAAATCCTCCAACCGGCCTTCAACCGGCAGTCGGTCTTGTCTCAGGTTATAAGCGAGCCGGTAAAAGCTTTTAGTAGAGTCTCCATTGGTGAGGTAAACCTCATGAGATCGGAAATTCATTCTGGTCGTCAGAACGCTATCTTGTTGGGCTAGGTCGTTTTCGTCCACTTGATAGCTATATCCGGGAACAATGGGCCACCGGGTAAACCGAATGTCTGACTTCGATTGCAGCCACGTAGAGCGAATGCGGTCACCAACTCCCTGTTCATTGGTCAGGTAAGAATGTACTGACTTTATGCTTAGGTCACCGATGGTTTTGTTTGCGACAAAGGAACGCTGCCAGCCTTCAAAAAGATTTTCCCTTTTACGACGATTGACCGAAAGCGTGAACTGATTTGCTTCGTTTTGAAATAGCGAGCTTTTTCCAAATACGATAAGGTCAGAGGTAGCGCGCAACGTGTCTGACTCCAGGTCCCAATTTCGGTCAAACTCAATGGCACGGTATCGATCAATAACGGTAAAATCAGGACGATCAAACTCGACAGCCAGCGAGCCAGACCATGTATAACCTGAAACGAAGGAAGGCCGGTTTACCGATCGGATGCCTCCATAGTATCCCAACCCGGTGTTATCTTCATCGTCTAATCTGGAGTACAAATTGAGGTCCGTATTGGAAAGGGCCAGTTCGGAAAATACGGTTTCGTAGGCATTTACTTTGACTTCCCCTCCAACGTTCAGCAGCTGCCTGCTGTTGGGAAGTGGAATGAATGCTCCAGGCTCGTACCGACCTTGACGAACACCATTTTGAGGAGAAACCCACGCGTAAACTCTCCCGTTGGAGGTCGTCTGCTGCAACACGTAATCCCCATTTCCCTGACCTACATCAGAGAAGGTGGGTGAAAAAAGCTCCAGTGCGGCATTGGTTGAAAACTGAAAAACAGTTTGTAAGGTCCCGTCCAGATCAATGGTGTCTTTTCTTTCGTAAAGAATTCTATTTTCGTCAAAGCTTACCGAATCAAAACCGGTTACAAACGCCTGATCTACCTGATCGCCGATGGATTGTAGCGAATTAATGTCCTCGTCATTCAAAATGAAACCAAAATTGGTGTCGGGGTTGTCCCGTTCCCGGTAAAATCCGGTGTAGATCTAGATTGTATCCGTATCAATAAAAATTGAATTTGTAAGGTGCGAAGGGGTGTGAAACTCTTATGAGTCGTGAAAATCTAATCGGATCCTGGAAATCGGGGTAATAGCGTCGTGGGGGGTG
>JBCCXH010000388.1:0-5215 GCA_039192005.1 Bacteroidota bacterium
ACGTATTCAAAATCTTCCTCTCCAAAACGAGGAACTCGAAAGGAGTTCATGCTTATTGTCCCCATATCTGAGAACTCCGTAAAAGAGAAGCCGTCTTTTACGGCTACAAGGTATTTTTGCCAGAATTCCCCATTTTCTTTCTCACATAAATCTTCTATTAACAGATCAATTGAAACCTCAGAGCATATTGAATAACCCTGATCTAAAGAGATTTGATAAATGGTAGGAATGCTGAATTTAACTTCTTGTATTAGAATGAAACAATGGGAAAATTGGTTTGTCTTCTCCTTGTATGCAGAAAATTGTACTCTTAGAATTTCCATTCAACATCTCAAATTTGACTATTTCAATTTCCCTATGCAAATAACTAAATAAGCAGATTGGGCTTAGCTCCTGTTACCCCTCGTCCTCAATTATTTGTCTCACTCTTTGCGGTGAAAGTCCAGTTAAATCCACAATTTCCTCTACAGTCTTCCCTTTTTTATGTAATCTCAATACAAAGGAAATTTCTTTTTTATCTTCTCCTTTTTCGATTCCTTTCTCTACCCCTTTCTCCATTCCGTCCTCAAAAGCCGTATCCAGAGAGTTTTTTAGGTCACGGTAATACTTCAAACTCTCCTCATAGTCATTTAACTGTTGGTGATCAAACTTGGCTATTTCTGCCGTCTCGAAGAGTTGTTCAAATATCCGTTCTCTTAGTTTGTCGGGAACCCGATCAAGCTTGTTCAGGTTCCGAAGCACATAAAGCCATTTATCAAATCTGCTTTCTAGTTCGTCCAGTGTTTTACTGAACTTCGGCATCTCCAGGTAAATAAAGGTCAACTTATCGTAGAAAATCTCGCAAGTCTCCTTGTCCATCAACTTGATATCATAGCGATACTTCTTTGGCTCATTCTTCCCTTCATCAAAGACAAAGTCCAAAATTGCGATCGTGTAGACAGCATTTAACTGGTAGTTCCAATCTGCCCGCTTGGCTTGTTCGCGAATAGGAAAGGTAGAATAGTAAACCGTTCGATCCTTGAAAAAATTCTGCTTCGTCTTTTGGAGTTCCACGATGAAGCGTTCACCTTTTTCGTTCGTACAATACAAATCGAAAATAGCTTTACGATTAAGGTCCTGATCCAGATGTTCATTCTTGAGGTAGGTCAGTTCAGTGATCTGCCCTTGCTCCTCTCTTAAAAGCTCGTTCAAAAAGTCCAGCAATAAATCTTTGTTCGGCTCCTCTCCAAAAAGCTTCTTGAAACCGAAATCGGTAAAAGGATTCACATACTTCTCGACAAACTCTGACATCGGTTTTTTGTCACAAAGATACCTATTTCGTTTGCGAGGTTCGACATATGCCATTCCGAAATTATGAGAAGTATAGTCCGGCATCCACTAGTGGATGATAGTTGGACTAACCACCAGATACGGATATAGCATTCAAAATTCTCTTATCCGACAACTTACCAAATTTAGATGAATGCAACTTATCTAACTCCATATCCTGCGATCACCGTTAAATCGGGCAGAAAAAAGTTAGCCATTTATAGCGTTCTCGATGTATAAACGAGTTAGAAATACACAAAAATCCTTCTAACTACTTTATACTTATTTTTGACAGAGGAAAAAGGCGGTGATGAGAACGTTTCAACGATCAGGGACTTTTGAAGCACCTGAGTTTGACGCTACCTTTGACAACCGCCTCAATCAAAAAAATCACTACCGATCGCCTTATTATCAACTACTTAATCATCGTATAAAAAATGGAAAATACAAATTTCGAGTTTGCCGGGTTTTGGAAAAGATTTGCTGCAACAATTATTGACGGGGTGTTGGTTATTTACTTTACCTCGGCCTTAAAGTGGGTCATTGCAGATGTACTACGTATACAACCAGACCTGAACTTTGACTTTGAAGAGTCTCAAAATATCGCTTATTACATCTGGAGTGTCTACCTCGTGTTGATCAGGTGGTGTTACTTCGCAGGAATGGAAAGTTCTCCATTACAAGCTACACTTGGTAAACTAGCCGTAGGAATTTATGTGACCGACCGGAGAGGTTCCAGAATTGGTTTTGGAACGGCAAGTGGGCGGTTTTTCGGAAAGCTCCTGTCTAGCCTGATTGTTGGAATTGGATACCTCATGGCGGGATTTACAGAAAAAAAACAAGCTTTACATGATCAGATGAGTGACTGCATGGTTGTGAGTAAATAAGCCTGTATCAACTATTATCTTCTAAAAAGGTCTGATAACGTATGCTTGGACCTTTACTCCAAGCGTGATAGCGAACAGCTCACTCCCATGGAAGTGAGAAAAAACAAAAGCACGCGAAGCTTCTCTGTTATTCAAGATGGTACCTGAGTAACCCGGATAAGGATGCCAGCACAGTGGCAACAGTCCTTTTTATCCATGATTTCTTAAAAGAGAAAAGGATTCATCGACCCTATTTTCTACCCAAAACTTTTGGCAAAACTGATGACACAATCTTTTGTTTGTTTACAAAAACGACATAAACGGAGCACACAAAAACAATGAGCGCCAGCATGAAAAGGTATCCTCCGTCCTCCATCACTTCGATGCCTAAAAATGTCAAATGAAGGCCAATGGCCCCCACCATTAACCCCGAGGCCAATACACCTCCTAGCCAGGCTGTCCTGGGAACCACCAATAAAAGTGAAGCTAAAAGTTCCAGAATTCCTACCAGCCACCGCCCTGCCGGCTCCATCCCAACCATTCGAAAGATATACATGGACTCAGGAGAGCCGGTAAACTTGAAGTAAAGCGTCTGAATCATAATAAGGGCGGCGATAAAGCGAGCAATAACGTAGAGGTATTTCGTAAGCATTTTTATGGATTAGGTTAGTCAGTTTACTACATGCAGTCGGTGATGGGTATCGTAAGTGATAAGCGCTACAATTTTATCTCCACACCAATCTTTTTGAAAGATAGCACAATATCTAATCCTTGAATACAAACACCGATTTGTTACAATAAAAATAAGAGGTAAAGGTCAATACCCGACATAAATTCATTATGTGTGATAAAATTATACTCATTTTTAGTTTGGTAACCACAGGCATTCATTGCGAAGCGAAGGCCGTGTCATCACTAAATGAGTAATTAGCCTTCTTCTTTAGAAGTAGACGATAGCATCTTTAGCGCTGAAATCGCCAGCGCGTTGTTGGGGTTTTCCTGAAGCGTTTGTTGGTAGTATTCTTTTGCTTTTGCGCCCTCTCCTATTTGACTGTAGCTAAATGCAATATTGTTCAGCGCCATTTCTTTATAAGACATTCGCGAAGAACTTAACAGTGTAAGGTACCGGTACGTATCTACCCAAGCATTTTTAGAGAAAAACGCATAACTTTTTTCAAAGTCAGTGATGGCATTTGCAAAATCACCGGCTCTTACTTTTTGTATTCCACTCCTGTGATGTTTGGCAATGGAATTTCTAAGAACAATTGAAATGATCAGGTAGCTACATGCTCCATATAAAAACCCACTTGAAGGGTAAAAATAATCCCAGCCTAAAATCAACCCTGCCATCAATAGTATTTGAGGAACCAAGGAAAACCAGGAAATTTTTCTGAACGTGGGTGCACTAGAAGCCATGATGTACTTTTTCTTTTTTAAAACCTGAACTCGATTAAAAATCTCGCCTCAGTTTGACCGCGACGGCGGGCCGTTTGATTATGAGTAGAAATTTTGCCAAAGTCATGAAGTAATATCGAGATATTTCAAAGGGCTTTGGTGAAATTTATGCCAAAATCAATCAAATCTTTTCAAGACAAATCATCTTCACGTCATTTTTGCTTCAAAAATTTATCAAAAGGACCCATCATTCTTCAAAATTTTTAAAACAAACCTGACATAAATATGACTTGCTGAGGTTGAGATTTTTAATCGAGATCAGGTTAAAAGTAACTCTTTATCCGGCAAATGGTACTCGTTTTTAATGGGTGAAGGCATTGTGTTTCACACATCACAAGCAATCAATGGTAAAACAAATGCTCGGTTATTTTCTTTCTCCCTGATTCTTCTCTCCTGCCTTGTTAAATGAAAAATTTTGAATCACGCTGATCGAGAACCGGTCTTTTCCAGAGATAGACGCATGATGATCGGTGTGAAAAGACTGGCTGATGGGGGTTTGGTACTGGAGGTTGACCATCAGTTTATTTCTAAACAGTTGAGCTCCCAGCGTCCCCAGCCATGCTTCTCCACCGGTATTGGCTTCGATGATTTCTCCCGAGGTGTGATGGGCCGCCCGCTCGTAATAGACGCCTCCAAAAGGGAGGATGGAAAGTTTCGGTGTTTCGATGTAGTAAAACAGGTTAGCGCTGGCATTGGCCTGATCCCCAAACCGATAGTCGTCGCGATTGGCCGTGTTGATCTTATAGGAAGATTCGATGTTTATCCCCAGTGTACGATGCCTGGCGGTGTAATTCAACCCAACTACATAATCCAGACTACCCGACCCTAATTGGAAGTTCGGGTTGATCAGTTCCCCCTGATCTTGCTGGCCAAATGCTCCAAGTGGTAGCTTTACCCCACCGCCTAGTAACAGGGTGTGCATAATGGTACGGGTAAAGTCGTTGCCGGTATTGAATGGATTGTAATAGGCCATCACGATGGGATCACTGAACCCATGCGCATGAACGTTTTGGTGCGACCCGTCCATGTCATTGACTGCGTAAGGAACGATGTACCTGACCTGCAGTTTATTGGACAGACTAAACCGTCCGATCAGCTCTACTCTCCGGTAGGTGTCGGTAGAAAATTCATCTTCGAAATAAAAACCGTCGTTGTCTATGTAGGCATCAAATGTGGCCTGGCTGTACCTGAGCCCCACAAAGTGACTTTTGTACATGGGTAAAAAGCCAAAGTAAAGGCCCGACATGTTGCACCCGCAAATGTCGCATGCCGACGCCTGGATCAGCCATGCGATAGCGGTAAGCGAAAGTGTTATTTTTTTAATCATTGTTTCTAAATAGAGGGTTGGATGTAAACTCACGATCCGTGAGTGTTTTGATGAATGCGATGATGCTGGTCTTTTCTTCAGCGGTAAGTGGTATGCCGTTCACCTGGTCTCCGTCTTTGAAAAGCGGATCCAACGTACGTGAAGGAACCATCCCCTGGCTGTAATGATCCAGCACCTCTTCCAGCGTGCTGAACCGGGCATTGTGCATGTAAGGTGCGGTCAGTTCCGCATTTCTCAGACTGGGGACCCTGAATTTTCC
>JBCCXH010000389.1:0-5212 GCA_039192005.1 Bacteroidota bacterium
CCTTCAAGGCTTTGGCAAAATTTCTACTCAAAATCAATTCAAACTGAGGCGAGATTTTTAATCGAACTCAGGTTACTACACTACCAGAATGAAAAGGTATTTTCAACTAATAGGAGCAAGTGCAGTGATGTTTGCGGTCTTTTTTTTAGATCCATCAATAAACGTACTAAACGTGGCATGCCTGCTACTCATCCTCCTTTTTGGAATACCTCATGGGGCACTGGATCATAAAGTTCACAATACCTTGTCATCAGGCGGAGGTGTTCAGAAGTATATCATTAAATACCTTTCTATTTCCATTGGTTTTGTTCTATGGTGGGTGTTGATGCCATTCAAAGCACTGATCATGTTTCTGATACTTTCTGCCTTCCATTTTGGACAAGAACTGTTGGAAGATCATGGATATAAAGGCCGAAACGTATTTACTCAGTTGAGTTGGGGTGCCATCATCTTGATTGTGCCTTTATTAATCCAATATAACGAAATCATACCTTTCCTGGAGACGATTGGCAAAACAAGCCTGCCCGTTTTGGATAATGGGATACTCAGTGGTGTGGGGTTGGTCGTTGGCCTTGTCGGATTACGAGCCATTTGGCAAGACTTTAAAAAAGGTGACATGGAGCGAAATGCATTGGTAAGGTTGGTTTTGTGTGGTGTGTTTATTCAGGTTTGCTACCTGATGCTGCCTTTTATCGCTGCCTTTACCATTTACTTTTTATGTTTCCATTCATTCAATGCCTTTACTCATCAATATCGTTGGTTTAAAAAGAGTTTTACGACGTATTCAGTCAAACAATTTCTAATCGACCTTTCTTCCTTTAGCCTGGTCGCAGTGATCGGTATGGTCGCACTGCTTTGGGTCATGGGGCCGATGAACTCTGAAAACCTGATTAGTTACTTTTTCATGTTTACTTCCCTGTTGACTTTGCCACACGCTATCTTGTTTGACCAATTCTACTTTGAGAGGAAGGAGGAGAAGTCGGTTATTCGTATTCCGTTTAGCAGGGCAGGTACCTAACCCACTTAATTCATCAGCATCACCCTGAATTTGGCATAAATCTGCCTTCGGAAGACAGGTCTTTTCTCAGGAAGGCCTGCCCCAATAAAAGAGTCCCGAATCTTTCGGGCTGATAAATCGCGCCTTCACTTGTAACTACACAACAACTAAAGCTTCTTATTCATTAGGACTTTCCATATCATGGGAACTATCGAACCAGGCGCATCTAAACACCTAATCGATTGCCACTGGATTAAACAAAGTCTGGCAGTTCACCAGCCCTGGCATACGGAAACTGGTTGATTTTCTTTAGTTCATAATAGCTGTTGAGGCCGGAAATACCTGCCGTCCCTATCTTACTTAAATCCAGGTGGCCTTCCGGTCCGACACAATGATCAGGAACAACGAGGTGTTCAATAGAACCGATCATCATGATGGTCTGATTCAGCTTAATTGGGACTTCTTCTATGAACTTCATCCCAATTTTTAGTTGGCTTTCCGCAACAAACGGTGCTTTAAAATCAAAGAGGTATTCTTCTGTAAAACGGCATTTTTCAAACTCAGATTCCTCTTTCGAAAATTTAGCAGAGGTGTAGTGAGCTTGTTCTACATGATCCAAATGAACATGGTTAATGGTATAACTCCCGTTGGCCTTTATGTTAAGGTAGGTGTCTCTGGGGACTTCATGTTGCGGCCTTAGTATAAAACCAAGGAGCGCAGGATTGCTGCCAAGATGGACCAGACTGCTAAAAATAGCTACATTTGGAAAACCATCTTCTGAGATGGTGCCGATTAGGTTGGCAGGCTTTATCCCAGTAATGGAGTTGATGATATTTAGCCGACGAATGCGTTCGGTTTGTTCAATGTCCTCTTTTGTTAGGTGCATAAAACTAAGCCTCTAATGCCTCCATTTTCTTCAAAACTTCGTCCGCTTCTGCCTGCTTGGCATCGCTTGCCTGACGATTGGATTTTGAAAGCTCAAACGACTCTTTCATCAATTTCTCGTACTTTTTTTGTAGTACTTCTTTCTCTGATTTTTTCTTAAATAAACCGAACATAGTTAGTCTTTTAGAATAAACTGGGAGGATAAAAAGTTGTTTACCAAGCGCCTAAATTTATTGCTCATCAGGTGGTCAACCCTCCTTGATTCTTTCAAAAGACCAGGTGATTTTATTCCAGATTTCCTGCATCCACTCCGAATGTTCCGGTTTCATCAGACAGGATCGGAGACACGTCAGGTGTTCGGTGTTGACTTCAAATGCTGCCTTCGGAAGCTTGGAAGTAGGGTAGTTATAAAGCGATAGGTAGAGCTGGTTGGACTCTGCAATTTCAAAAAACGCTTGTGCAAGATCGTTCATTTGATCCGTTCTTTCCCCCTTTACAGCCCAGATGACAATATCGGTTTCCGGTTCCATGATGGGATAAAAACCGGAGTGGCTTTGTAAGCGTGCATGAAGATCAAGTGCTGCATCTCTTGACTTGCTCAGGTCTTTTGAAAAATCACCATGTTTTACAGGAGGTAACAATTGATGTGTCGCCCAAAGTGCCACAGCTGAAGCTCCTGCGCGAGAGCACTCAAGACTGATCTCTCCAAGGTGTAGGTCATCTGAAGTGAAGTAGGTATAAGGAGAGTCGTGCAAATAATACTTGGCGACTTCCGGGTTTTGGAAAAGAATGCATCCACACCCATAGGGTTGTAAGCCGTGCTTATGAGGGTCAATGACGATGCTGTCTACCTGTTTCAGGACTTCGTAATTTTTAGCTGTCTTCAGGGCAAGGTTGTCGGTGAGGCCAAAATACCCCCCATAAGCGGCATCAGCGTGTATCCTGAAACCGTATTTCTTTTGCAGTTCGAGGACTTCTTCCAATGGGTCAACGGACCCCGTACCGGTGGCGCCAATCGTACAAACCACCGTCCCAACGTCTCGGGTTTTTAACAAGGTTTCTAAAAAGGATACATCCATTCGTCCGATAGCATCTGTCTCCACTTTTTCAAAGTCAATCTTCAAAACACCACAGATGCGTTCATGCGTGTAATGTGACATGTTCGAAGCCAAAATCGTTTTCCCAGGATGTGTTTTGTCTGCTACCCACAACGCTTCCAAATTGGCCAATGTCCCTCCGCCGGTAAGGTGTCCCAGATGTTCTTTCCACCCGAACATACCAGCCAGATCTGCAACCACCTCTTTTTCCATAGGTGAGCTTGCTTTGCTGCCGTCCAGCGCATGATTATTGGGGTTGATCCAGAGTGAAAGCATGTAGGCTGCCTTAGCTACAGGGTGTGGCGGCTTCAACATCTGTCCGGCAAATAAGGGGTGAAAGTACGGATAGTTGTTTTGCATTTTTTCTGCTACCTGATCAAGAACCTGCTTCATGTTCTTAACGTCGTGATTGGAGTTGATGGCAGGTAAATGATCAAAGCCTTTCTCCAGCTTTGTCAATGCATCCGTTAATGCGTTGAGTGATTCTTTTTCTAGTGTCATTATGCTTCTTAGTGAATATCGAATGTTATAGGAATAACGAGGTCATCCATCCCTCTTCGCTGAGAGTAAGGAAGGATGAATGAAGTGACTAGGTGATACGCTCGCTAACTAAACCATTCGATTTTTTCGGCAATCGGTTTTTTCTTTACCTGATGGCTGGTCGGTTGGTAATACCCCATGAAGAAAAACCCTAAGCATTGTTCATTTTGCTTTAACGAGACAAACTCTCCGAGCTTTTTGGCATATCCGGGGGAGCTCCAGTAGCCTCCGATTTCGTACTGATCGCATGCTATCCATAAGTTTTGAACCGCACATGCGACTGCTGCGATTTCTTCCCATTCAGGGACACTTTCTTTCGGGTCACGGTGTAGCACAATGGCCAGGACGGCACCGGCTTTCTTTGCATTATTTTGGATCTTTTCGATTTTAGCTTCTGAAACGACTTCTGCTGTTTCGCTATACTTGCTCGCAAGAAACTTACCCAATTCTTCCTTCTTTTCATCCATGAAAATTTTAAATCGCCATGGCTCCGTAAGGCGATGAGTGGGCGCATGATTGGCATTTTCGAGCAGTTCTTCAATGATTTCTTTGGGAATGGCTTTGGATATATATTGGGGCGGATAAATAGATTTTCGGGAGCGAATAATGGTATTGATCTGGCTCATGTTGACAGTTTGAAAATGAAAAAATCTAAAAATATAGTAATTACAGGAGCTTCCACAGGAATTGGTTACGATTTGGCAAAAGCTTTTGTGAGTGGCGGATACCGAGTGTTTGGAAGTGTGCGAAAACCGGAAGATGGAGATCGGCTTATGAAGGAATTGGGAGATGGTTTTGAACCGCTTGTTTTCGATGTGACCAACCACGAGCAGGTGGAAAATGCGGGCAAGTTATTGGAAAGTAAACTTGGTGAAGAGGGATTAGGTGGACTCATTAACAATGCAGGAGTGGCGGTAGGAGGCCCTTTTATGGAACTTGATATCGACGAGTTCAGGTATCAATTTGAAGTCAATGTGATGGGGATAATAAAAGTAACACAAACGTTTCTTCCTTTGCTGGGCGCAAGAGAGGACCATCGTGCGTTACCGGGAAAGATTTTCCAAATCTCGTCTTCCGCCGGGAAAATTGGCATGCCCTTTCTTTCCCCGTATGTCGGGTCCAAGCATGCGCTGGAAGGCATCTCTCAAAGCTTGAGAAGGGAGTTGCTATTGTACGGGATTGACGTAGTCATCATTGGTCCCGGTCCCGTTAAGACCCCCATATGGGATAAAAGCATCGGAGAACCAATCGTGTCGAAATTTAAGCGTTCTCCATGGTTCAATTCGTTGAGTCTTTTTCTCAATGTTTTCACGAAAGACGCCGTTGATAAAGCATGGACTTCTGAAAAAGTGGCACGAATCATTTTCAATAGATTTGAAGCTCCAACACCTAAAAGCAGGTATGCACTGGTTCCTCAGCGACTTAAAAACTGGGTCTTGCCGAATTTGTTGTCTGACCGTACCCTTGATAAATTTGTCAAAATGAAGTTGAAATTAGATAAAAGTAGCCGATGAAGTTTGGAAGCGTTGAAAACCCTGAGACGATTGATTTTGTTTTGCCCGAGGATCACATCGGAACAGGAAATGTCTTAAAGCAAGGAGGCGATTTACAATCGGCTTTTGTGGGATGTGCAAAATGGAACCGACAAGACCTGAAGAAGTTCTATCCCAGAGGAACAAAAGACGAGTTGGCG
>JBCCXH010000390.1:0-5203 GCA_039192005.1 Bacteroidota bacterium
CTCTCATTAGGTTAAAATTTTGACATTGATTTTGATTTGTAGTTGGTCAAATGTATTTGCCTCCTATGAGCAGAAATGGCCGGTAAGATTATGTTTCCTTTATTATAACAATCATTCTATTAATTAAATATTATTTCAATAAATTGAATGACTGTTCAATTTATTTAATGGTATATTGCCCGCATGGCAAGACAGTCGATCGCTGATATCAGAAAGAAGGAGATTTTAACCACCTTTTACGAAATAGCCAAAAAAGAAGGGTTGGATAAAACGTCGTTTTCAATGATTGCACAGAAACTGGAGATTCAACCAAGTCTGATTGTCCACTATTTTAAAAACAGGAGTGAACTCATCGATTCGTTGATTCAATACAACCTGGATCAATACGAGAATATTTTTTCCACAGCCAGTGAACTGGATGAAAAAGCCAATGCATACGATCGCCTTATTATGTTGTTAAACAAGCTATTCTCCAAGGAATGGGACCATTTGTTTGACGATGGAGTATTCTATAGTTGCTATGCATTATCCTATCGGGACGAGAAAGTAAAGGCGAAATTCAGGGAACTCCATCTTAGAATAAGAAATCACATTCAAGAGGTGGTGGATGAGTGTAATAATGAAGGCGTAATAGCAGTTGAAAACTCGTATACAACCGCCCAGTTAATCTCTAACCTGATGGATGGTGCTTATTATTACGTCGGCATGTTAAAAGACATACGTGAGCAGGATGAATACATGGAAAGTGTAAAGTACTCTTTGTTAAAGATGCTCAATTTGGATGAAAAGATGTCCACAGCTATTACAGCAGACGTACAGTAGTTTTGACGAACTGATCTTATGTCTGGCCTATTTTGTTAATGGGATGCTGGTGAGCGCTTCGATCAGGGGTTGATCCGTTTTACTTTTATCCACCCAATGACGGCGATCCCCGCCCAGGCAAAATTGATGAAAGCAGCTGCCCACGCAGAAAAGTACACCGTGTTAACAGTGAGTGCGATGCCTCCAAGGATGTTGAATAAGTGATAAATTACGCCATCTGTTGTCCACTTTTTGGCTACGACCATACCGTACGCGATGAGGAAAAATAAGGCGCCGATCCAACCTAATGTTTCTATCCCTATGTTTATTGTTGTTTCGCTCATCTACTACTATTGGATTGACTGCTGTTTCATTGGTATTTAAATAAGCAATAGTATGAAATCTGTAGTCGGAAATCGAAAAGTTCGCACGATGTATGGATAATTTATCCTGCTTTATTCATCAGCATCACCCTGAAGTTCGACTAAACCTACCTACGGTAGGTAAACCTGCCTGCCCCAGGAATGCCTGCCTTTGTCGACAGGCCTGCCACAATAAAAGAGTCCCGAATCTTTCGGGTTATGGCATTTCAGCTCCCGAAATGGATGCAGCTCATCCTTCTTACTTATGTCGATTAAAATTAGCATTCTAATTTAGCAAGTCGAATTACGTACAAAAGCAAATGAAAGAATTAGCTCCTGATGAAAAAAAACTGATCGATAACATTTCAGAGTACGGCTGGCATGTGATTCAGGTCGAAGGGGACGATACCGGCCCCGGATTTTGTTATTCCGTAGGGCTTTATGAAACATTTCAGGCTCCGGAAATCGTGGTCACTGGACTTCCGCTGGACCTGGCGCACGAAATGATCAACATCATGGGAGATGACATTGCTTCAGGAATGCAATACGAGTCGGGTAAGTATTATTCGGACATTATCGAAAACTACCAATGCTACATGAGTAAAGTCGATGGTTCCTTTTACAAGGACTACTTTGGCTACGGCATTTGGTATTACAAAAACGAAACGTTTCCGGTTTTGCAATGCCTCTACCCGTCAGATGACAACGTATACCCCTGGGACTGGACCGAAGATGAGCAAATGTATCAGCCGGTTTTGAGTGAAAACAAACAGGAGTAATCCAACCAATCAAAGGAAATCGGGTA
Organism: Bacteroidota bacterium; assembly: GCA_039192005.1. GTDB lineage: Bacteria > Bacteroidota > Bacteroidia > Cytophagales > Cyclobacteriaceae > Ekhidna. Next base: position 1,969 of record JBCCXH010000390.1, read on the forward strand.
GCTTATTCGATGTAAAAGTGACCAGATAAGAAATCATTTTTGGCCTTCTAATCGTCTTCGCCCTTGTTGTGTCTTATGACCAACAAGCGAATGGACTGCTCGTAGGTGACGTAATGCCAGCGAGGGCTAAAAGTGTTTTGAAGACTGACAAGATGGATGGAAATAATCGATCACATTTCAAAATGGTTTGCATCACAGTGTGATGGAGACTGGGAGCATGAAAGCTGTATTAAAATAAATACCATTGACAATCCAGGGTGGAGTATTTCAATTGATATTCGAAATACATCTTTAGAAGGATTAGAAGTATCTCATGAAAAAAGTACAAGTGACCTAGATTGGTTTAAGGCATCATCAAATGGTTTAGTTTTTTCCGCATTTTGTGGGGTAGAGAATTTAACTGACGTCCTTAATTTCTTCATGAGTGATGTCGCAACTAGAGGAAATTCAGATTTCTTTTATGATATCTACCATCAGATTCATGATCAAGGTGTTAAAATTTGGCGTCCATATAAGGCCACTCTCTTAGAAGATAACTCTTTTGAAATAAAAGAAGCTCCTGATTTTTCTCCAAAAGACTTTAAGTTTGAGAGCTTTGATAACATTGACAAAGTGGACTTGAGTAAGGTGAAAGATGAGCCAAAACTAAACGCAGGTGACGTAGTTGAGTGCCAATTAATGAACTTAGCTGATTATCCTGCAAACGTAATTACTAAAGTCATAAACCATTGATTTTAGTTCGTGTTTATAACTATTCTACTAATTAAAAGCTAAGCCCTAGTGAAAGCACTAAATAGCATGATCAAGGTAAATGAAAATAAAATAATTGAGCTATTCGAACTCTTTGAGGATCTGAACGATTTTTTTCATAATGAGAAAAACTTTACTCCTGAAAAAGTGAAATCTTTTGCCAATGACAATTACAAAAGAATCAATGATTTTTATTATGACACACTTTGGGATTTACTCCCTGAAAATAAAAAGAAGGAAATCAGAGGTTAATACATTTTTCAATAGAGGCTATCAAAAGAATAGCCTCTCGGCCCTTGTTGGCGTTCTAATCGTCTTTGCCTTTGTTGTGTCTTATGACCAACAAGCAAATGGACAGCTCGTAGGTGATATCACACCAGCGAGGGCTAAAACTTGTGAAAAATAGCGATCTAATGATCTTTGTATAACCTTTCTATTTCACCGGAATGCTTAAGGTCATCTTCAAACAATCGGCAAAAATGGCCCTTGTTTTTAATCAAATCCTGAATAGGCCCGGCCTCTACGGCTCTACCATTATCCATAACGATGATGTTACTGGCAAGCATCAGGGTATTGAATTTATGAGAGCTAAAGATCATCGTAAGGTCCTTGGCGTACGTTTTAATGTTATTGATGATGAGCTTCTCCACCTTTGGGTCCAGGTGGTTAGCAAACTCATCAAGAAACAGGAAGTCAGGCTCTTTGTAGAGCACTCTTGCAATTAAGATCCGCTGCTTTTGTCCTTCGCTCAAACCCCGGCCATTTTCGCGTAGCATCGTATTGAGTCCGTCTTGCATGGACTCAATTTCTCTTTTGATGCCCACCATGTACAACACCTGATTCATTTTTTCGGGAACGTACTCATTGGACAGGATAATGTTTTTGACAATGGATTCATTAAAGAGTGCGCCGGTTTGATTGAGGATACCCACCTTTTTACGCCAAACATCAACGGGGATCGAGTTGAAATTTTGACCGTTAATGAGGATCTCACCAACGGATGGCTGGTAAGTTTTGGATAATAATTTCAATAAAGAAGATTTTCCACTTCCACTGCGACCTACGATGGCAGTAGTGGTTTGATAGGGAATAAAGATGTCGAGGTTTCTCAATACAAAAGGGCTGTTAACGTTGTACCTGAACGAAACCTTTCGGGTTTGGAAGTGACCCAAAAAATTGGCATTGATCACTTGTTGGTTGGCGATCACTTCGGGAGGGACCCGACTGATCTCCTGCACTCTTTGAAAACTCAGGTAGGCTCCCTGGTAAGACCCTACGAAGGAAATGATGTCATTTATCGGGCCTTTGAGATAACCTAAAATGAATTGAATGGATAACATCATTCCCAATGTCATGCTGCCATCTAAAACCTCTACTGCCGTAAAATAGATAAGTACAGCATCGCGCATGCCGTTAATTAATGTTGCTCCTGACTTTTGAATCTGCCGATAATTGAAAAGGTTTAACCTAACCCTGTAAAGGTCCGACTGAATGTCCCACCATTTACGTTTCTTCTCTGTCTCGTAGTGCTGGGTTTTGATCTCCTGTATATTGACCAGCATTTCTACCCAGTTACTTTGATTATCCGAAAGGTGCTTAATGTATTTGGTGTCCAGCTTTTTCAGCGTTTTCCAAAAAACTAAAATCCATACTAGGTATAAGGAGCTAAACCCGATGAAAATCCAGAATATCGTTGATGAAAACGTATAAAGAATGAGGGCAAAAACGAATAGGTTGAAGAAAGAGACGATGATTGAAAAGAAGGAGTTGACCAGAAACGACTCAATCCTCTCATTGTCCTTCGCCCTTTGCATCAGGTCCCCGATCAGCATGTTTTCAAAAAAACTGATAGGGAGCCGAAACAGCCTGAAGAGGTAGTCGGACAACAAAGCGAACTTTGCTTTTAATGCGATCTTGATATTTAAGTAGCTTCTTATCCAGTTTCCCGCAATCGTGCTGAAAACCAAGACGACGTTTGCCAATAGCAGAAGTTGTATAAATGACAGGTCATTTGCCGTGATTCCAATATCTACAATGGCTCGGGTAATAAAGGGGAACAGTGCCTGGAGCAGGGTGACAAAAAAGGTCACCAACAACATTTGGTAGACGCTCCGCTTGAAGCGTGAGAGGTATTTCAAAAAGAATCGTACCGTGGCATACCTATTGGTTGGGTACGCTCTTTTTTCAAGTCCCAGTGCATCCAATGCGGAAGTGGGTTTGAGTTCAAGGAGGACTCCTTTTTCGTTGGGCTGTACCCAACGGTCATTGAACTCTTCTATGGAAAGCTTTTTCCTCCCTTTTACAGGATCGGACAAAAAAACATGTTTCGAAGTAATTTTATACAGGACGGAAAAATGCCTGCCGGAAAGGTGAACGACGCAGGGGAGTTCGATGGCGTTTGTTAATCCTTCTATATCCGTTTCTAAGGCGGATGCATTGAACCCCAGTGTTTCAGCAGCTGACTGGAGGCTTGTGAGGCTACTTC
>JBCCXH010000391.1:0-5183 GCA_039192005.1 Bacteroidota bacterium
ATTCAGGAAATTGTAACTATTTATCAGGATAGTATATGCTTAAGAGTGCCGTCGGGGTGACTTTTTTTGAGAAAATTTACTGGATCTTCTGGTTTAATTGACCTTGCCAGGGTAAGAATGAAGGTTCTTCTATTTTCGTTCCTCAATTTGTCCTAAGCGTTCTTTTGTCATTTTCAACGTTTATCAAAAACATTAATTGTCAAAAAAAAACTTGAGCATTTTAGTCAGGCAATTTACTTGATAGAATGACTCGTACTCAACGAATAAAAGTTCGGCCCACCATTACGGCCCACGCTCCAATGCATCCACTTCAGTTACACAAACGAATGGTTAGGATAGGAGTGAGGAGACAAATCAGTCACCTCATGATGTGTGTTTTTGCTAAGGTGCAAAAAAGTCCATTTCAAAAGTGTAGGCTGACTTAATCCACACGGCAATGATGGAACAACAAAGTTTGGTTACTAAACTAAAAGAGGGCGTGTTGAAAAAACTGGGAAATGAAAACGTCTCAGTTAAAGATTTAGCAGACCTGACCATGATGTCAGAGAGAAGCTTGTACCGATTCATCAAAAGAAAGCTAGGCACGACTCCCGGCAGGTTCATCAGGGAAGTGAAGTTGGAGCGTACCCGTGAGCTATTGTATAACAATTGCTGTCAAAACATCAAGGAGGTGGCCGATAAAGTAGGTTTTGAAAGCCCGGGTAATTTCTCCCTTGCTTTTGAGAAAAAATTTAAAGTGAAACCTGGTAGGTATTTGCAAACCTCAAACCCCATAAAAAACTCACATAACTAAAGAGGTGAAATCATTTTGGCAGAAAATGGAAATGAAATTCGTTTTTGATAATCTTCATTTGTAAAGTTTATTACAGTTAACGTAATAATTTATTTGAAATAAATCTAAAATCAGATGAAAGATTGTAAAACAACGATCAGGTATGATGTCATGTCCCATTTTGTGCGGTCTGGCAGTTTATTTTTTTTAAGTTCAAAAGGCGTTAGGCTTGCAACATGCCTTACTCTTTTTTTAATGGGTTCGTTTGGGGCTTATTCGCAATGCATTGTTGGTCCGGATTGCCTCGCAGCCTATGATACGTTGGGGTTGGCTAGCACCGAGGGAGAGTACAGGCTTTCCGTAAATAATGCCAAGAATATTTTCTGGTCGGTAAAAGGGGATCTGGAAATTGTCTCCGTGTCGGGAAATGACGGTGAAATAGTGAACGTTCGGTCCGTACCAAAAGCCCAAAACGGGGGTTTTTTAAGGAGAGGTGAAGGAAAAGGAAAGATAGAAGTCACCTATTTGGACAGTACATCAACTATATGTGGTAGCAAGTTTTGCGAAAAGGATATTTTCAAAACGTATGCAGATGAGTATCCGATTGTAGGGCCTGTGTGCATCAGTTCGGGAGACACCGTTACGTATTCGGTACAACCCGTGGCTAGTGTGAACTTATTTGATGAGATCGGGATAGATCGTTATTTATGGAGGCTGCCTGATGGTTTGAATGATACCATTTTGTATTATTCAGCCGATAGTAGTTCAATAACATTTGTCGTCGGAAATGTATCAGGAGGTGAAGCGATAGAAGCAGAGGTAGGCCAAAAGAACTTTGCTAATAACCATGTTTCTTCCCTTACACTGGAAAAAGCATTGACTGAGCCTGATTATTTACCTGGCATGGCTCCGCCCACTTCTTGCTTATCCGTCACAGAGGATACGTTAAAAATTGCGTGGATACCTGAGCCCGGAGCTCGTTATCGATGGGCAGGTCCGTCAGACTGGATCGTAATTAGCCAAGACAGTACAAGCACCACGGTGCAACAGGTTACTTATCGTATTAATGGCGATGAAGGCGATCTTGTACTTACCGCTTCAGGTGGTTGTACAGAGGACCTAGTGATTAATTATTCAATCGCCAGAGAGTTGGATACGCTTTTTAATCAGATTATCGGGCCTGATTGTGTGATTCCCGGAGGTCCTGCGGTTACGTATCAACTATATGACAATGTAAAGGGTGATTTGGCAGGAGTGAAAGTGGAGTGGGAGATACCTAATGGGTGGGTTCCAAATACTCCGCTTGATCAAACATTGATTAGTGTAACTCCAAATGATCAGGATGGAGTGGTGTCTGTGAAGAGTAAGAACTGTCCAAATATAATACTGAAAAAATCGATAGACATCGCACCTCTTCCGCCTGACGATATTGACGGACCCACGTGTATTGTCAATAATTCGTCGATGAGCTTTACCTACAGTATTAATCCTGTGCCGAATGCAATCGGTTATCAATGGTCTGTGCTAAGTGGTGACGTATCGTTGAGTAGCAACACGGGTACTTCTGTCATGTTGACTCCTAATAGCACAAACACGGCTGGTAATCAGGTTCAGCTAAGTGTGACAGCTGAAGGATGCCAATCGTCCGCCCCTGCTATTTTGGAGATTGACTTTATTCCTGATGCTCCTGATGTAAGAGTTAGTAGCGTCTCTTCCTGTATTCCCCCTGGAGACCCTGTTATTTTTACCGTTAATACACAGAATGGCACAATTCAATACGATTGGAACGTGGTAAGTGGGTTTGGAAGCGGGACTGTTTCTGGTAATCAGAATCAGTTTTTTGAGGTGACTCCATTAGCAGGAAGTGCGATTGGAGAGGTAGAAGTAAGAGCCTTAGGTTGTGTCAATAGCGATTTCACAAGCGTTCAATTAGATATCGCCAATGATGGAGGGAACAATTTCGATATAACTGAGCTGGTTGGATTTGATTTTTATACTGCTACGCCACCATCTCCTGTAAATTGTACAAATCCTAGGTATGCATGGACGATTATTCGGGTTGATGGTACCTCTGTTCCACTTGGAGTTTCATTACCAGGGGTTCAATTGACCGGGATTAATGCACTTACCCCTGGAGATCAACTTTGTGTAGCAATAAGTTGCGATGAATGTGTTAGAGGAAATGCCTGTCTAACAAAGAAAAGCAGCAATGGACGCATCACCGGGCAAGGACAAGCAAGCTTCCTTGGAATGGAGGGCAATCATAGCATTAGCATGGATACCGAAAAAATTAAGATTTCTCCCAACCCGGTAGTTGATCGCCTGGATATAACACTGCATGAGTCTATGCTACGCTCTGGCATAGCTTTAATGACGATAGAAGGAAAAATGATCAAAGTGATAGAAGCCGATTCCCAACGTCTGAATGTGGATGTAAGTGATCTGGCCAAAGGCACTTACATTTTACTCTTATTTAACGGTGCAGAAAAACAACTGGTGCGATTTATTAAAGAATAAAACCGAACCTACTGTTAAGAAATGATAAGGGTCACCTGTTTCGGGTGACCCTTATTTATAACTTTAACCTAATGATTGGTTAGGCAAACATCTCACTCACCACCAACTCTTTTGATCCTTTGGTGTATTTGTAAAACCCCTCCCCTGTTTTGGCTCCCAGGTATCCGGCGGTTACCATATTGACCAATAGGGGACATGGAGCATACTTGGGATTTCCCAGGCCTTCGTATAGCACGTTCAAAATAGAGAGACAGACATCCAAACCGATGAAGTCGGCCAGTTGGAGCGGTCCCATAGGGTGCGCCATCCCCAGTTTCATAACGGTATCGATTGCTTCAACGCCGGCTACTCCTTCGTGGAGCGAAATGATCGCTTCGTTGATCATCGGCATCAAAATTCGGTTGGCAACAAAGCCAGGGTAGTCATTTACCTCAACGGGAACCTTCTTCAGGCTTTGACTCATTTCCATAACTGCCTGTGTTGTCTCCTGTGAAGTGGCGTACCCCCTGATCACTTCTACCAGTTTCATAACCGGTACCGGATTCATGAAGTGCATACCAATCACTTGGTCGGGACGTTTTGTGACCGCTGCAATTTTAGTGATGGAAATAGAAGAGGTATTGGTAGCCAAAATGGCTCCATCAGGAGCATGGCTGTCCATGGTTTCGAAAATCTTTTGTTTGATATCGAAGTTTTCAGTAGCAGCCTCTACGACCAGATCTGCCTCTTTTACACCTTCTTCTGTAGAGGTGAAGGTAGCGATCCGTTCCAGCGTCAACTTTTTGTCTTCTTCCGAAAGAATCTCTTTCTGCACCTGACGATCCAGGTTTTTACCAATCGTGGCTACCGCTCGTTCAAGCGCATCACCTGAGACATCAATTAGAGCGACTTCATATCCATTTTGAGCAAAAACATGAGCGATACCATTTCCCATGGTACCGCTCCCAATCACGGAAATTTTCCTCATAAGGTAGATGCTATGCGTTTTTGTTTACGCAGTTTAGGTCTTCAAATGCCTGTTTTAAACGCTCCACCATAGACTTTTCAGCTTCTCTGATCCATACTCTGGGGTCATAAAACTTTTTATTGGGCTTATCGTCCCCTTCCGGGTTTCCAATCTGTGCTTGTAGGTAGCCTTCGTTTTTTTGATAATAGCCTCGAATACCGTCCCAATAAGACCATTGCATGTCGGTATCAATGTTCATTTTAATGGCGCCATAAGAGATCGCTTCTCTGATTTCTTCTCTGGTAGAGCCCGAGCCACCATGAAAGACAAAGTTGACAGGGTTATGTCCGGTTTGATGTTTTTCCTGAATATGATCCTGAGAGTTTTTTAGGATAATAGGAGTGAGTTTTACATTCCCTGGTTTGTAAACACCATGAACGTTTCCAAAAGCGGCTGCAATGGTGAACCTGTCGCTAACAGTTTTAAGGTTTTCATACGCATAGGCAACCTCTTCCGGTTGCGTATATAAGAGTGAATTATCGACGTCACTGTTATCCACACCGTCTTCTTCCCCTCCGGTTACGCCCAGTTCGATCTCAAGGGTCATGCCCATTTTATCCATGCGTTTGAAATACTCTACACACGTACCAATGTTTTCTTCGATAGGCTCTTCTGATAAATCAAGCATGTGAGAAGAGTAAAGGGGCTTTCCAGTCTGTTCAAAATGTTTTTCACTCGCATCCAGCAACCCATCAATCCAGGGTAAGAGCTTTTTCGCCGCATGATCCGTGTGTAGGATAACGGTCACCCCATAGGCTTCTGCCATTTGATGTACATGATGCGCTCCTGAAACTCCTCCAACAATGGATGCCGCCTGACCTTCATTGGAAAGTGATTTTCCAGCGAAGAAAGCAGCTCCTCCATTTGAGTACTGTATCATGACAGGCG
>JBCCXH010000392.1:0-5169 GCA_039192005.1 Bacteroidota bacterium
CCATTAAAATGCTCATCAAAGTTCTTTGGCGAATAGCCGGAAATGTAAGTCGGAATATCAGGCAGTAAAGTAGCGGGAAGTAGCTGACCCTGTTTTAGCATGTTCCGATACAGAAACGGCTTTAAGCTACTCCCCGAACTTCGAGCCGCACGAATCAGATCTACCGCATTCTCATTCTTGTTTTGAGGGTCTTCTGTATTTCCGGCGTAAGCCCTTACCTCCCCTGACTCCGTATGTACTACCAAGACAGCTAAATTATGGATCTCGTTGTGTTTCAAGGATTGATGATGCCTCCGAACAACTCTATTGACCATTTCTTGGGTTTTTAACTCAAGTGTACTGTTGATCTGCAGCCCATCTTTTGTGCCTTTGGTCGCCAACAAATGCGGTGCTATTTGCGGTAGTGCATTAGGTTTTAACGGCAGAGGTTCGATTTTAGCCAACTCGGCATCCAGACTATCCAGTATACCATTGAACATTAACTTATCAAGCAGTTTATTTCTTTTTGCCATTAGCAGGCCATGATTTCTCCCTGGGAAAATCAGAGATGGCGCATTGGGTAATACCGCTAGAGTAGCCGTTTCTCCCCATGACAACAAATGCGGGGGTCGGCCGTAATACCGCCATGATGCCGCTTCGAGGCCTACTACATTACCACCAAAAGGAGCGTGCGCGGTATAAAGGTTCAATATCTCACGTTTCGAATACCTCAATTCCAGCCGGGTGGCCAAAATGCACTCATAAAATTTCTCCAGATATGTCCGCGGCCTGCCTTGTCGCGAAAGACGAATCACTTGCATTGAAAGTGTGCTTCCCCCACGTACTACCTCTCCTGCACTGATGTTTTGGTAAAGGGCTTTGATCAATGCAACAGGGTTCACGCCCAAATGCTTGTAGAAATAGGCGTCTTCGAACTGTAGAATGCTTTGCTCAAATTTTTTGGGAATACTGTCTACTACAGGGAAGCGCCATTGCTCGTCTCCGGCCGTTGTGGCCCCCAATAATCTGCCCTTGGCGTCCTCAAGTACATTGCTATAAGGAACAGTGAACAATGGATCAGGAAGACAGAAATAGAACCATACCAAAAGTGGGATGGTGAAAGCCAGGAGATATTTAGTTTTTTTGTTATTCAAACCACGTCGGCCTATCTCATTTTCACTTGACAACACTTTCTATTCTTCTTAACTCAGAGATTCCTGACTTCCGCTTTGCTCCATCAGGAATGACGTTAACTTTCGGCGTCATCCCTGCGGAGGTAGGTATCCGCGTCATAAGAACCTAAATCTAATTAAACCCTTCAATTTCATCTGACAGATCTTTTAATTCAGGATTAAAAGACTTAACCACGTTGTCTTTCCATTCCCTCTTCCATTTCTTCATTTGCCTTTCTCGTTCTATTGCGGATAATATATCATCGAACACTTCGTAATAAACTAAATAGTAGCAGTTATACTTTTTTGTAAAGTTACTTCCCTCCCTATTCCTATGCTGATAAACTCTAGATTCTAAATCTGAAGTAACGCCTATATACAACACGCTCCGACTTTTATTGGACATTATGTATACATAGCCACCTTTTGTCATTCGGCTTCATCTATCGATATTCTACCTTTTTACGTCATTCCCGCGAAGGCGGGAATCTCCCTTGTCACCGGGACACAGTTCATATTTAGGCAACTCCCTCTCGATAATTTGATCCCTGTCTACGCAGGGATGACGGTCATATTGATCACTCCCCACCCGCTTGAACTACTTCCACCCAGCGTCCTGCCTTATATGCGCTGATATCCTCATCATACATGGCTCCACAATGGACGGACGGAAGGTAATACTTGCCCAAGTAAGCCGCATTGAGTACAACCCGATAGGTTTTGGACTTTGTTGATCGAAGGTCAAAGTAAGTCAAAACCCGATCATCACGGATATCCTGATACTCTGGTTGGTCTCCAACACTGATCGCGGTATTCAGGTCCATTCTTAAATTCCGGATTTCCCAACCTGAAGGAAAAATTTGCGTTAGCGCCATCTCATCATACCAGGATCGTGTTCCCGGATGTCTGAAAGTCACTTCCGCCATAAAATCAGTGCCTTGATCCAATTTCGTCACATCCAATGAACCGCCGTTCATGGTCAAGTAATTCACCTGCATTAACAAATCGTTTTCCTGATCCACCTGATCACTCGTCAACGGTACCCCCGTGCTGGTGATCCTGGCAAAAAGAGTTTTACTTCCTTTGTTCGTCACACTGACCTTATTATCCTCATCGAAAACCAGCTCGTGCTGAACGATAGGTTTTTCCGGTGTATTTTGAGCCACTCTGTTACCATTTATAGTGTAACTGTACGAGAAAGGCTCCCCTTCACCTTCACCCATAAACTTGGCTATGGCCAATAAACTGTAATCAGTGGTCTGGGTACTGTACCACCTTCGTGATCCAAGCGCCTCAACGAGGTCATCAAGGATAGTTTTTGCCCTGGTTTTTTGATCCATCAATACCAAGGCCTCTAAAATCATGGCCTGATCACGCAGCGTACTACCGTAGGTGTAGCTTAGTTCGCGGTATTCCTTGATCGTCAAAGGAATATTAGCCACTATTTGCTTGGCAACGGCCGAACGGCCCGCCAACTGATAGGCTGCCGCCAACCGCCATCGGGCAGCGGTGGATAAATTACTCACTGCTTTTAAACGGTTCATTGCACCTATTGCCGGCTTACCCGCCAGAGCCAGGGTATAGAGCCTATAGGCTTGCGTGAGTTGATTACTACGATACCAATGCTGGTAAGAACCTGAAGTGTTAGACCACTGGTTGGCCATAGAGGTCTGGAAACGTATCCAATTCTTCTTATAACCTATAGGTAAGGTATATCCCTCCGCTTCGGCCTCTAACATAAAGTGCCCGGCATAATTCGTCCCCCATTGACTATAGTTGCTATATGAATTAGGCCAGTATGAAAGGCCACCGTCGTTGAGCTGGAAGTCACGGATTCTCTCTATGGCACCGCGAATATTGTTTTCAACATTTGATTTTTGTTTTTCATCAAGATCCAAAACCTTATCTAGGTGCAACTGTGGGAAAGCTGCTGAAGTAGTCTGTTCAATACATCCATGGGGATAACGGATCAAGTACCGAATACGATCTTCTAAATTGAGCGGCGGAAGGCTCGAAAGTTCCAAAGTGGCGTCATTGGTACCTTGTACACCCAGCGCTTCATACGTCCCTACCCAGGTATCCCCTGGCTCAATAGCGGCATCCACAAAAGTAGTCAGCGGCGGATTAGCCAGTCTCACGTTCATCTCAACCTCATTGTTAGCTCGCTCACCATGACCGGATACAGCGACCTCAACTTTACCCACTCCGATCTTATCCTTTGCTTTTAATTCAAAGTATATCACTTTATCACCCTCTTCGCTAAACCTGACGCCTTGTGTTCCGCTTCCCACGACGTCAAACAATTCATTTGCCTCAATTTGGGCCTTTACATTTCTGATCTTTTTGTCCATGGCAAATACGGTCACGGGTACGCGAACCGTTTCACCAGGCCCCATGACCCTAGGTAATGTAGTAAGCACCATCAAAGGCTTTTTGACTGGCGTGGTTTTTTCTGCTTTCCCATAGGCCTCACCGCCTCCTGCAACAATCATCGTACGGACTGAGCCCACATAATTCGGCATAGAAAAGGTATGCTCAGCCACATCACCCGGCTCCAAATAGAATGGTCCGGCATATTGTACAACAGGTTTAAATCGATTGGCCTTTTGTCCGTCCTTGCCTCCACCTAATTCCTCATCACCGCCAAGTGCTAAAAGTCCTGACATCTCACCTGCCACAGCGCCCACTACGTATTTGTACATGTCCCAAGTCTTTACTCCTAAGGCCTCTCTGGAATAGAAGTAATTCCAGGGGTTCGGTGTTTTGAACCGCGTAAGGTCCAAAAGTCCATCATCTACTACAGCTACAGTATACGCCATACCCTTTCCGTCCTTCTCCTCTACCTTTACGGTGAAGTTCTTCTCAGGCTCTAGAACATCGGGCATATCAATTACTGGTGTTAGATGTGTTTCTGGATTTTCAATGGTAATGGACTGAACCCCATACATTCTTATCGGAAGATCATTAGAAGTGACTTTATGGGGCTGAATGTAAGCAATATGCACATAGGCATTTGGTGCCATTTCAGGAGTAGTTTCAAATTCAAACATACCTTGATTATCTGCATTGGCCTGAACCCAAAATGCGTCAATCACTCCTGAACCCGACTCAAGACTTACAAGTGCTCTTCCTTCCTCGTTTTTGGGTAGGGTCACTTGTACTTTATCGCCAACAGCATACTTGGTTTTATCTGTTTTAAAAGTGAGCATTTCAGCACCGCCGGGTCCTCCTTGACCTGAGCTCCACCAGCCACGATACGTGGTGTAGAATAATTTCCCGGTTCTATGACCGGATACGGGATCAGTGATCAAAATCAGTTTACGTCCCCAGGTATTTTGACCAAAATTTAGTTCGTAGGTTGCCTTTCCATCCGATCCGGTACTCACGTAATCCGTTTTCATAAGATTACTACTGCTACTTCGAATGTAGCTGGCTAAATCCTCCCGCTCATTTCTTTCCCACCACCAGCGCCAACCGATCTGATAAACTTCTATCTTCAATTGATCTCTCCTCACAGGATTGCCATCTTCATCTAAGGTGACCACCGGCAATAGATTAGGTTCATTGGAGTACAAGGCGTCATTCCAACCTTTGCCTTTGGGAATTTTCAAGCCAACGTATGAAGAGTACGGCGAATAAGGCATTTTAAATCGGTCAACGCTGAAGTCTCCCCCTTCCTCAAAAGCCCGGACCTTGAAATTAGCATCCAATAGACCCGGTGCATTTCCTTGAACGCTGAATTTAGCAGAGACTTGAGCCGTGCCTTGGTCGTTGACTTTACCATCAAAGATGAACTTGGTTTGCGCATCAAACCGTTTTGTAGGATCATTGAAAGTATACTCCTTGTAGTCCTCAAATGGTTGGTTCCCTTCCTGCAGGGTTACTTCTACATCCGCCTTAAGGTTTCTGGCAATAGCCCCGTGCAACCACTTCAGGGACAAGTCACCGGTCGATGGTTTTCCTGATTTGAGTATCGGATCATTAAAATCGATGTTAATCTTGAGACGATTGGGTTTTA
>JBCCXH010000393.1:0-5157 GCA_039192005.1 Bacteroidota bacterium
AAAATGCTTGATTTTTATAGATAACAAATTAAAACCCGCCTTATGAAGTACTATTAACCTAAAACTTAATTGTAGCTGAATAGTAACATCGTAGAATAAACAGAGGCTACGATCCTCTCTTTGAGGGAGTTTTTGTTTTGGAGTGATTTGTATTTATCCCTTAGTTTCATCAGGCTGTAAGTATCGTTAATTCTAACGTCAATTGGTAGAAATGAGTTTTACTGTACCAGCTGGTAGGAACGATGAGCAACGTTGGTTTAGGATCCTTGTAGCCATGGCGCACATGAGGGTGTAGGAAAACTCAAGCCAAAAAAAAGCGACCTCTTTGAGGCCGCTTCTTTGCAAAACCATAGGTCTTGCTCCCTTAGTTATCTCTATTTGTTCAACATGACTACCCTGGTACGGTAAAGCGTCTGACCTTCCTTTTTAAAGGTGACCAGGTAACTTCCGGCTTCCAGTTGACCCACGTTCAACGTACCGTCAATGACCGTCTCAGTCAGTACCTGCGCACCGGAAAGGCTGTAAACCACCGCTTGATGTGCTCCTATAAGCCCTTCCACTCGAAGTAACCCGTCAGTGGTCGGATTGGGATAAACAAAAACCGATGCCTCATCTTCCAGACCTAGCGGATCCGGGTTATTGCCATCGTCAGAACCATCATCTGTAGCACCAATGACTTCCAAAGCAAAATCATCACTCACTGTAAGTCCCTGGCCATCTGTGGCAGTTACCGAAATGGTTAGGTTCCCAGCATCTTCATTTGCTGGTGTCCCACTAAATGTTCGGGTCGCCGGATCAAAAGCCAGCCATGCGGGTAGTGCATTTCCATCGCTTAAAGCCGCTGACAAGGTCAGTGTTCCTCCTTCTGGATCAATGAACCGTTCTGCAGGTACTTGATACGTAAATGCAGTACCAGCTGAAGCCTGTGCATCTACTAACTCGCCTCTTGCTAATACTGGTGCAAGTGCAGGCTGTCCAAAGATTACGTACGTTGTTCCTGAGTTTGACCCATTCAGATCAGAACCACGAGCTCCTACGATCAGATCATCGATTGCATCACCGTTGATGTCTCCCGCACCACTGACTGCACGACCTAGCTCATCTCCTCCAGCTTCGCCGAACAGTTTAAAACCTGATCCATTATCCAGATCTGACAACTGAAATACGGATGGAAAGGCTTGTCTTCGACCAAAGATCACATAGGTTGTTCCCGAACCTGGCCCGTTCAAGTCCGTTCCATTGGCCCCGATCAATAAATCGGCCAGTCCGTCTCCATTGATGTCTCCTGCACTACTCACTGATCGTCCAGCAAAACCTCCTTCCGTCTCACCTAGTAACTGGAACCCATCGGTATCTGCCAGGTTTTCAAGGTCAATTTCTGATGGGAAGGTACCGCCAGCGGTTGTATTTTTTCCAAATATGACATATGCCCCTCCTGATGCGTAACCATTCGTTCCAAGGCCGGATACGCCAACAATAAAATCATCGATCCCGTCTCCATTGATGTCTCCCGCTGTACTCAACGATCTTCCAAGCGCGTCTTGTTCGTTTTCACCTAAAAACCCAAACCCATTTGTACCATCCAAATCACCAAGTGATTCCTCGGCTTCGAAGGCTTCGGTAGCTGCTGTATTTCTTCCAAAAAACACGTAAGCGGCTCCTGCGTTATATTCAGCTACATCCGAATCCGAAGCTCCGATCAATACGTCATCGATGCCATCGCCGTTAAAATCTCCACTACTGACTGCAGTACCGGATTCGTCACCAGCGGTGCCACCTATAATCTTAAACCCTGTCGTGCCGTCCAGGCCACCGAGTGGCAGTTCACTTGGGAAGGCTCCTGATACCGCAGCATCTTTACCATAGACTACATACGTAATTCCACTATTAAAGAGCCCGGTAACTGATGCTTCTGGCGCACCAATAATCAGATCACTGATCCCGTCCCCGTTGATATCCCCGGAGCTGACCGAATTTCCTGATTCGTCCGTATTGCCTTCACCAATCAGTGTAAACCCATTGGTCCCGTCAAGCCCATCCAACAGAAGCTGTGCAGGAAAGTCGCCGGAAGTTGCTACGTCTTTACCAAACACCACGTAGGTGGTACCATCGTTAGTAAATGAATTGTTTACCCCGGTAGCCCCAATCATCAGGTCGTCAACTCCATCTCCGTTGACATCTCCGGCAGCACTGATGGACTCTCCAAGACGATCAAATGCGTTTAGACCTACCAGTTCAAACCCGTTGGTCCCGTCCAGGTCCGCCAGCTTTACTTCGTTGGCAGACCCTCTATCCTGTTGACCAAAAACAACATAAACTGCGCCTGCATCTTCTAATCCATTGCGGCGCGCATTATAGGCACTTACAAGCATATCGTCAATGCCATCTCCATTGATGTCTCCGGCAGCACTGACTACATTACCAGAAAAATCATTTTCATTGGCCCCTAGTAGCTTGAATCCTGCCTCAGATGTTAAGACAGAAAGGTTCGCAAACAATTGAGCAAACTTATTGATCACTGTCAGTGTAAATACGTCACTAATACTTGGATCATTGGTATCATTGGCCGTCACCTGAATCGTTAATTGCCCGATATCTCCTTCTGCCGGGGTACCACTAAAGGTACGAGTCGCAGGGTCAAAGGATAACCACGTGGGCAACGGACTTCCATCCTGTTGTGTTGCTGACAAGGTAAGTGGTGTTCCCTCCGGATTGAAGAACGTTTCTTCAGGTATCACAAATGAGAAGGCAGCTTCTTCCCGAGCAGTTGCATCTGAGATCGAAGCATTTATCAATAACGCAGTAGTAGAACGACCGAAGACCACGTAGGTAGTACCAGAACTGGGACCATTCTTATCTGTACGAGGTGCCCCCACCAGTAGATCAGCGATACCATCCTGATTGACATCTCCTACATTGCTAACAGAGGTACCTAATCCATCTCCTCCTCCTTCTCCGGAGATACGATACCCGGTATTGATATCGAGATCAGCAACCGATAAGCGTGCTGGGAAATCACCTGCTACTGAAGTATTCTTTCCAAAAACCACGTATACCGAACCCGAGCTGGTTCCGTTAAAAGAGGTCCTACTCGTACCCAAGAATAAATCATTGACACCATCTCCGTTGACATCTCCAACCTCACTTACCGCTCTTCCCAATGCGTCGTATTCGCTTTCACCTACCAACTCAAAACCATTCGCTCCGTCGACACTAGTCAGTTCAAAAGTCGCAGGAAAATCACCATCTGTTGCTGTATTTTTCCCAAAGATGACAAACACAGAACCCGTACTTCTGCCTCCTACATCAAAGCCATCCGCACCAATGATAAAATCATCGATTCCATCTCCATTGACATCCCCAGCCCCACTAACAGATCCACCTGCACCATCATACTTATTTTCTCCTAAAAGCTTAAAGCCATTGCTTCCATCCAAAGCAGACAAATCCATGGATGCTGGAAAATCACCAGCTACAGCAGCGTCTTTTCCAAAGACCACATAAGCCCCTCCGGCGCGGTTCGCATTGTCATCAAGTCCACTTGCACCTACGATTAGGTCTGTATGACCGTCTCCATTGACATCACCAGCGCTGCTGACCGATCCACCTGCATACCCTCCTTCACTGTCACCCAACAACTCAAACCCATTGGTTCCATCCAAATCAGCCAACGGCAATGACGCAGGAAAGTCCCCGTCCACAGAAGTATTTTTACCAAATACGACATAAGTGGTACCTGTACCTCTTCCGGCTTGTCTCGTTCGACTTGCCCCAATGATCAGGTCACTGATGTCGTCTCCATTAATGTCCTCGATGCTACTCATCGCTACACCCGTTTCATCCGAAACATTTTCTCCTAATAACTTAAACCCTTCCGTTCCATCCAGGTCAGAAAGTGTCAGTTGTGAAGCAAACGCACCGGACGCTGCGACATCTTTTCCAAAGACCACGTAAACTTCTCCCGCACTCGTTTGACTCACGGCCAGGTCATCTATCCCGTCTCCATTGAGATCACCCGCTTCGCTAACGACACCATCGCTGGAGTATTCGCCTCCTTCTCCAATCAGTGCAAACCCGTTTGAACCGTCCAGATCTGATAGCTGAACGGTGGTTGGAGTTGCAGACCCTTGTCCAAAGACCACGTAGGCAATATCCTTACTGGTTGCATCTTTTATACGTGCACCTCCTGCACTGATGATGAAATCTTCTATTCCATCCCCATTGATGTCTCCAGCTGTACTTACCGAGTACCCGGATTGATCATACGTATTTTCTCCAATGATTTGGGTGCCGGGCAGATCGGTCACGGTAAATTGTGTTCGTTGGGCCTGCGCTTCACCGGCAGGCATCACAGCCATCCAGGCAGTAAGTGCTGCGGCACTAATCCCGATCCGCCACTTTTCATTCAGACGACGGAGCCGACGACTGAGACGGTCCAGTTTCGTAGTCAAACGGTTCTTAAGGCAGTTGTCGTTATTTTCTACTAATAGCTTTTGGGTGGTTCGATACTTTCGTTGAAGTTTGATCCAATGATAAAATCGTTTATTTCTTTTCATTTCTTATGCATTTTTTGGCGACTTTAATGACGAATGAAATTTGAATTATTTAATAAAATCAATAAATAATCTAATTTCAATCCACCAAAATTATTTGGAGCACCACATAAAGAATGAAACTTTTCCGCCAAATACTTGCACTATTCCGACACGAAAAATCACAAAACATCCTGTAAGCTACGCTACTGTTGGCACAACATGCAACGATCCTAAAGGTGAATAACATCGATGGTTGAGGAAGAGATCTATGGTGATACGTATTGATTTTACGACCTCAACATCAGTATATGACCGATTATTTCCAATTTTTATATCAACGCCGGGCCCACTGTTTACTGAAAATAGTTGAATCACTCGTCCTATTTAAACTGAGAGAAAGGTCGGAAAAACACAAGTATTTGTCGGAATAGTGATAGCATCTACCTGGTTAACTTTTTTCCTTTGTGAAAGGATGTTCGTCCATTTGAGACTTATACTATTTGCTACGCTCATGCATTCTTTTATCAGCTTATACGAGATTCATTTACCTTCTTCTTTGGCTGGCAAGGTTACCGCGATTAGTAGTTACAGTTTACAATGGTCGTTTGATGTAACATCATAC
>JBCCXH010000394.1:0-5146 GCA_039192005.1 Bacteroidota bacterium
AAAAGTCCAGAACACAGACGAGATATTAAAAAGCCTTAATTAGTACGTGCTTTTCGGAATTGACAAAAAACGGACAGGTTTAAAAAATCATCCCACTAACGATTTGCTGATTTGATTACGTTTCTTTGTGGGGTCTCAGTTTTTAATAATCACTACACTCAACGCATTTGAAGTCTGACTATCGCGCTGTTTATACTGCTTTTGATCCGTATCCTTCTTTCAAAGGCTCAGCCATTCACATCAAACAAGTAACTGAAGTGCTTAGCAGTGTTTTTAGCAAAAGCTTGTTATTAACACTACCCCGACAGACCAAAAGCCATATCGACAAAAACATCACCCACCTGACCTTCAAAAACGAAGAGACTAATTTTCTAAACCGAGCGTTGGCCTATTCTCACTGGGTCGATCAGGTATTGGAAAATCAATACCAGTTACAAGTAGGGCATTTCCGGGATATTTGGGGTGGAATCCCGATTCTAAAGCGTGCTCATATTACTTCTGTTTTCGAAGTAAACGGACTCCCTTCAGTTGAACTAAGAGACCGCTATTCCGCGATTCCACAAACTACAATCGAGAAGTTATATTCTTTGGAAAACAAGTGCCTTTTTGAATGCGATCAGATTATTTGTCCTTCAAATACCATCAAATCTCACCTGGAAAAAAGGGGAATTGCTACAGAAAAAATCCAAGTCATCACAAATGGCGCCACACTACCCATTATCAAAAAACAAAAACCGATCATTAGTCAACCTTATGTTATCTACTTTGGAGCGTTACAGCCATGGCAGGGTATTGGTACCTTGCTTCGTGCCATGCAATACCTGGCAGATAAACCTGAACTAAAGCTGGTAATCTGTTCATCTCATAAAAAAAAGCAATCAAGGGATTACCAAAAACTTTGTAAAAAACTTGGAATAGAAAGCCGGGTAATTTGGAAGCATAAAATCAGTAAAAAACGTCTTTTTCAGTTAGTGCAACAGGCAACTGCCAGTGTGGCTCCACTTACTGAATGCGCCAGAAACCTGGAGCAAGGTTGCTCACCACTGAAGTTGTTCGAGAGCATGGCTTGCCAAACACCCATCATTGCATCCGATTTGCCCGTGGTTCGTGAGATTTTAGCACCTGATAGAGAAGCTAAATTAATCCGTGCTGACAGGCCAGCAGAACTCGCAAGGGCCATTCGATTGCTGACAGACTACCCTCTTTTTGGAAAAGATCTTGCCGAACACGCGTACAAAAAGCTAATAAGTCAGTATACCTGGGAGAAAATTGACGATCAGCTTCTGCATTTTTACAATAATTTATTAACATTAAACCATGCCTAGAATACATTTTCACCATGAGTAAAACTTCCGCTTTAAAAAAACTCCTTACTGCCGAACAAAAACACTTTCTGAAGGAAAAAACACTGAGCAGTACAATGAAAGTGAAAGATTGGATTGGTTTCCTTTCTTTCATTGCCAAACTCGATAAAGAGGGAGACCAGAAAGTCAGTCTCTTTGCCAAATTGGCAGTAGCTTCTTTTGTCCTGGCAGTTGTCTCCTTTTTCATCACTCCTTCCTTTGGTGCCATTTTCTTAATAGTACCGGTCTCTCTGGTAGTCGCAGGGATTGTTTTCATACGTTACCGAAAAAAGTTAAAAACACAGGATATAAATAATTACCTCCGTGAATTTTTTATTCCTGCCCTTCACCTGCTAAAAGAAAAAGCGGGTGAGCAATCCAAGCTCTCCGCCAAAATTGACTTTCGCAATCCAAGAACAGTGCTGAAACCGGAAATAGGAAAACATCAGGGGCGCAATCAAAAGCGCTACTTACCGGTGTACATCATAGCAAAGATTGTACTGAAAGACGAGTCGCTTCTGGAGTTCGTCGTTCAGGAAGACATCAAAGATCTAAAATGGAAAAAAAGAAGTAGCAGTGGGAAAATCAAATTCAAAACCAAAACCAAACTCACCCAACTGTGTACGATTAAAATGACCCTTCTCAAAACCTCTTACACGTGGAAGGGTACCACTAACTCTGACGTGGATGTTTCCGATACGGGCGATCATTACCTGGCCAAAACCAAAGCCAAGGTCAAAAAAACAGGAGAAAACATCCTGCACGTTAAGGTATTTATTGACGCGATTCAGGCGGTTTACGACCAGTTCGAACCTGTTGACCCTGTCAGTTCAGCAATCACTCCGACACCTGACACACAGAAGGAAAGTGACACGCATGAAGAAATCGGCGTACTTGCTCCGTACATTTGGTATGGTGGCTATTTTGATCGATACGACTACGATAGCTTTGACCACACCCACTATGAAGAAGGCGTTTATGAAGAGGGAGGGGCCACCGTTTTCGATAGCTAAATGTCCATACGTATTTTATGGTTGACAGAAAACTATCCACCCCAAAGGGGCGGGATGGCACAATCGTGTGATCGAATTATCAACGGTCTGCGAAAAGTAGGATATGTGATTGAAATCATCCATTTCACCTCACAACCTTCTCGAAAAGAGCGAAAAACCCAAAAAATGGGTGGATATACGTGTCTTGGGTTTGTGGAGAGCGAATCGCATACACTGAACATGACCTGGCACTACATCAAAGACCTTGGACCGTTCGATTACCTGATTTCATTTGGAGGACACTTATCCATCATTGGTGCCCCTATTTATGCCAGATGGCTTGAAACCAAACTGATCGTCTTCTTAAGAGGCAATGATTTTGACGCATCCATTTTCACACTGAGGAAAAGAGAGGCACTCCAGTATGCGTTGGAAGAGGCACACCTTACGTTTTCTGTTAGCAACGAAAAACTTCAAAAAATTAATCGTTGGCTGCCTCAGTCCAATAGCATTTATGTACCCAATGGCATTGATTTGAGTGAATGGACTCCTACCCAGAGCGAAATTGGCTACAGCATTAACTGGCGAAATGAAAACATTGGAAATAAGATTTGCCTTGGCTTAATCGGTCAATTGAAAATAAAAAAGGGCATTCAGTTTTTCATAGATGCCATCAATAAAACCAACTTACAAGAAGAAATTCATATCCTCCTGGCAGGAGATGTTTCAGATGAAGACCAGGAAGCATTGGACTATTTGTCATTTTCTTATACACTGATGCCGTTTCTTGATCGATTCGAGCTGATGAAGTACTACCTGTGCTGTGATGCCATGGTCATTCCTTCATTTTATGAGGGAATGCCTAACGTTATGTTGGAAGCGGGCGCATTAGGCATTCCTATCATCGCCTCCAATGTTGATGGCATGGCAGATGTGATTACACCTTCTGTAGATGGCTTACTTTTTCAGGTCGGTAATGAAGATAACTTCAGAAAGACCCTCTACGACTTTATGGCTCTCGGAAGCAAACGAGAAGAAATGGGACAGGCACTAAAAGAAAAGATCGTTACTCAATTTACAGCTGAACATGAAACACAACGATATCAAAAATTCATACAGTAAACTGCTTATTGTAATACTTCTATCCATGATCTCTTGTACTGGAAAACTAGAAAAAAACAAGCAATCAGAGGGAGTAAGCAGGGACAGCGCTCCAACGACAAACAGTGAGTTTTACATCAATACGATCGATAACGAACGACTTGCCAGTATTTCTCTGACGGGTGAAAGGTCCCTACTAACTATTGGAACAAAGTCGTATTGGGGAACACTGAAAACCACGGAGAAAAGGAAGTACTATGACGCGAATGATGGGTTAGCATATGTAATCAAATACGGTGAAGCGAGTTTTAAATTAAAAGATGAAAACGATCAGTTACGTTGGAAAGTCAAACTGACCGATGAATACATCAAAATCGCCAACAACGAAGAAATGGAAAACACCTATAGGATTAGTCGATCTTCTAAGGGTAAAATCAAAGTCAAACAGCATGACAAGGAGCTGGCTGTCATTCCATTTGTCCCGAATAACCACTCCATTGAAATTGGAAAACAATACCACCTGATCAATTTTGGTCATTCATTGGCGATTGGAGTGATGATGCTAGAAGACATGCCCCTTTCAGAAAGGTTTTTACTAGTTGCAGAACTACTGAGATTGGGTAAATGATCCTCTTTTATGGAATGGGAGGCGGGTTTGGCCATTTAACAAGGATTAAGACCTTCATTCAAAATCAAAAAATAACAACCCCGTTTAAAGTCATCACGACAAATCCAAAAGCCGATCGTTTCTTTACTGATGATCAACGGATCGAGATCACTGCAGATAAAGACATGACGAAAAGTCAACTAAGGGACTCCATTCAAATAGCCATCGCTGATTTCAACGTTGAAGAATGGTACATTGATACCTTTCCATGTGGAATATTGGGCGAACTGGACACCAGTATTATCTCCCCCAGCAACTGCCACTACCTGGCACGCCGCATCCATTGGGATGCTTATCGTATGTTAGTGAATAACCAACTGAAATTTAAGCGTACGTTCTGTTTTGAACCCCTTACTTCTGATCATCAAAAATTCATCCAATCCAGTTCTCAAAAGGTGCTGCGTACAACTTTGAGGTACCCGTCTCCCCAACCGATCAGTCATAAGGTTTTGCACCTTAAAAAACCGCTGTGGCTAATTATTCATACCACATACAAAGAAGAAATCAACCTTTTGCTTGACCATGCGATGGACATCGCCAACATCCAAAAATGCACCCCTCAATTTGTCGTTTTGACGGACCAGCCAATGGAGTTACCTGATGATATCATCCTGATGAGCAATCAAAACGCCATTGATTGGTTTCCTCATGCGCATAAGATCATCTCAGCGGCAGGTTTCAACACTTGGTATCAGCTGGCTTCTTGGCGGGATAAACACATTTGCCTTCCTTTCAAAAGGCGTTATGACGATCAGTTTTGGAGATCTAGCACAAATTAAACGTCTTTATTGCACCCTTACCGCCACCCCGCGCTGCTGACTTATAAATTACCTCCAATACTCACAAACCTTTAAACCTGAACGAAGTTGAATAAGTACCTTGCCAATAAAAGCCCTTGAACTAGAACTACCCCTATATTACTAAGGAGTAAGGGCACCGAGTCAAGTGTCATGTCACAAAATGATCTCAAAAATTAAATCGTATGTATTTAATTATCAATATTTTATAATTTCACAACCATAAAACTCATAAGTCGTTTATCT
>JBCCXH010000395.1:0-5142 GCA_039192005.1 Bacteroidota bacterium
ATTAGGGTAAGGCGTCTGGTTTAAGGCGATTAAACGAAGAGCGAATGACAATACTCCGAAACCAAGAGCAATGAGAGGCAAGTTATTTTTCGAATGCCAATCCATAATCTGACTTTAACTTTCCCCTTAACTTTTTCATAAAACCCGGGCCGGGATCATACTTATCATAAGGAAGGTAATTACTGTCCAATGCTAAGAATAGCTCATAGTGAGGAAGTGCTTTTTGGTTGTACTCGTGATGCCCAATTAAATATTGGATAGAAGGATGTTTTTTTGCGAGGTGATCGATCAACAAAGCATTGGACATGACTTGTTCTTCCGTCAATTCGCTACTGTTTTTGGCTACATTTTCTATTCCTATACTGACGTGATTAAAACCAACGATGTGTCGGGCCATAATCGAGTCTGCAAGTAGGTGATAGATGGCGCCATCTTTGTCCACAACGTAGTGTATGCCTACGTTCAATTTGCTGAACTGCCCAATGTGTTTTCGTTTCTTTGACAAGAGATCCTGCTTGAATAGCTGTATCGTGCGTTTTAATGTAGGAATAACCGTATGATGAACCACAATCATTTTTGGTTGATCCATTAGGTACGTATCTTTTCCATAGTGTTTAGCCGCATAGTTTCGAGTGAGTACACGTTTTCTATCTGAAAAAGTGGAAACAGTATCTACCTTAATCGCCAATAGGTTGTTGATAAGGCTTTTGGCCTCTGGGTTTGAGCCATTGCTACACCCAAAGAAAAAGACGAAGAGTTTAAGACTCCATCGACTTAATGAACTGAGTGTTCCTTTTCTCCATTTCGTTGAGGAAATCTGTCGCATTTTCAAAAAACGGATCATACCAACTTTGATTTTCAAAATAAACCCTCATTTTATCGGTCTTGAATGTGTGCCCATGCCGCGCAAAAATTTCATTTCTTAAATACGCCATTTCATCCTTGGACAGGTCGGCAAGGTCTTCTTCCGTTAATTCACTCACTCGTGCTTTTAAGTATAGCATGGACTTGGGATATATTCTTGGCTCATTTAACCGGACGATAAGGTTTTGTTGCACTGGATATGCATCTAAAATCCGTTTGGGTCCACTATAGGAATCGGAGTTTTCATACGACTTTGAGAAATCGGCCGTAATGAGCACATTTACTTCCTTTCCCCGGGTCTCGGATCCTGAGGAGAAAGACTCCAATAGTTTAAGCGATCCGGTGATTTTAATGGTATCGGCATATTCATAATTATACCAATCTTCCTGATCCTTGGTTTTCTCCACATAACTTGCCAATATGATCTTTGGTTTCCTTTCATGAAAGTCGGTAGCAATTGGAGTGAGCAGATCAATATCTGTAACAATGGCATGGTACTCAAACTGAAGCCCATTAAGACGTAGTTCTTCGAACTTCACAAACGTATACTCATCCACGTTAACTACTTGTTCTCTCAGGTGAAAAAACAGTTCTTCTTTCAAGCGTGATTCATTTCCGTCATCGAAAATGAGTTCTTCTGGACTTTTAGCTACATTCTCGGCGACAGTTTCTGTTTTGGATGTTTTCGAATTATTTGGTGTACATGAAAACAAGGCGCAACCCAACCCAAAACAGAAAAGAAGTTGGTAGGTTCTCATTCTGGTTTTTTTGGGGAAAGGTACTAAGAAAGCCTGAGGCGGTCAAAGTAGGGGATTTTCTACCGTCAGATCCACCTATTGATCTTACAAAAAAAGGTCTTGCATGTTGATATTGATCTTCGCGCCGTCCGGTAAATCTTTGATTTGAAAAGCCATCTTTCCACTGAATTTGATTAACTCTTGCTGAGCAATTACACCAAGATTTGCAGCATCGTAGAGACCGCCGAGTACGGGAGGAAACTTCAGGCAGTACGTACTTCCGGGAGGCGGATCCCCTAGTTTATCCTTTGCTGCTTTGGTGAGTTCTTCCATTTCCCAACCGAGTTTAAACGCTTCCTTTTCCCTAAGTTCCTCAAACCCCTGTTTATCCAGGGCAATCAAACTGCAGCTCAATTCTTCGGGGCAGATCCTCCAAAACTTGTCTTTATCATCACGGAAAATTACGTTTCCAAACGAATTCGTAGCCACTACATCCGTCGCTACAATTTGCATCCATTTCCAGGACTCATTAATTGCGTCAATCATCTCCGGGAAATTAAAAAACTAAATAGAATTGTTAAAACGGAATCTGTTCAGGGTGAACGAAGAGCAGATAGGTGGCCTCCCCCATGCCCAAAAAATAGATACACCTCTTCCTTGCTTTCAGTTAAATTTTTATTCTAAAAAAACTGCGTATAAATTACGCAAAAAAGCAGATGGATGAGTGAATCTCAAAAATTAAAAGATAAGGTCATGGTCATCACCGGAGGAGGTGGGGTATTATGCAGCGCCATGGCCAGGGAGGCCGCAAGACAAGGAGCGAGCGTGGCCATTTTAGATCTAAAATTTGAAAATGCCCAATCGGTTGCCCACTCCATCATGGACGAAGGAGGGCAGGCGATGGCCGTTGAGTGTAACGTCCTGGAGATGGAAAGCATCCGAAAAGCTGGCGATCGTGTCATGGAGGCATTTGGCTCGTGCGATATCCTGGTCAATGGTGCCGGCGGAAACCACCCAAAAGGAACCACCTCAAAGACGCATTTTGAAATAAATGATGAAGAAAGGGAAGAGGTGACGTCATTTTTCGATTTGGACCCGGAGGGCATCTCGTTTGTTTTCAACCTGAACTTCATCGGTACGTTGCTGCCTACCCAGGTGTTTGCCCGGCAGATGATTGGGCGGGATGGGTGTTCGGTCATCAATATATCGTCGATGAATGCTTTTCGACCGCTAACCAAGATACCTGCCTACAGCGGAGCGAAGGCTGCAATCAGTAATTTTACACAATGGTTGGCAGTGCATTTTGCCAAGTCTAACATACGGGTGAATGCGATGGCCCCAGGCTTCTTTTTGACGGACCAAAACAGGTCATTGCTGACGGACGAAAACGGTGACCTGACAGCCAGAGGAAATACCATCATTGACCATACACCAATGGGAAGGTTTGGAACACCAGAAGACCTCCTGGGAACGTTGACCTGGCTGTGTTCCAATGATGCGTCATTTGTTACGGGAGTCGTGATCCCCATCGATGGTGGGTTTAGTGCATTTAGCGGAGTTTAAAAATAGAAAGCAATGGAACAAACATGGAGATGGTTCGGGCCGAAAGACGGCGTCTCACTCGACTACATACGGATGGCCGGTGCGACCGGAATTGTTACTGCCCTCCACGACATCCCGAATGGGGAAGTGTGGTTCGAAGACAAGATTCTTGAAAGAAAACAATTAATTGAATCTCATGAGCTATCCTGGTCAGTGGTGGAAAGTATTCCCGTTCATGAAGACATTAAAAAGCGGGTAGGAAACTATGCTCAATACATCGAGAACTACAAAGAAAGCATTCGAAACCTGGCGAAGTGTGGAGTAGATACGGTATGCTACAATTTCATGCCAGTACTGGATTGGACACGAACGGACCTGTCTTATCAGTTGCCGGATGGCTCGCGCGCATTGCGTTTTGATTTCTACCAGTTCGTGGCTTTTGAACGGTTCATTCTTAAAAGACCCGGAGCGGAGGCGCTGTATTCAGACGAACAAATCAAACGTGCAGAAGTGGTTTTCAGTGGACTATCCGAATCGGAAAAAAGTCAGTTGGTGAGCAATGTCATTGCCGGCCTCCCCGGTTCCGAAGAAGGGTACACACTTCATCAATTTCAAAAAGTTCTGGACGAATACAATGAAATAGGGGATGCGCAATTAAGGGACAATCTTTACACCTTTGTCAAGGAAATAGCACCTGTCGCAGAAGAGGCTGGTGTTTTGCTGGCGATTCATCCAGATGATCCCCCCTTTCCGATTTTGGGACTTCCACGTGTGTTGAGCACCGAGAAAGATGCCGGTCAGCTTTTGAAGGCCTACGATTCAAAAACCAACGGGCTTTGCTTTTGTACCGGCTCGTTCGGTGTAAGAGCCGATAACGATCTGGTAGGAATGGTTCAGCGACTGGGCGACCGCATCAATTTCATTCACCTGAGGGCAACGAAGCGTGACGAAGACGGAAATTTTTACGAAGCAGATCACCTGGAAGGAGACGTAGACATGTACGGCGTTATGAAAGCGTTGGTAAACGAAGAAAGCAGGCGGATAAAAGCCGGGAGGGAAGACGTAAGGATGCCGTATCGGCCGGACCATGGGCATCAAATGCTGGACGACCTGACCAAACAAACCAACCCTGGGTATTCTGCAATAGGCAGGTTAAGAGGGCTTGCCGAACTCCGCGGCCTGGAACTTGGCATCAAAAAATCAACGTGACGTCACAGGCATAGAAGGGACGGTTTAACTTTGCGCTCATTAGCATTGCAGCACGAAGGTGAATGAGAAGATGTCGGACCTGGAAATAACAAATGTCCACGTAACAAAAAATACGTACGAATGCTCCGTAACCGTAGACTGCGCGGTATTCGGTTTTCAGGATGGCGTATTAAAGCTGCTTCTCGTTCAAAAGGCTACCGACCCGTTCAAAGGATATTGGTTGCTGCCCGGAGGATTTATCAAAAAAGGACAAACCGCTGAAGAAGCAGTGAACTACGTCTTGTTTACCCTCACGGGGATCCAGGGTGTTCACCAAGAACAAGTCCAATGCTATACCGAAACGGACAGGCACCCGGTAAAACGAGTCATTACCATTTCACATTATGGACTCATCAAGCCGGAAAACCATCCCATCATCGAGGATAAATATGCGGGAGAGATCCGTTGGTTTCGACTCGATGAGCTCCCGGAGATGGGTTTTGACCACGAAAGAATCACGGTAGATGCACTTGCTAAACTTAAGTCCAACGTCAAAGAACGCCTGACTCTTGGCGAACTGCTACCCGTTAAATTTACGATGACCGAGCTGCAGTACCTTTATGAAGCCTTACTCGACCAAAAGCTGGACCGACGGAACTTCAGAAAGAAGATGCTTCAGACCGGACTGCTAAAAAAATCAGGTAAGAAAAAAACCGGTGTTCAAGGCGGGCCGGACTTATTTGAGTTCATCAAATCCTGATCCTTTTTCAAGAAGTTTAGTGGCGTTTTAAACCCTGTTTTTTGTGTGATC
>JBCCXH010000396.1:0-5127 GCA_039192005.1 Bacteroidota bacterium
CTAAAATTGATGTCAATTGATAATACTCTTGCTGTTTGATTAAAAACTAAAGTAAATGAAAAAAAGATCACGCATCAATTATCTGCTTATACCGCTAGTATTCATCACTATTTTTGGCTGTACCGAAGACGAAGAAGTCACCAGGAGTGCAGCGAACGAAATCCTTGGTTTTGTTTTCACTACCGAAGATAATTCAGGCTTTGATGAGCCTGTAACGGCTACTTTTCCCGGAGGAACGGAGGTTTTATCCCTAATATTACCGTTTCAGAAATGGCGACAGTAAGTCCGGCAGGGCCTCAAGACTTTTCGAATCCGGTTACCTACACGGATACAAAGGGGTTCATGAAGAAATCTTACACCAGACACAGGGAAAATATGATAATTCTGTGTATTATTTGTGCTAAACCAATTAAAGGGTCGAATAATGAGGGATTGATCAAGGTGTCTGACCTATTGGTGCCATTTCGCATAGAAAAAAGGGGGGTGTTGGAGGAAACCAGCCTGAAATTGATGTCAATTGATAATATTTCTGTAGCTTGAATAACGAAATATAAGTAGATATAAAAAAAATCGCGTATCCATTCGTTGCGTGAACTACCAGTATTCTTCACCATTTTTTGTTGTCATGAAGATGATGGAGGTACAGGATTTCATATTAACTAACCGCACCATTTGCCATGAAAAGGAATCCATTCCTTAATGCCTTGTCACTTTTATTTATTTCCCTTGTATGCTTTGATACAATGGGAGCCGAATACGATACGCTGTCTTACGTTTCGAAAGAAAAAGAGCGTACCGAAAAAAGTATAGAAGAGATAGGGGCTTTCAGGTCTTTCGAATCACTGGATCATTTTGCAGCGTCCGCATCGTTGGTGGAATCGGACATGCTGACTTCACAAGCATACGAGGACACCACTGTTACAGGTAAAATTGCCAAACTCAGGTCTCATGCCCAGGCCGTATTTGACAAAGTCCGTGAGGCGAGACGTTATGTAGACTACCTGGACGAGACCAGCTTGTTGGAGCTGCCTGTTGGCATCAATAAAACGATCGGTAACCTTAATTACACCATTCTGATTGATAGTATTGAGCTAAAGTCGGATGGAGCGTACCTGACCACCTACATGATGTTTACGTTGCCGACCTCCGGTAGGTCCATCGCATTCAGAGGATCAGGAATTCGGTTTTCTAAAAAGGGAGGCATCGAACCTGAAGACGGTAAGATGCAGTTGATAGGCGATTACCCCATTCCGTTCAATGATAAGACTTTATTGATTCTGAAAGGAAATGGAGAAACCTCCATAAGCTTTAATTGTGATGGGTTTCAGAAGATGAGTATTGATGCTGACATTCTCTTTTCGCGGGATTTTATCGTTCCTGATTTGCCCGGAGGAAAAAAAGGCCCCGGCAGGGTGACCACCTCTTTTAAAACGTCCTTTACCGATTGGAATGATTTTCTTGTGGAAGTCTCCTTACCTGATTTTCAGGTAAATGGTGTCGATGGAATGGGGTTTACGGTAAGCAATGCGGTGTTTGATTATTCCGATTACAGAAACTCCGCCTCCATTAGCTTTCCAGAAAACTACCTTTTCGAAGCCGGCCTGGCAGAAAACACCGAGACGTGGCGTGGTTTTTACATCAGGGACCTGAGCGTAAGGTTACCCAGCCATTTTAACAAAGGAGGAGCAAACGAGCGGACCCGGTTTTCCGGTAACAACATGATCATAGACCGAAGTGGGTTTACCGGATTTATCGATGGCGAAAACCTGATCAACAAAGACGAAGGGGATCTGAATGGGTGGGCGTATTCCCTGTCTTATATCTTTCTCGACTTCCAATCCAGCCAGCTTTTATCCGGTGGCTTTGAAGGCGAGCTGGTGATTCCGATCACGAACGAAAACAAATCGTTTGAATACACCGCGCTGATCAGTACCGATAACGAATATGAGTTTTCGGTCGCCATGAATGACACGCTAAATTTTCCCATGTTTAAAACCAGCGAAGTGGCGTTGCTTCCCAATTCTTCCGTAGAAGTGGTAGTAAAAGACGACAAATTCCTCCCTAAAGCCAACTTGTACGGTTCCATGAGTATAAAAACCGGTAACAAAGGAATGAGTCTGGCAGATATCCAGTTTGAAAACCTCCAGGTACAGACGGTCGAGCCCTATTTGCAGGCAGACTATTTTTCCTTTGGGTCAGAAGTTGCTGAGCAAGCCCTGTCGGATTTTCCAGTACAAATAAAAAACATTGGTTTCAGGAGCCTGTCCGATAATCAATCGGCACTGGATTTCGATTTGTTGGTGAATGTCACCGAGAATTTTTCAGGTGACGCAGGAGTAACACTGGTCGGAAAGCAGGTCAAAGAGAGAAAGTTGAAATGGAAGTTTCATAAGTTTCAGGTACACGAGATTGGCCTCGACATAAAAACCGGTGCCTTTGATATCAACGGAAGGCTTATTTTTTATAAAAATGACGCCGTTTATGGCGACGGTTTCAACGGTCAGGTTCAGGCCACCATTCACTCGTTAAGCCTCACTGTGGAATCAACTGCCATCTTTGGAAACGTAGACGGCTACAGGTATTGGTATTTTGATGCAGGTGTGAAACTCCCGGCGGGAGTCACCATTGTCCCGGGAGTAGACATTACCGGCTTTGCGGGTGGTGCTTACCAGCGGATGGGGATCGATATGGAAGGAGGTAGCGAACTGGGTAAAACCAGGTCGGGGATCACCTATGCACCAAAAGAAAATCATGGATTGGGTCTGAAGGCCTCCATCTCTTTTGCGTCTACAGGTGAGAAATCTTCCTACAATGGAGAAGCAGGGTTTGAAATAGCCTTTTTTCAGGGAGGCGGGGTAAGGTACATTGCCTTTAAGGGCAACATTTATTTCATGGTACCTCCAATGGGCGAAAACTTAAATGCCCTGAAAGACAAAGCGAAAATGTTGGGAGATGCCGTGGCCAAACAGGAGAAAGCCGCTGGTGGGCTTCCGGGAGCAGGGATGATCGCCCAAAACAAGGAAGAAGACCAGACACTCACTAATATCTATGGGCAAATAGGAGAGGCGGCAGGAGAACAGGGGTCCATCTCGGCACATGCTTTTGTAGAGCTGGACTTTGAAAACAAATCATTGTATGGACTATTCGAAGCCTATGTCAATGTTGCCGGAGGCATCATCCAGGGAGTAGGTCCCGGTGGCAGGGCCGGATGGGTCGAGTTTTATTTTGGACAAGACGATTGGTACATCTACATCGGTACACCTACAGATAGGATTGGCCTTTCTACCGGGATTGGTCCGATCAAGGCGTCCCTTACCTCTTATTTTGTGATGGGGACTTCCATACCGGGCAGTCCACCACCTCCGGATGAGGTTTCGGAAATATTGGGCGGTGTGGACCTGAGCTACATGAATGACCTGAATGCGCTCGGCAACGGGGCGGGCATTGGTTTCGGTTCCTCCTTTGCAGTAGATACCGGTGATTTGACCTTCCTCATGTTTTACGCCAGGTTCAGAGCAGGTGCCGGGTTTGATGTGATGCTCAAAAATTATGGAGACGCACAATGTTTAGGAAGGGGATCACTTGGGGTCAATGGCTGGTATGCCAACGGTCAGGCCTATGCCTATTTCGATGGCTCCATAGGCATTCGGGTGAAAGTTTTTGGAAGAAGGAAAAGCCTGAAGATCTTAAGTATTGGCGCCGCGGCTGTCTTACAGGCAAAACTTCCGAACCCGTTCTGGATGAAAGGCATTGTCGGGGGGCGTTTCAGAGTCATGGGAGGCCTGGTGAAAGGAAACTGCCGTTTTGAAGTGACGCTTGGTGAAGAATGTCGGCTACAGCAGGAAGGAAGTGTGATGGAGACCATTCAGGTCATCGCCGATGTAAGCCCGACCGATGGCGAATCGGACGTAAGCGTCTTCGCTACTCCACAGGCCGTTTTTAACCTCGCAGTGAATGAAGTCTTTGAAATGGTGGATTATGATGAAAAGCTTAAAAAGTTTCGGGCAAAGCTGGATTACTTCCGTGTCAAAGATGCCACAAGGGTATTGCCAGGTGTGATTGATCTCAATGTGGACAATAACGTGGCAGCCTTTAATGCACATGATATCTTTCCTCCTAAGAAAAAG
Source organism: Bacteroidota bacterium (assembly GCA_039192005.1). Lineage (GTDB taxonomy): Bacteria > Bacteroidota > Bacteroidia > Cytophagales > Cyclobacteriaceae > Ekhidna. The sequence goes on from JBCCXH010000396.1 coordinate 4,128, forward strand.
TTAATGGCCGAGGTACAGGTCAGTTTTGAAGAGTACCGGAGTGGCAGGTGGCAGGCCGTGATTGTGGATGGAAAGAAGTATACCGAATACATGACCACTTCTTTCAAAAGTGGCGAAGCCCCGGATCACATACCTCTGACGAACGTGGCCTACAGTTATCCCATGATCAATCAGCTCAACTTTTATAAAGACGAGTATTTAAGCGGCTACATTGTGCTTAAGAAAGGCCAGCCGTATTTGTTTGAAGCAGGAGCAGAGTGGGAGCAAAGAGGACGTTTTGTAGAAGTCAGGTCCGGGCAGTCCAGGTACTTTGACTACGGCTACTCCAGTGGAAACAAAGAAGTAGCTTTCAACCTCCCCAGAGGGATGGTTCCCGATCAGGTTTACAAATTTGAACTGGTGAACCTCCCGGCCCAATCCTCAGGAGCCATTGACAGAAACATAAAAACAGCAACACGTTCCGTAGGGGACGGAGCCGCAGAGATCACTTCCAGACGCGCAGAAGGCTCGATACAGCAGCTTCAGGAAAAAGCCATTTTTGAGACAAATTTCCGAACCAGCAAGTATGCTTCTTTCCGGTCTAAAATGAATACCGGGGCGATTACACGCACAAGCAGAGAAATTGCCTTTTTGTGGAACGGGCTTTATCTGAATAACGACGTCAACGTCGATGAACTGTACTCAGGAGAAGAGCTGATTGGAAACCAATATACGGAATACAAGCCTTTGGTTCAGCTAACAGCGGATTTGGATGGGAACTCCTACTTTGAAAATGCGATCAACCCACTGATCTACTCCGGGTACCCGGTAGGAGGAGCCAGGATTACCAACAGAAATCCGGACTCTCTGGGCTTAATTCCGATCAGGGCGGTGAAAATTCAGCAGCAAGACATGAACCTGAGGCTGGAAGAGACCCATGTAAGGCAGGGGATGTATCAGTTTCCCGATCAGAGCAGCCGAATACTCTACCTGCTGGCACCCTACATGTATTTTGATTTCA
>JBCCXH010000397.1:0-5086 GCA_039192005.1 Bacteroidota bacterium
AAATCGAAAGGTTGTCTAAAGACTTCACATCTATTGACATTGAAGGCAAGTACGGGTCTTATGAAATTGGCATCGACCCGGAAGTGAACGCGGACATCAATGCAGAGTTCCGATACGCGGGAATAAAAGCAGACTCCGACATAAATGTGGATTTTCACTATCAGGTTAGGGAATCGAGCAGGAGTTCATACAAAGGGAAAATAGGAAAGGGAAATCCCGAAAAAGTCATCAAAATTAACTCCAGCTACGGCAACTTGAAGTTGAAAGAAGATTGAAGAGTTGCGGAGTCTTAGAACATTGACAGTGATGACGGGTACGTCCTCTTCCCGTTGAACATCAATAAGGTACAACTCATCAGGTTGTACTTTTTTATTTTGAGGTATGGATTTAGTTTTCGAGGTCTAAATCCTAAGATGATAATGAAGAGAGTTTATATCGTTGTGTTTTCCTGTCTTGTATTATTTACCGTTGCTCAGGAAAAAATGGCCACTAAGAATGGTCGAAGCATCGGTGCCGATGAGACGGTCGCCACCAACCATACGGTAACTATTAAAGGAAAGCCTGTCCCCTATCGGGCAACAACAGGTACTCAACCTGTATGGGATGAAGCAGGAGAAGCCATCGCCGCCGTCCATTTTACCTACTATGAAAGGTCAGATGTGAAAAACAGGGCAACCCGACCTATTTTAATTTCATTTAACGGAGGTCCAGGATCAGGTTCCGTCTGGATGCACCTCGCCTATACCGGACCTAAAATTTTAAGAGTCGATGACGAAGGGTACCCTGTTCAACCCTACGGGGTCAAAGACAACCCCAACTCCGTTCTGGATGTTGCGGATATTGTGTTTGTCAACCCGGTCAATACGGGTTATTCCAGAATTTTGGACAAAGACACGGACCGAAGCACTTTTTTTGGTGTCAATGCGGACGTTAGCTATTTAGCTGAGTGGATCAATACGTTCATCACCCGAATGAACCGATGGGAGTCTCCTAAATACCTGATTGGAGAGAGTTATGGTACTACCAGGGTATCCGGCCTTTCGCTGGAGTTGCAAAACCGTCAATGGATGTACCTGAATGGGGTGATTCTTGTTTCACCCACCGAACTGGGCATTCACTCCGGGGAAGGAAGACGTGAAGGTCCCCTTGGTGCCTCGCTGAGGTTGCCCTATTTTGCAGCGGCGGCGTGGTATCATAAGAAATTACCTTCTGAACTACAAGCTAAAGATCTGGATGACGTCCTGTCGGAAGTAGAGAAATATGCCATTGAGGAATTGATGCCTACCCTTGCTAAAGGCGGATTTGTCACATCTGAGGAGCGTAATGCGGCTGCCGGTATGATGGCTCGCTACTCCGGGATCTCCCAAAAAGTGATCTTGCAGTACAACCTCGACGTACCGGCTCCTTTTTTCTGGAAAGAGCTGCTTAGAGAAGAAGGTTTTACCATTGGCAGACTGGACTCCAGGTATAAAGGCATTGATAAAACGGACGCGGGTATACAGCCGGACTTCAACTCCGAACTGACCTCCTGGCTGCACGCATTTACTCCGGCAATCAACTACTATTATAAGAACGTACTCAACTTTCAGACGGACGTCAAATACAACATGTTTGGGCCTGTATATCCCTGGGACAGGAGTGAAAACAATACCGGCGAAAACTTAAGGCAAGCGATGGCACAAAATCCTTACCTGCACGTGATGGTCCAGTCTGGTTTCTACGATGGTGCAACGAAGTACTTTGACGCAAAGTATACCATGTGGCAACTCGACCCTAGCGGAAAGATGAAAGGCCGTCTTTCCTTTAAAGGATACCGTTCAGGTCATATGATGTACTTACGAAATGAAGATTTGATCAGTTCTAATGAGCACCTTAGGGAGTTCATTAAGAAAACAACTCCAGGAGCAGGTGTTCCCGCAAAATACTAGGTACCGTGAAGAATAGCCGCATCGGAATTATTGGAATGGGATGGGTGGGTGCCAGCGTCGCTTCCTCTCTGTTGCATCAGGGAGTAGGTAGCGAACTGCTCCTCAATGATGCCCGGGAAGGGCTGGCCGAAGGAGAAGCGATGGATTTCAATCATGGATCCTCTTTTTACCCAGGCACCACCGTAAAAGCGACCACCATTCGGGAAATGAAAGATTGTGCAGCCATCGTTATCACCGCAGGTCGTGGTGGAAGTCCTGATGAAACCCGACTTGACCTGCTGAAAGACAACATCAACATTGCCAGGAACATCTCAACGGAACTGCAAGGCTATCAGGGCATCCTTATTATCGTTGCCAACCCGGTGGATGTGCTTACTTATTTCTACCAAAAGTTCTCGGGACTACCAAAAGGCAGGGTGATTGGGACAGGGACCATGCTCGATACGGCCAGGCTTCGGGAAATCACCGGAAAGAAACTCAATTTGGACCCAAGAAGTATCCATGCACTTGTCGTAGGGGAGCACGGAGATTCAGAAGTTGTGCTGTGGTCTAAAGCCACCATTGGGGGAGAAAATCTTCGCGAGTGGAAAGATTGGGATGTGCACTATGAACACACCATTGGTGAACAGGTAAGAACGGCTGCTTATGAAATCATTAAGCGTAAGGGAGCGACCAACCATGCGATTGGATTGGTAACCGCCACCCTTTTAAAATGGATCTTGAGAGGTGAGCGAAGAATCATTACCGTCTCTACGGTCTTAGATGGTCCTTTTGGTGTTCAGGACGTAGCCGTTTCGCTTCCTTCCGTAGTTAGCGATAAAGGTGTAGAAAACGTACTCGATATTTCGATGGACGAAGACGAAAAAGGCCGGTTTTTGTCATCCGTTGACGTGATCAAAAAAGCCATCGACGAAGTCGGTGAGTGAACATTTGGTTTATCCGGTAAGGAAAGTATTTTATTCCTTTTTTGATGACGGTGATTGAATAAAACCTCGCAATGATCACCCGGAGTATCCTTTTCGTGTTTTTTGAACTGAGGATAATAGCAGCATACCAGAAGAAAAAGTAGCCTCAATAACTTCTATCTAAAATCGTTGAACACTACACACAAAAACACGTATCTTTATAAAAACACGTATTTATGAAAACGAAGTTGACACTTACGGTTCGGAAAAATATCATTCAGCGTGCCAAGAAAATCGCAAAGGAACGAAATGTATCCGTTTCTCAGCTTTTTGAAGAAGCCTTTGAAAAGGATGATCTAAAAATTCAAAAATCGGACGAACAAGTCAAAGCCGCAGATTTCTTAAAGCTTATTGAAAAAGCTGAGCCTACAGAAACTTTAGAGAAGAGTGATAAAGAGCTAATAAGAGAATATTGGGAAAATAAGTATGCTTGATGTTTTTTTAGATACTGATATAGCTTTTGACATTGTATCGAAAAGAACGCCACATCATGTCCAATCATTAAAACTTATTGAAAAGTTGGAACGAGGTGAGATCTACATTCATATTTCAGAAAGCATTATCACTAACCTCATTTATCTGTCTTTTCATTCTCATAAAATTGATCATGCGCTTCTGAAAATTCAAAAGTTTGTTGATTTATGTCGAGTTTCTTCTTCAAATAAGAATGTTATTCTTCAAGCTATGAATTCTAATTTTAAAGACAAAGAGGATGCCATTCAGTACCACATCGCGCTGCATAATGGCTTGGACTATTTCATCTCCAGAAACATAAAAGACTACCAGGGATTTACCTCAACGATTCCGGTCTATACGCCACAAACGTTCATCGAGTCATTTTAGGAAGTTTTTTACTTATTCTAAAAATCAACTTTATCCCGCTAACTTTGCGCTCCCAATGAAAAAAGTTGCTTTTTATACCTTAGGATGTAAACTGAACTATTCGGAGACTTCGTCTATCTCCAGAATGTTTGAAGATCGGGGCTACCAAAAGGTAGACTTTACGGCACAACCTGATATTTTCATTGTCAACACCTGTTCCGTAACTGAAAATGCGGATAAGAAATGTCGAAAGATCGTAAAAGAGGCAAAGAAAATCTCACCGGAAAGCTTCGTTACGATTATCGGGTGCTACGCCCAGCTTAAGCCCAAAGAGATTTCCGAGATTCCAGGCGTAGATGCTGTATTGGGAGCGGCGGAAAAATTCCGTTTATTCGATTACCTCGATGACTTTACCAAAGGGGGCGTTTTTGCTTCCGAAATAAAAAAGGCAACCTCTTATCACGCTTCTTACTCCATCGCTGACCGGACACGAACGTTTCTTAAAGTACAGGACGGCTGCAACTATGGCTGTTCCTTTTGTACCATCCCGCTAGCTCGCGGCAAAAGTCGTAGTGACCTCATTGATAACATCATCAGGCAGGCAGAGGAGATCGCCAAAACGGAGGTAAAAGAAGTGGTGCTAACCGGTGTGAACATTGGGGATTTTGGCATTCAGAATGGAAGAAGAAAAGAGAAATTCATTCATTTGATTCGGGGATTGGACGAAGTAGAGGGGATCGATCGTTTTCGGATCTCTTCCATCGAACCCAACCTGTTGTCTAATGAGATCATTGACTTCGTAGCGCGGTCCAAACGGTTCGTTCCTCATTTCCACATTCCGCTTCAGTCGGGAAGTGACCAAATTTTACGAAAGATGAATCGTCGTTACCTGACTGATCTTTATCAAAGTCGTGTGGAAAAAATCAAAGCACTCATGCCTCACTGCTGCATTGGAGTGGATGTGATTACTGGTTTTCCGGGAGAGACAGAAGAAGCATTTCTAGAAACTTATCATTTCCTTAACGAACTGGATGTGTCCTATCTACACGTTTTCACTTATTCGGAACGTCCTAATACCAAAGCCATCGAAATGGACGGCATCGTTCCCAATGCAGTGCGAAACCAACGGTCAAAGATGCTTCGCGGACTATCTGAGAAAAAGAAACGGTACTTCTACGAGCAAAATAGAGCAACAGAAGTCGAGGTACTTTTTGAAGATGATGTTGAAGATGGAATGATGCAAGGATTTACCGAGAACTACATCCGTGTAACTGCGAAATACGACCCATTGTTGATCAACGAAATCAAGCGGGTAAAACTAACGGACATCAACCCCCTTGGTCTGATGGAAGTAGCGGAAGTAGAAGTTTC
>JBCCXH010000398.1:0-5075 GCA_039192005.1 Bacteroidota bacterium
CCCCGGCTGTAAGCTGAATAAAATGATTAAGTTGGCTCAGGAAAATGATCTTCAGGTGAACCCTAACCCACTTGAGGTTCACGGTGGCGATGTGCCTTTCGAAATGTCCGCTGTGCTTCCGCCAAAGATTCTTCCAGCTAATACCAGCTTTACCTTAAACACAATATATACCTACGGAGATCAGGAGGTTGCTGTTGGTTCGGTAGAGTTTAAAGCTGAAGACTTCCCTAACAGCTCAACAACAACATCCAGAAAAAGTGAAAATTTCGAATTTCCATATGTGGACGGAATGAACCCCGGCACCCTTTACATTGAAGGTGTTGCAACAGATACCCGAAACGGAAAGTCTAAAACTTCAGATCGATTACCTGTAGCTCAAGGTTTAATCCTCACTTCTCAGTGGGTACAAGACGTAGCGTTCTCATCTTACGCAGAGCACGGTTACGATGACAGAGAGGAACTTGTTCCTACCAATGTTGATTTCTATTTCGACCAGGGACGTTCCAACCTTAGAACCTCATTGAAATACGACGGAAAGTCAAATGCATCAAAGCGAGATGAACTAAGCGCATTCATCGCTGAGAAAAATGTAACAAGAACTGTTTCCATCACAGGTACACACTCTCCTGAAGGTACAGAAACAATCAACACAGACCTATCAGAAGATCGGGCAAAAACAATCGAAGCCTATTACCGGGCAAGAATGGATCGTTACGATTACAAAGGCGCTGCCGATTCGATCGAATTTATCCTTAAGCCAGTTGTTCAGGATTGGAATGCATTCAGAACAGCTATTTCAGAATACGATGGAATAGACGATACCGAAAAAGAACAATACATGAACATTGTAAACGGTACCGGCACATTTGAAGATAAAGAGAAGGAAATGCAAAAGATTTCTTCTTACAAGAAAGTATTTGATAACGTTTACCCTGGTTTAAGATCAGCAAAAACAGAAGTACTTACGGTTAAGCCTAAAAAATCTAACGCTGAAATTGCCGTACTAGCTAAAGCGATCACCAACGGAGAGGCAGAAGCAGATACACTTTCAAATGAAGAATTACTATTTAGCGCAACACTAACTCCTTCTTTAGAAGAAAAAGCGGCTATCTACAAAGCAGCTGCTGATAACACAGGCGCATGGGAAGCACACAACAACTTAGGTGCTACTTACCTTGAAATGAACAAGTTGGACGAAGCAGCTACTCAACTTGAGATCGCAGCAAATAAAAATGCGGAATCTGCTGTTGTTAAAGCAAACATGGGAGCACTTCAGGCCATGCAGATGGATTACGAAAAAGCTTACGCAACTCTTGGTGAAGCTAACGGCGGATCAAACGACGTATCTTCTAAAGTAAGTGCAATGAAAGGTGCTCTGGAAGTGAGAATGGGTGACTATGGTAAAGCAAAAGCTTCTTTCGCTTCTGCAGAACTAAACGATGCTGCAAACATCGATAAAGGTCTTGCATTTTTATTAAGCGGTGACGCTTCTCAGGCAAGCAGTGCATTCAGCCAGGTTTCTGACGAAAGTGACCTGACAAGTGTTGCTTTTTACCTGATGGCGGTATCATCAGCGAGAGGTGATGACGCAGATGGCGTTGGATCAAACTTGAAAAAAGCCGTAGATGCAGAACCTTCTCTAAAAGATAAAGCACTTAACGACCTTGAATTTGCAAATTTTGCTGACGCAGTCAATGAAGCAGTCAAATAAAAATTAAAAAATTATCATAAATAAAAAGTCCTGCCTAAAGCGGGACTTTTTTTATTTCCATTCCGAAACTAATTTAGCGATCCTAAAAATTTACCTATGAGAATAATCCAGTTTAGAGAAGCCCTTGGCGAGGCGATGACCGAAGAGATGAGAAGAGATGAAGACATCTTTTTAATGGGAGAAGAAGTTGCGGAATACAACGGCGCATACAAAGTGAGCCAGGGAATGCTGGACGAGTTCGGTCCTAAGCGAGTCATTGATACGCCTATCACGGAATTAGGATTTGCTGGTGTAGGGGTTGGAGCTGCGATGAATGGGCTGCGACCCATCATAGAGTTTATGACCTTCAACTTTTCATTGGTAGCCATCGATCAGGTAATCAACAGTGCTGCGAAAATGCTATCCATGTCCGGTGGACAGTACCATGTGCCGATCGTATTCAGAGGTCCTACAGGAAATGCAGGACAGTTGAGCCAACAACACTCTCAAAACTTTGAAAATTGGTATGCCAATACTGCAGGTCTAAAAGTCGTCGTTCCGTCAAACCCTTATGATGCAAAAGGACTGCTTAAGACCGCCATAAGAGATGATAACCCGGTCATTTTTATGGAGTCAGAAGTTATGTATGCAGATAAAGGAGAAGTTCCTGAGGAAGAATACCTACTGGAAATAGGTAAGGCGAACATCGTCAGAGAAGGTTCCGATGTGACCATTGTGTCTTTTGGAAAAATGATGAAAGTAGCGATGGAGTCAGCAGAAGAGTTGGTTAAAGAAGGAAAAAGTGCCGAAGTAATCGATTTAAGAAGCGTACGACCAATTGACTACCCAACCATCATTGAGTCTGTAAAAAAGACAAATAGGTTAGTCATTGTAGAAGAAGCATGGCCACTGGCATCCATTTCTGCCGAACTAAGTCATTACATTCAACGAAACGCGTTTGATTACCTGGATGCTCCGATACATCGAATTACCAATAAAGACGTATCCTTACCTTATGCACCTACTTTAATTGAGGAAGTGCTACCTAATGTTAAGCGTACCATAGAAGCGGTGAATGCCGTCACTTATAGCTAAAGTACGCTACGTATAAAAAAAATCACATCTTCAGGTAATCGAATAAAAGGTTGCGCTGATTCATAGATATGAAACAAGCTTTCTAAAAAATGGAAAGCTTTTTTTATGCCCTACTCCGTCCCGTTTGCTTCTGCAAACGAACAAGCCCGCCACTCTTTCCAGACCGGTACATTGAAACATACAAGATGTAAGCCTATTTGAGGACCAGCAACCGTACTACAGATCAAAATTAAACCGACCAAAATCACGGTTTCGTGACCATTCTTCGATAAAAAACAAATACACAACCAATTGCTTATTAAATCCATGGGTGACTTTGGTCAGTTAATCGAAAAAATTGGACTATCCAAGCAGTCAATCATATTTTCGTGATTATCATATGACAATGTGCAATTTAAAATTAGAATTGTCTAAAAAATTTAATCATTTCAACCACCTCCAGTGAAAAAAGGACTTTTACTTCTTCTGTTGATCGTAAGTTTAACGATACCCGGCTTCGCACAACCGGCAGGCACTTCCGTACCCACGATATTATGGCTAAAAGCCGATCAGGACGTATTTGAAGACAACAATACGTTTCTATCAGGAACAGACGTAGCGGAGGATGGTGATCCGGTCAACTCCTGGGCAGATCAATCCGGGGCCATGACCAATGCAGCCACGTCTCAACAATTGGGAACCCCTCCTACTTTCCTTTCCAATGGGATCAATTACCATCCGGCCATTGAATTTGACGGGATAGATGATGGACTCGATTTCGCTAATGATTATGTATTAAGTACGGGTACCGGTCTGGTGATGTATGCAATCCTGCAACCGGATGATAATGCTTCTAAAAGGAGGGCTTTCGTTTTTGATCAAGGAGGATTTTCCACCACTAGTTTTGGATTTACTTTTGGATCCGACTACTATATGTACAATAGTCCCACGAACTTTGGCGGTGTTCAAAGAGACTTCGGACCGCTGGCTTCTCAGGTATTAAACCAAACTTTGGTAGGCATCGATTACATTTTTGGAAACCGTCAGGAACTGCGATTAAATGGGGAAATTATTGACAATACCAGTATCACACTGGCCGGGTTAACGAGTACCGAGGTTTCGGCTACACCCGATCATGCACCAACCCCAGGTCCTGTGACCATTGGTCAGCAGTCCAAGAGTGCCAGGATCAGTTTCGATGGCGGACGTCGCTTCGATGGAAAACTTGCCGAACTGATCATCATCGACGACCAACTTTCCGTAACAGAGCGACAAAAAATCGAATCTTATCTGGCATTAAAATATGGAGTAACATTAGACAATACCATCCCCTACGTTAATAGTAGTGGATTAGACATCTGGCCAGCAGATGGTACCTATGACACTGACATCATCGGCCTGGCCAGGGACGCCGCAGGAGGGTTATTCCAAAAGCAATCAAAAACAACCGATGATTCTACCCGTATCTACGTAAGCACCCTGGCGGTGACCAACGCAACCAACGCGGGAAGCATTACTAACGATCTTTCATCGATTGTTTTGGGCCATAATGGAGCCGAACTATTTGTCACCATCCCCAACGTGAGTGAAAAACCAACTGCTGCGGGAGCTCGGATCGCACGGGAGTGGAAAGTCGTCAATACCAACTTTTCCGATAATTTCAACCTCGATATCAAATTAGCTGCAAATGATGGACTCAATGCCATCGACCCTACACGGTTATCGCTCCTGATTGATGACGATGGAGACTTTTCTAATGCGACCGTACAAACTGCGGGACTGACCTTTTCAAACAACAGCGGCGTAATCACCATTAGCGGCATTTCTACCAGTATGATCCCTTCAGGAGCAACACGGTACCTCACACTCGGATACGAAATAGACTTCACCATCGATGCCATTGCAAGTACAAATGTCGACGAAAATGACACCTACACTTCCGTGACCCCTGCACTTTCAGGAGATGCACCTATCGGGACCATCACGTATACCTTAGGAGGTACGGATGCTGCTGAATTTACCATTGATGGTAGTACAGGAGTGGTATCTATGGTAGCCCGGGATTTTGAAAGCCCGGAAGATGCCAATACGGACAACGTCTACGAAGTGACGATCGTCGCCACTGACGAAGCGGGCAACAATGATACGGAAGATTGGACGGTTACGGTACAAGATATAGATGAACCCGGAGGCTTGTCTCAGCCATTACTGCTATGGCTAAAAGCAGATCAGGGGGTATTTGAAGACAATAATACCTTTCTGGCAGGAACAGACGCAACAGAAGATGGTGATCCGGTCAACTCCTGGGCAG
>JBCCXH010000399.1:0-5068 GCA_039192005.1 Bacteroidota bacterium
GTACTATTGGGTTTCTGCATCTCATTGCCTTCCTTACAGACATTTTTGGTTTTCTCTTGTTACAATTTTGTCAATTTATTCCAAATACTTTTCTCTGCACCAAAGCGTCATACTCAGATTTCATCCTCACATTCGAAGCATACTTAGGGGAAGGGACCAACTCAGGAGTCATGTTCCGCGCTCAGAGCAAGCCCGACTACAAGGACGGTCGGGTGCACGGTTATCAGATGGAAATGGACCCGTCAGATCGTCGGTGGACAGGAGGCATTTTTGATGAAGCCAGAAGAAAATGGCTGTATAGTCTGGAGCGTAATCCTGATGCAAGGACTGCCTTCAAGCTCAATGAATGGAACCATTACCGCATTGAAGCAATAGGTAATGATTTGCAGATTTGGGTAAATGATGTGCAAACTGCTGATCTGGTGGACGATTTAGATGCGGCGGGTTTTATTGGTCTGCAAGTCCATAGCATTAACGGGAAAAAGGAATTAGCCGGTCGGCAGGTTAAATTCAGGAATATTAAGATCTGTACAACTAACTTATCTGCGAATAAAAAAGTAATAGAAAACCCAATTCCCCAGAAGAGCTTTTTGACCAACCAGCTCACGGAAAGAGAGAAGGCAGAAGGATGGAAATTACTCTGGGATGGTCAGACAACGAAAGGTTGGCGGGGAGCCAAACTAGATAAGTTCCCGGATGAAGGTTGGTCTGTGGAAGATGGTATGTTGATTGTGGCGGATGCAGGGGGGAAAGAGTCCGAAAATGGGGGAGATATTGTTACCACGGATGAGTATGGTAGTTTCGAATTGGAAGTAGATTTTAAATTTACTGAGGGAGCAAACAGTGGGATAAAATATTTTGTGGATACGGAATTAAATAAAGGTAAAGGCTCATCAATAGGGTGTGAATTTCAAATACTTGACGATAAGCTCCATCCTGATGCCAAAATGGGTAAAAATGGCAATAGAACGCTGGCCTCACTATATGACCTGCTGCCGGCAAGTGCTCAAAAGTATAATCCTGAGCTGCCCTACAGCCGGAAGATGGCTTATCCCTATGAATGGAATCGTGCACGAGTTGTGGTAAAAGGCGCAGAGGTTGAACATTGGCTCAATGGTGTGCTGGTTGTAAAGTATAACCGCAGTGGCCAGCGATGGAGGGATCAGGTAGCGGCCAGTAAATACAAAGACTGGCCAAATTTTGGAGAAGTAGCAAAGGGTAATATCCTGCTTCAGGATCATGGAGATCAGGTTTTTTATAAGAATATCAAGATCAAGGAATTGTAATATGGATAAGAAAAGGAGAGATTTCGTTCGTAAGGCAGCGCTAACTTCAGTTGGAATCACTTTAGGAACCCCATATTTGTCGGCGAAGAGCTATAAACGGATAATCGGAGCTAACGACAGAATTGGTGTAGCAATCGCAGGGTTGGGCAGAAGAGTGAACGCCTTCTACCCGTCGTTCTATGACAAAGCAAACAATTTGGACTTGCTGTACCTATGTGATGTAATGGAGCGCCAGCGCACCAAAGCAGCACAGACCGTTGCAGAAAAACTCGACCATCAACCCCAGCTGGCCGCAGATATCAGGAAGGTTTTAGCAGACCGGAAGGTAGATGCTTTCATTAACGCTACACCGGACCATTGGCATACCCCTGGTTCCATTATGGCGCTCAAGGAAGGGAAACATGTTTACGTAGAAAAACCATGTAGTCATAACATGGAGGAGAACGAGCTACTTGTAGCCGCTCAAAAGAAATATGATAAAGTTGTTCAGATGGGTAATCAGCAACGATCTTCTATACAGTCCATAGAAGTTATAAGGGAAATCAGGAATGGAATCATTGGCAAGCCCTACAAAGCACTCGCATTCTATAACAACCAACGTGGAAAGGTTCCACTCCAGCAAACTGTAGATGTACCTGATGGTTTCGATTGGGAACTATTTCAAGGACCTGCTGTCAGAAGAGCTTACACCGCAGAGACCTGGAACTACAATTGGCACTGGTATGGATGGAACTACGGCACTGCTGAGTTGGGGAACAATGCTACCCATGAGTTGGACATAGCCCGTTGGGCACTAAATGTGGATTTTCCTGAAGAGGTTTATGTTGAAGGCTTGAAAACAGCTTTTCAGAATGATGGCTGGGAGATGTACGATACCATGGAAGCTACTTACAAGTTTGCAGACGAAAAAGTGATCAAGTGGGATGGAAAAAGCAGAAATGGATACCGTACCTACGGAGCAGGAAGAGGCACTATCATCTATGGAAGCAACGGAAGTGTTTTTGTCAACAGGGATAAATATGAGCTCTACGACCGTGGGGGTAAACTAGTGAAAACCAGTAGCTCGAAAACGAAAGAGGGAGGAACAGCATTAGGAGGAGGTGGAGGTATTTCCACTGCCCACGTCATGAATTTCTTCAATACAATCAGAGGAAAAGATACACTCAAAGCTCCAATCGATGATGCAACGATCTCCATGGCGATGGTCCATTATGGCAATGTGGCCTACCGTATTAAGAAAGGCTTTAAAGTGGATTCCAAAACCGGAAAAATGCTGGATAAAGATGCCTTGAAACTATGGGGCAGACCGTATGCCAAAGGCTGGAAACCTACCATTTAAAATGACGATGGATGCTCTCTTCAAGAAGGAAATTTCTTAAGCTAACAGCAACTTCGGCAGCCGCGGTTAGTATAGGTCTGAAAGCCTGTAATTCCCAAAAGGAATTTGTACTTGCTGATGTACCAGAGGTAGACCGGCTGAGTATAGGGTTGATTGGTACTGGAATTAGAGGCCAGAACATCATTCAGGCAATTAATTATGTGCCGGAGATCAAATTAGTGGCCATGTGTGACCTCCTTGAATTTCGATTGGAAGCCGCACTTCAGATCGTCAATTATTCTGTGACGAGTTATACTGATTATCAAAAACTATTAGCACATGAAGGGCTAGATGCTGTTATCATAGCCACTCCACTTCATCAACACTTTCCTATGGTCATGGCGGCATTTGATGCTAATCTCCACATCCTTTGCGAGAAAGCACTGGCACACACTATTGAGCAATGTCAAAAAATAAAAGTAAAGGGCGATCAATATAGCAAGGTTTTTCAAGTCTCTTATCAGTACCAACTCAATCCCGTTTTTGAAGCTATCAAAAACCTGTTGGATCAAGGATATCTTGGAAAGATCACCAGGATAGAATCATCCTGGGACAGACATGGTGACTGGAGAAGAAAAGTGCCCAGCCCGGAACTGGAGAAACAGATCAACTGGAGAATGTATAAAGAATATTCCGGTGGATTAATTGCAGAATTAGGTTCTCATCAATTTAATATGGTAGACAATTTATTGGGAGCACATCCCGAAAGGGTAATAGGTACAGGAGGTATCGACTATTGGAATGACGGTAGGACCACGCTCGATAATGTGCATACACTCTTCGATTATCCTGGTGGAGTCAAGGTCGGCTTTCATGCCGGAACCACTAACAAGTACGAAGGCTACCAGATGAAATTTTATGGTGATAAAGCAACAGTGGTTAGCTACGGTATGAACGAGGCTGAAATCTATCCTGAAGGAGATCAAATCGAGGAAGAATGGTCCAGTTCCATAGATGGCGTTACAGGTGCTTCCATAAAGATCATTGGAGATACAAAGAACAGGGCCGTAACTCCAAAAGAGGATGATAACATGGTTTACCCAACCACCAATCATAACTTCAATATGACCTGGAAGCTTTACAAGAATTTTGCTGCGGCTATCAAAGGGAAGGAAGAACTGCTGCTTGGTCTGAAAGATGCGTATCAAAGTGCTATCTCCGTTCACATGGCCAATGAAGCTGTACGTAATGGCAAAGTAGTGACCTGGAAACCAGAATTTGATGTGTGATTTGAGAAAGAATAGGTGTTGCAAAAAGCACACTAAACATCAACGATATTATGGTCACAAGAGAAGTTTATCAATGAATTGGCTATCCTTTTACCTGAGTAACGAGTTTGAGGTTGCACCGAGAGAAAAGACCACCTGAACAAGAGAATAGATACCGAACAATTTTTTATGTTTTCACGAAAATGCTCATCGAAAAGAACAATCAAAGTAAATGAAGTCGTTACGCTTTTTATTATTTTACTAATGGCCTCATGTGATACTAAACCCATCATTACGGGCGAACAAAAACTTTGGCATAAAACCACTTTAACCTTTGAAGGACCTGAAGCTTCAGAGACGTCCGACCCGAACCCGTTCACCGATTACCGTCTGGAGGTAACCTTCACAAAAGGAGCTAAGAAGTTTGTGGTACCGGGTTACTATGCAGCAGATGGCCAGGCGGCTTATACATCAGCAGACGCAGGCAACAAATGGCGTGTACACTTTTGCCCTGACGAAGTTGGGGAATGGAAATATCAGGTGTCTTTTCGTAAAGGCCGGGACGTAGCCATCAACGAAGCTACCGGTGAAAGCGCCGGCTATATGGATGGTCAAATCGGATCGTTGACGATCGCAAAGTCTGATAAATCAGGGCGTGATCTTCGTGCGAAGGGAAGACTTCAGTATGTAGGAGAGCACTATCTGCAATTTGCCGAAACCAAAGAGTATTTTGTAAAGATGGGTGTAGACGCACCCGAGAATTTATTGGCCTACTATGAGATTGATGCGACCCCCAACGTTGGTAATAGATTAAAAAAGTGGGTAGACCATGCGCAAGATCACAACGTAGATGCAGATGTATATCTCTGGGGAGCTCAAAAAGACAAAGGAAAAAATATCCTTGGTGCGATCAATTACCTCCATGAAGAAGGTTTGAATGCCTTTTCTTTCCTGACGTTCAATGTGGATGGAGATGACCGCAATGTATTTCCTCATTTACTTAACGTAAGCCTGGAACAATATGAAGATTCGGCCAACATTAAGAAAGCACCTCGCGAGTGGGAAAGACATGTCATTCACGATCGATTTGATGTATCCAAAATGGATCAGTGGGAGCAGATTTTTTCTTATGGGGACATGAAGGGTATGTACCTGCATTTCAAAACACAGGAAAATGAAAATGATCAAAAAATGGA
>JBCCXH010000400.1:0-5048 GCA_039192005.1 Bacteroidota bacterium
ATAAAATATCAGTAAAGAAAATCTAAACTGAAGCCAAATTTAGTATAGTTCATTCACCATTTACATCACCAAAAAATCTCACCCATGAATAAATTTTTATTAATTAGCTGTATTGTGATGTTGAGTTGTTCCAATGAAATAACACCTCAACTAGAAGTTCATCGTTTTGACATTGTTAATGCTACCAGAAGTGGTGTAACGCTAAAGTGGGAGTACAATGTTCCGGAACCAAGTTATTTCATTCTTTTAAGGGATAGTTCTCAGGTCGCACTAATCAACAACCCGGTGATTAACACCTTCACGGATAAAGGATTGGAGCCGTTGACAGAATATCAATATGAATTGAAGGTAGTGTCAAGAAGTGGAAACGTTCAGTCTAAGCTTATTGCTCGTACATTAGGTTATTAGCCAAATGCATGAACAACTTGATGGATTGATTTTGCTTGAAAAGTAAAATCAATCTTTATTCAATAGCTGTAATCAACCCCGAGGATCGAAAAGACGCAGATAGTCGCTCTTAGGTAAAAGTGATTATTTTCGTTGGTTAAAAATCAAAATCCATGAGAGTTGCTTTATCGGTTCTTTTCATTCTTGTTATTCATTTATCCTACTCTCAGTCATTTGCTGTTTATGAGTTGATGGATTCGGTCAGTAGCCAACGGATAGAAAAGGACATTAGAAAACTGGTGTCTTTCGGAACAAGACATACCATGTCCGAAACGAAATCGGATACCAGAGGAATCGGAGCGGCAAGAAGGTGGATCAAGAATGAGTTTCATCAAATCTCGAAGGACTGTGGCGGCTGCCTGGAAGTTTCTTATCAAAGAACCCTGGAAAAAGGCAACGCGAAGACCAGAATAACTAAGGATACAGAAGTAGTTAACGTCCTCGCGATTAAAAGAGGAACAAAGTACCCAAATAGGTACGTCGTCATGGCCGGAGATATTGATAGTCGCATCTCAGACCCACTTAACTATACCGATGACTCACCAGGAGCAAACGACAATGCCTCTGGAATGGCGGGGGTCATCGAAGCCGCTCGTGTTTTATCAAAGTACGAGTTTGAAAGCTCCATTCTTTTGGTAGGATTATCCGGTGAAGAGCAGGGACTATATGGAGGAAAGCACCTGGCGGCCAAAGCAGTAGATGAGGGTTGGGACATTGTAGGAGTTCTCAACAATGACATGATCAGTAACATAGAAGGCGTAGATGGAGTCATTGATAACCGAACCTTTAGAATCTTTTCCGAGCCTACCAATCCAAAAGATACCGACCTGAAAAAAAGACTGCGAAGGTTTTACGGAGGAGAAGTAGACGGCGTATCTCGGCAATTAGCCCGATACGTTTACACCGTAACGAAGACCTACATGCCTGAAATGAATCCCATGATGATTTACCGGCTCGATCGGTTTGGAAGGGGAGGGCACCATCGTCCGTTCTGTGACGAAGGATTTGCCGGAATAAGAATTATGGAAGCCCACGAAAACTACAACCGTCAACACCAGGATCTGCGTACAGAAGATGGAATTTCCTATGGAGATGTGTTGGAAGGAGTCAACTTCGATTATGCGGCAAAACTTACATCGGTAAATATCATCACGTTAGCAGCACTTGCTTCTGCACCTCCGGAACCGAAAAACGTAAAGATTGGAGGAGCGGTAAAACCTTCTACGACATTGGCATGGGATGCCGTCGATGATGAAGATTTAGCCGGCTACAAAGTTTATTTTAGACTGACTACTTCTCCAACCTGGGATCATTACAAGCTCGTAGGTAAAGATGCCACTCAGTGTACGCTTGAAGGGATTGTGATTGATAATTATTTATTTGGAGTGGCAGCGATTGGGAAAGATGGGAACGAAAGTTTGGTTGTTTTCCCAGAGGAGGTGATGAGGTAGGCAAACCAACGAAACAGCTCCTGACTTTTTAAATCAGGAGCGTTAAGGAATCAATTCAATATCTGTGCGGTATGATCTTTGGTCTTTACTTTTTCAATGACCTCTTCGATTTTACCCTCCTCGTCAATAACAAAGGTTGTTCTTAGCGTACCCATGTAAGTTTTTCCATACATCTTTTTTTCTCCCCAGGTACCAAATGCTTCGTGTACAGCGTGGTCCGTGTCAGCAATTAGTTTGAATGGAAGCTCGTGTTTAGTAATAAACTTCTGGTGAGAGCTCTCACTGTCCTGACTTACTCCGAGTACCTCATATCCCTGAGCCTGAAGTGCTTCGTAGTTATCTCGTAGGTTGCACGATTCGGCTGTACAGCCAGGGGTATTATCTTTCGGGTAGAAATAAAGGACAACCTTTTTCCCTTTATAATCAGAAAGTTTAATGGCATTGCCATCTTGATCTTTGCTTTCGAAATCCGGAGCAACGTCTCCCGCTTTTAATGTGATCATAACGTTTGTTTGTATTCTGTTTTATTGTTCTCGTTATCAATTACTTCAAGAAGTAACTCCCCTTTCAGCCGAATGTTTGACTCCCTGGGCACAGACCATATGAGGTTTCTTTTAGCTTCGTACCTCAT
Organism: Bacteroidota bacterium; assembly: GCA_039192005.1. GTDB lineage: Bacteria > Bacteroidota > Bacteroidia > Cytophagales > Cyclobacteriaceae > Ekhidna. Next base: position 2,530 of record JBCCXH010000400.1, read on the forward strand.
CAAAAGAAATTTCCCATTTATAAAAGCTTTATAGGATTTTATCCCTGATAAGTCATCTTTTATTCGAAATAGGAGTTTTCCCGGGGCAGTACCCACGGCTTTTATGGTAGGAGGAATGCTGTCTGTCAAAATGGTATAGGTGACCAAGTCACGTGTTTTAAATGTGATCTCATTTCCTTGCCAATCTCCACCAAAATAGTTGCGCCTTCTTCCAAAAACTGAATAGACCGAAGACTTTTCAGTATCATACACATGGTCTGGTTTTAAGGTGATGGTGACATTAGACCTTAAAGGATCCTGATGGTTGATGAACCTGAACATTTCCTGGTTTTTAACTGAGTCCAGTTCTTTTTTGAATGCCAGATGAACCGTATCAAATAGCGACCGGTGAGTGAAACTGGTCTCAAATTCTTGTTGATGGTATGATATTTTTTGGTTAGGTGGGATGGATGCGACCAAATCCGTTGAAATCGTTTTTCCATCAATAAAAATACTTCTGGGCAGACCATTGGATATGTCCCACAGGTAGTAGTTAATCATTCCGTTTGAATAATACGGATCGATGGGTTCCCATTCGTCTACTCGTACGCCACCATTTTTAGATTTGAAATGAAGTTTATTACCTATGATTTCATAGGTCCGAAATCTGGTTTTCAAGGGATAAATCAGGTCATCCGAATTGATATTAATTTCGGTAGCAGATAAGTTTTGATAGCTATCCAACGTGAAGATTTGAATCTTTTGCTGCTCATCAAAATAGATGCCTCTATTCGTTTTTGAATAGATGTTATGCTCATTGCCGTCATCTAGGTAGAGCTTATTGAATTTCCTACTTCCTCTTCTGTAGGCTCTGTAATTAAAGTGTTTGAGCGTATTTCGTTGTTTGCCAAAAGTCAATAGCCCCTTGTTTTCATGAAAGACCGTGTCTCCATCAACGAGCATAGTGGTTTTAATGATTCCGTTTTTGTTATGCACGCCATCCATGGGATCATAGGAGTAAATTTCCACGCCGATTCTGCCCTCTAAAAGAATAGGCTTAGTCAACCGATACGTATTTTTCACCTTGATCAGGTCAAATTCATAGCGACCAAATAGCTCATTGATCCGGGCATTTTGATCCAGCGTGATAAATGCAACTTTTCGAACGATGGGTGGAAGTCGATCATTTACTTCTTTAAAACCAAACTGTAAAAGGTCCATCGGACGTTGCTGGCTATCTCTGATTTCGAAATGCAGGTGCGGACCACTTGAAGAGCCGGTATTGCCAGCATACCCTATCAATTCGCCTTTCTTAAAATAAAACTGGTTTTGTTTAGGGAACAATTCAATGGCGTAGGACTCTTTTTCGTACTGCCGTTCAATTACAAATTGTTGGATGTTTTCCTCGAAAGAATCCAGGTGAGCATAGACCGAATACGTCCCGTTTGGATGGGCCATGTACAAAGCTTGTCCATATCCACCCGTTGAAATCTTAATCCTGTTGATGTATCCATCTGCCGTAGCATAAACCGGCCAGCCAATAGCTCCGCCGGTCTTCACGTCAATTCCCGTATGAAAGTGGGCCGCTCGAATTTCTCCTATCGTCCCGGCCAGGTAGTTGGTTTGACCAGGATTAATGGGAAACCGATAGTAGGACTGGTATTCGTCAAACTGACTGAACCCAACAAAATGAAGAATAAAAAAAACAAAAACGAATATTCCTTTCACGTGGCTATTTTACCTCAAAGTCCAACATTTTCCGGTCTTCTAAAAAACCTTCCAACCGATCCCCTATTTTGACAGGGCCAACACCTTTTGGTGTACCTGTGAAGATAATATCTCCCGTTTTCAGTAAGATAAATTTTGAGACATAGCTGATGATTTCATCGATGGGCCAAAGCATTAGAGACGTATTCCCGTTTTGAACCTCTTCACCATTTTTTGTCAATTTGAAGTTAAGATCCGTCAGGTTAAAATCCGCTTTAGATACAAAGGTAGAGACAGGGGCCGCACCGTTAAATCCTTTGGCAAGTTCCCAGGGGTGTCCTTTTTCTTTTAACTTTTTTTGCCAATCTCTGGCAGTAAAGTCTATACCTAAGCCGATTTCGTCATAATAGGTGCCTGCAAATTCCTGCTCAATAGATTTTCCCTCTTTCTTGATTTTTACAAGAACCTCTAACTCGTGGTGTACATCAGTAGAAAAATCAGGATGATAGAAAGGCTCGTTATTTTTTATTAAAGCCGTATCTGGTTTCATAAAGATGATGGGCTCTGAGGGCCTTTCGTTGTTTAGCTCTTCGATGTGTTCCACAAAGTTGCGGCCGATGCAGATGATTTTCATAGGATTGTCGTAGATCTGGACTGGACACGAGTCGGTATGTCTGCTCAGATGCTACTTAAATGATTAATAAATGGTCATTTTTTCATAAAAATACACGTTGCTTTTTATTTCAGGTGTACTCAAAGGCTAATTCAACCAGAATAAAATCTGAACTCGTAAAAGACAGGACTCAAGTATTGATTAGTGATGATAAGCCAGG
>JBCCXH010000401.1:0-5009 GCA_039192005.1 Bacteroidota bacterium
GGAGAAATTAATTTCGAAAATTGATTCCCGGTTGAACTCTGCCATGCCGGTAAATACTTCAGCTAAATCGTCCACCAAATCATAATTGTAATTGATCATGACATTTTCCAGGTATCCTTTCGCCGTCGCAAAATCATTTTCATTCATGTAGCTCTTTGCAAGTAAGGCCTCACAAAACCCACCGGTTACCCGGCCCAGGTTTCCATTTCCAACTTCCTGTTGCCATGCGTTATAAGTTGCGGGTAGGTTTTCAACTCCATACTCCAGGTCAGCTCTGAAAAAGGAAGCGACGGAATCAGAAGTAGAAAAAGCTTGCTGAAAATCATCTACTTCTACAGGGACAGAAGAAAAAAGCGGCAAAGAACCATCGTTAAACGAGTGGTGCAAAACATAATAGAAGTATCCTCTCAATGCTCTGGCCTGAGCAAAGACAAGCCTTCCGGCTTCTCGGGAGTCATCATTGGTAAGGGTACTCTCCAGCCTTCTATAAGCATCAATTACCTGATTGGCTCTGAACACCCCTCGGAAGCATGCATCCCACTTGTTTTGTACGTTATTGGTACTTAAATCAAACGTTTGATCGTAAATGGGATTACCTATCGATCTTACCCTCATGGAAAAAGGCACCGCAATGTCCGTTCGCGTGTATTCCCAGAGGATGCCAAGAACATCGTCATCCCTCAGCGCCGCATATGTGGCGTTGAGTCCGCTGTTCAAATCTGCCACGTTGGTCCAAAAGCTTTCGTTCGTGAGTGCATTTGGGTTGATTTGCTCCAACTGGTCCGAGCATGAAAGTAATACCGCTCCTAAGGTGATAGTGGCTAGTAAATGCTTGATATTCAGATTTTTCATGTTGTAGTTTTTTCGGCTTATGTGTTTTATTCTTTTCATCGCTCTAGAACTTTAATTGAAGTCCGCCTAAATACTGAGAAGACATTGGGTACCTGCCTCGGTCAATTCCTAAGGTGCTCAGACCATTGCCCCCAACTTCCGGGTCAAACCCTCTGTATTTTGTGAACGTGATCGGGTTCTGTGCCCGGACATAGAACCGGAGCGTTTTTATTCCCATTTTTTTGAGGAATGCATTGGGAAGCGAGTACCCAAAAACGATGTTTCTCAACCGCACAAAATCACCGTCCTCTAAGAAATAGTCCGAGGCGCCCCGGTAAGATTTCGAATTGTTTCCATCAAAAAAAGGAATGTCACTGTTCGGGTTGAAGTCTGTCCATGAGTAGAAAAGATCCCTGTGGGTACCGACGTGGTACGCATAGGCTTTACTGCCGTTCATTATTTCAGCACCAAATGAACCATACCACTGCATGGAGAGATCAAAGTTTTTATAGTTCACGGAGATATTGAGACCAACAGTAAAATCAGGTGTACCACTTCCCAGGTAAACCTTATCCAGGTCGTTGATGGCAGAGTCGCCGTTTTGGTCCACGTACATCATCTCCCCCAATCTGGCATCCGGCTCGATGGCCCGGTAGGCTTCCAGTTGCTCTTCTGTCTTGATAACGCCTGCTGTTTGACGTCCGAAAAAGGCAGCTGCTTCGTATCCTTCCTGGATCCGGCTTACCAGCTCTTGCGTGCCGGCTGAGGAAATAAAGCTGTTGTTGATATTAATGATGGGGTTGCTCTCACTCGTTTTAGTTACCACGTTTTCGTTTTGCGTGTAGGTACCTGATACATTTAAACTGAATCCAGTGGTGGTTTTATGGCTGTATTTCATGGCCAGTTCAAATCCCCTGTTTTCCATGTTGCCAACATTAAAGATGGTGCTTCTGTTGTTGCCAAATACCCCGGAAGAAGGAGGGTTTACCACTGGGAGTAACAGGTCCTGCTTTTCACTTTTGTAGATGTCTATTGTGGCTGTGAGTTTATTTCTCATGAACCCAAAATCTATCCCAACGTTCTGCTCGATGTTCGTTTCCCATCTTAGGTTCGCGTTGGAATAGGCAAGCTGCGTTGTTCCCAGCGCTACGCTTTCACTAGGAGATCCATTGACATCATCGGAGGCACTATTGGACCCAAAAACGTAGTCACTTCCTGCACGCACTACCGTTTGGTTGCTATAGGTAGCAAATCGGTCATTGCCCGTGGTTCCGTAACTCGCTCTGACTTTCAGTGTCTCGATGATGCTCCCGCCTGTTCGGCTCCAGAAGGCTTCATCTGAGATGTTCCATCCTACGGATACCGACGGAAAAAAGCCCCACTTGTTCCCCTGACTAAATTGTGAGGACCCATCGTATCTGGCACTCGCGCTGAATAAGTATCGACCTCCATAGTTGTATCGGACCCTTCCTACGTTACCGAGCAGTACACGGGTATAGTCCTGACCACCTGACTCGATGTTCCAAAGTAGTTCGTAGTTATCGATCACCTGAATGGCCGGATTCAGGTTGTTTCGTGCTTCCAGTTGAAAACGTTCATTTTGCGATTTTTCAAACGTCGTCCCGGCCAGTACGGTGAAGTTGTGTTTGTCGATGCTTTTGGAATAGTTCGCATAAAACTCAGAGGTGACTTTGTTGTAGGAGATGTCTGTAAGTGTATTGGAGGTAACGTTGTTAGGGTTAGATATCAGCACCCCCTCCGTATTGAAAATATCAAACCGCGGGATGATGTCTTCCCATTTACTCTCATTTGTCGTCCCTCCAAACCTTGTCGTGAGCGTCAGGTCTTTCATCGGGTTGAAGTCAAACTGTAAGTTTCCGGTAAATCCTGTCTGCCTTCGTTGTTCATCTGTTTTTAGTAGACGGGCCGTATTTGCCAGCCGGCGAGCCTCACCAAGTTGCCAGTCTATCCGAGGTTCGTCCGTTGAGATTTCAGAGGCATTGGATAATACGTCATCATCCAGGCTGATTGCCGGTTGAAAAGGGCGGTACTGGTAGATACGGTTCATCATACCACTGTAGGGTACCTGTTTGTTGTCCCTTTTCATGGTCAGTCCTGAAGTGATCTTCCATTTACCCTTCGTAAAACTCGAATTCGCTCGTACGTTTAGTCGCTTATAATTTGAGTTGAAAAAAACACCTCCTTGTTCAAAGTAGTTGGTGTTGAAGCTGTAGGTCAAAGCCGAATTTCCACCGCTGATGTTTACAGAGTGGTTCTGAATCGGCGCATTATCCACCAACAGCACTTCTGTGATGTCTGTGTTGTTGGTAAAGTGGCTGGAGTTTCGGTGGATGTCTGTTTCCACTTGTCCTTCAGGTGTATCTGTCCGAATGGCCCCCCGTACAATGTCAAGGTAGGTGGCCTCTTCTTTCGTCATGTTATCAAAATCTGACGTAATTCGTTGAACGCCGTATTCTGAATTGACGGTTATGATGGACTGACCCGGCTTGCCTTGCTTCGTGGTAATCAAGATGACGCCACCGGCTCCCCTGGTTCCGTAGATAGACGCCGAAGCCGCATCTTTCAATACATCAATGGATTCGATTTCACTGATGCTCAATTGAGGGTCTGAGTCAAACGGAATGCCATCGACTACATAAAGCGGTTGGTTCTGTCCGTCAATGAGCGAGCTAAACCCCCGGATGACAATGTTAGCCTCCTCTCCCGGAGCTCCCGAACTGGAAGTGATGTTTACTCCGGCTATTTGTCCCTGTAAAGCGGACCCAATGTCTGCCGTAGTGGTCTGACTCAGCTCCTCGCTGTCCACTCTTACGACGGCACCGGTGACCTCCTTCTTTTTCTGTACCCCGTAGCCAACGATCACCACTTCTTCAAGTGCTTCTACGTCTGTAGCAAGTTTCACATTAATCTGTGTGCGGTTATTTACAAGTATTTCCTGAGAGGTAAAGCCAATAAAACCAATGACCAGTGTGCTATTAGGTTTTGCATTGAGTTGATAATTTCCCTCGATGTCAGTAACGGTACCGTTAGATGTACCTTTAATTAGAACCGTCGCTCCAATTAAAGGTTCTCCTGTATCAGCGTCTACGATATTTCCTTTGATGGTAGATTGTGCTGACCCTGTTAAATTGAGGCCAATCCACATCAATAACAGCAGAACGATACGCAAATCGTAAAGATGAAATTCATGATTTGATAAATGTTTGTTCATAAATAGATAGGTTTTGTTTGAGTTCAATAGTTGTTTATAATTCTTTCAATGTCAAGGTTTAAGACAGTTGTAAGTAATCAAATTTATCAAAAATCATTTTTAGGAATAAGGTGTGAAATCACACTTTTAGGGAGGGTTAATTTTAATTTTTATATTTTTTTTCCTTGAAAATTGTAATTATTTAAATAAATGTTGGAATAAGAGAAAAAATAAATCTCAAGGTGATGTTGTAAATACTCTTGAGAAGGGTAGCGATCTGGTGATGAAGTAGCAGCTGTAGTTACCGATCATCCTTCCATTTTGAATTAGGTGCTATATCTGGTTGATCGGCTACGGGGTAGGAATAGTTTAAAGAGAGGGGGGCGATTATTTGATCATGACCTTTTATGGACTTAACTTATAACTGAAGTCTTACAATAGAAACCTTTAGATTTACATTCAAAATATCCGATATGTCAACCTCCAACTCAAAAAAAGATTCAAACGCTGTCGGTTCTACGAGTTCAGTATTAAAAGCTTCGGTCAAGGTTAAGGAGATCCTTAATGTGCTTTCGGACATTGCCTCCCAGACTAACTTACTTTCATTGAACGCTTCCATCGAAGCGGCACGCGTGGGAGAGGAAGGAAAAGGATTTGCTGTCGTCGCGAAAGAAATTCGGAAACTATCAGATGCTTCGGCAGACTCAGCGGATAAGATCAGGGAAATGCTGGAAGAAGTGCAGGCAGAAGCAGACGAAATCTTTCGTCTCAAAGAAGCTTACGAACAGGAAAAATCCCTGTTAGATTCGCTACTAAATAGTAGCGAAGACCGCATCTTTTTTAAAGACCTAGACTTAAAATTCATTCGTGTAAGTGAGTCACTGACCTATCTCTACCCTGGGCAAACTACTGAAAGCCTGGTAGGAAAATCAGATTTTGATTTTTACCCTAAAGCAGAAGCCGAAAC
>JBCCXH010000402.1:0-5004 GCA_039192005.1 Bacteroidota bacterium
AGAAAATGCAATAAAGCACAGGGCAAAGAATGCCCATAAACATTTGTTGGTTGCCATAATGGTAATAATAAATTAATGTAAATTAAATATATAGCAATATATAATTTGGTTTTAACCTACACAACGTTTCGGGGTTATTTTGAAGTTATTTGTAATTTTATGCCTTTTAATGTTTGCTTTTTTGAAATAATCTATTTGAAAATTGGATTTTAACCTTATTTCAGAAGTATGTTTTGATAGTTAATTTGAATTAATGTTCTGATGGGTTTAGTGCATCAGAATAGGAAAGTGAACACGATGCATTCAAAAATCGGAGATGATGAGCATAAGACGTAGAGAAGCTTCTCAATTGGGAAACCATGTAAAATGATATTCTGGCTTAACGTACGATGGAGTTACGGCAGATAATTATCTCCTTTTTGACAAAAAGAAGGGGTCATTTATTGAGTGATGCCGCTATTGCTTCACTTATGGAAGCTTTCAACATGACGATAGAATGACCGGGCCTCACCTGTGCCAGTTTGCCCAGATCCTTATCGATTACTTTGCCAATCCGTGGATACCCTCCCGTTGTTTGGCCATCGTTCATTAAAACCACAGGTGATCCATTTGGCAAAAGTTGGATCGTACCGGGAATCACTCCGGATGAGACTATCTCCTTTACCGAAGATTCAATAGTAGGTCCGTTGAGCAGAATGCCCATGCGGTTGCTTTCTTTTCCTACCATAAAGTTTACACCGTCCAATTCACTTTTTAAAGCAAATGTTTCGGGTCCTTCCAGGTAACGGATGCATGGAAGTTTCTCAGAAGCAAGGGAAGGGTTCGCTACTTTTTCTGTAAAAAGCGGGGCATCCTCGGTTATTAATACATCTCCCGGTTGGAGTGGCTTTCCTGTTATGCCACCAAAACCAGCCAGCACATAGGTGGAAATGCTCTTGAAGTCGTATTGACCCTGAATTTTCCCGCTTATAGCCAAATAGCTATACACCCCTTTTCTGAGGGGTGAAACGATCAATTCATCACCTGGCAGCAACTGGTGAGCGTGATTCATTTTTACTTCATCCTGATTGATTTTCATATCCACTTCACCCCCACAAATACCGATTGCAGTTGGTTCGAGTGCCTTGAGTGTCAAACCTTGTAGCGAAATTTCGACTCCCGGGTAGTCCTTGGGGTTGCATACCAGTTCATTCGCCTGATTTAATGATTGAATATCCATTGCCCCTGATTGTGGGATTCCATATTTCCGGTAACCAAACCTCCCTCGGTCCTGGATGGTGGCCAACATCTTTGCTTTTACAATTTTTAGCTTTCCCATTGCTCGAATTCCGTCATAGAGATGCGCTTAAATTGGATAGAAGTGCCGATGCTTAGCTTAATAGGAGGGATTTTCTCTTTGTCAAAGAGCTTTTGAGGCGTTCTCCCAATAATGTTCCATCCTCCCGGACTAGGTAAAGAGTAGATTCCTGCCTGCGAACCTCCTATCCCAACCGAACCCACTTCGACCATTCTTCTAGGTGTGGCCTTTCTGGGAAAAGAAAGTGCTGATGGCAGACCTGTCAAATAAAGAAAGCCAGGCGTAAACCCGATGAAGGCCGTTTGGTAAGGTGCTTTTAGGTGTGCTTCAATCAATGCATTTTCAGACAGCCCCACTCCCTTTGCTACTATCGACAGGTCCGGTCCCAGTTCATAACAAATAGGGATGTCGATGGCTTTGCGAGACTCGCTTTGCCTGGAAACTGTTTTTTGTGTCATGTTTAATCGGAGAGCAACTTGCTCTATTGATAGCCTGGTGAAGAGGGTGATGGATTGGTAGGCAGGTACCTGATCTTCAAGGTACTCACCTAGTGCAGCTCCTACCCAATCAGAAGCATCCTTGAGGTTATCTAACGTTGCATCCTGAGCTTTAAGCAAGAACACGCCTTCACCTAAAACCAACAAGTCCCAGGTGTGCTGGTTAAAATGAAACGATCTGACCGCCTTTACTGACAATGAATTGATGAATTGATTTAGCCAAAAGTACAGCTCCTTTAGTATCGCTATGTAAACAAATGGTTTGAGCGTTAACCGGAACCACACCTTTTTCCGTTTTGACCCGACGAAAAAAGACGATGTCATTCACTTGATCCAATACGTCGTCTTGTTCGGATAGGACGGCCCCTTTGATGTTGCGATTCATTAATTCATTGGCACCGACATAAAGCCGATCCGCAAATGCTTCTCCAACAAATGGAACATCGAATGTTTTTGCCAGCTCTTCACTTCGAGAATGTGCCATGCCATAAAGCAGCAGTTTCTGATCTAGTTTAGAAACAGTGTGGGCAATGATGCGTGCATATTTTTCATTGGTTGCGGAGATGTTATACAGCGCACCGTGAGGTTTGACGTGCCTTACACTTGCACCAACTTGTCCGGCCAACGCTTTTACCCATGTGATTTGTTCGCTCAGGCTGGTCTCAAGTGCCTCATCCGAAAGGTTCATTTGCCTCCTTCCGAAATGTTTCCTGTCTGGAAAAGAAGGGTGAACCCCAATAGCTACGTTGTGCTTACACGCTAATGTTAAGGTGCGAATAATGGTTTCCTCATTTCCTACATGTCCGCCACTTGCAATATTGCATGAAGAGATAAAAGGCATTAATTGCTCATCAAGAATGGAGTCGGGCTGTTCTCCCAAGTCGGCATTTAGGTCGATGCGAACCATTTAGATAAGGTTAAAAACACCATTAAAGCTTTTGAAGCTGATGATTAACCCTACCAAAATGATCAGAAGCGCAAATAGATTTTGCCAGGGCCGATTGATGTAAGCTCCGAGTAAGGATTTCTTATTGCTTAAGTAAACGAGGAAGAAAATGATAACAGGTAATAAAAACCCGTTGGCGATTTGGGCCAGTTGAATGACTTCAATGGGCCGATACCCGATCACGGAAAAAACCACTCCGATAGCTAAGATCGCCATCCAGACCGACCGAAATTTCCATGAGCGATTGTCTTCTTTCCATCCAAAAATTCCTTTCGCTGCATACGCTGCGGCCAATGGCGCTGTGATGGCGGAAGAGATGCCTGCGGCAAATAAACCTAACGCCAAAAAATATTTGGCCCAGCTCCCAAGGAGTGGTTCCAGCTGTATAGACATATCGGCGAGGCCACTGATGTCCTGAGAGCCGTATAGCGAGGCTGCACTGGTGATGACGATGGAGATGGAAATAAGGCCACCTATTGAAATAGCCACCATGTTTTCTTTTCTTAAGGCACCTAGTTTCTTCTGATCTTTCCATTTTCGACTAACGGCGGAAGCATGTAAGAAAAGGTTGTAAGGTACAATGGTGGTGCCAATAAGCGCGAGAGCAGACAATTGGTTGCTAGCGGACAACGATGGAATGAACATACCCGATAGCATTTTTGAAAAATCCGGTTTAATTAAAACCGCAGTAACGATGAATACAAAGCTCATTAGTATGACTAGTCCGATCAGTAGTTGTTCGACTACGCGAACGCTTCCAAATAGCAGGATAACAAAAGCAAACAGGCCGATCACAAAGGCCCACGACATGTTTCCTCCAAAAACTCCTTTTATACCCAGCACCGCACCGGAGATATTTCCTGCTTCATAAGCGGCGTTTCCGATGATAATTGCGGCGAATACAAGCGTAATACTTAAAAACCTTACCAGGGGATGTTTGATTTGATCATGAATGGCTTCTCCCAACCCTTTTTGGGTAATGAGCCCCAGACGCGCAGCCATCTCCTGCAACCCGATGGTCGCTATGACAGCGAACAACAGGACCCAGAGGAGGGAGTATTCAAACTTCGCTCCTGAAAGCGTACAGACAGTTAAGGTACCCGGACCAATAAATGCAGCAGTCACTAAGGTGCTTGGGCCGAAGTACCTCTTAAAAAAACTCATTGATACCCTATTTCTTTGGTAAGAGTTGCCCTACTTTTCACGAAGGTGCCGCTTCCGAATGCGATCTCCTTGCCGGCTTCATTGACCAAAGAAGAATCGGCAATAAACAAATTTCTGGATTTGTATTTTACTTTTCCAGTAGCCATAATCTTACCATGATTCGCAGGTCTGATGATGTTGATATTGAATGAGGTCGTCAAAACAAAAGCATCTTCGACAATGGAATTCACCGCAAAAAAGGCAGCGTCATCCAGGAGTTTGAAATAAACGTTTCCATGAATAGCACCCAGGGCGTGGAAATACTTATCTGTAATCTTTAACCCTATTTTGGCATATTCATAGCCAATCTCTGCAGTGGTGGTATCAAACATTTTTTTGTTGATGTTAGCCTCTAAATACATACGCTCCAACCGGCGGTAATGAACTTCATTTACCATTTATTCTAATTTTCAATTTTGAATGTAAAAAATACAGACTCATCTTTTCTGAGTCCGACAGGGTAGCTTTTCTCCATAAACTGCACGTTGTCTTCATAATCCACCGTTACAAAGGTGGAACAACACGTTCCATAATCACTTGTGCGAATACACATCGGTGAGAGTGCTCGCTCTCTTTCCATACTCAACCCCGTTTCGGGTAGCTGATCGTCCTCAGCAAGGGCGGTATCCTGCATCATTTCAATGAGATACTCCGACTGAATAGCGTCGTTTGCGATATGTTCTTTTAATCGCTCTTTTGCTTTTCTTACTTTCGGCCAGGAAGTATTCAAGAGTGCATTGCTTAAACCATGTATTCCGGGTTCTAGTTCATTGACCCTGTTTTCATAGTTGCTGAAGTGAACCATTGCTCCATCAAAAGCCAGTAGATTGTATCCATTATAATCCTCCGTTGACTGCTGTAGCACTTGCCCATAAACTTTAGGGGCTTGGTCTCCGGTTAAAAAATTTAGTGGGAGATCACCCCTTGATTTTACGTCTGACCGAATATTGGAAGGATCCCTGTAATTAGTGACAGCGGCAAAACGTCCTTTTTTAGAAATCGCCATCCACGTTCCCATTGCCTGCAGGTCCCTCCCACCCAAAATACCAGGATGGTCTTCC
>JBCCXH010000403.1:0-4989 GCA_039192005.1 Bacteroidota bacterium
ATAGCAGGGACTCCTCCATGTAGGAGATCACCGAGGAAGGATCAATGCCGATGTCAGAGGTCCTGACCATGAATTCAAAGTCTTCCCCGTAGTCATCTATCTCCAGACTGAACGGGTAATTGGATCTATTTGTACCCAATAACAGTTCGCCGCCCAGATCAACGACTGTGTCATTGGAACCCGGAGCCGAATGACGGTAATTCAATAGCGCACTGAATAAGGGAACTTCATTGGAAACTCCACTCCAATTTTGAATATCGGATAAGGGGGTCTGTTCATAAGACAAGAGAGCCTGTAACCGATCATTTGCGTGCTTGACATATACTGGTATATCTCCTTTGAGATCCAGTAAGATGGGCAAGGTATTCATGAACAGTCCCAGGGAAGAGTCCGCGCCTTTAGAGCCTTGCAGCCTTCCTAAAAGCACCGTACCAAAAAGGGCATGATCCGTGTTGCTGCACTTGCCCACGACCAAACCAAAGGCCGCATGGAACAAGGTTGCAGGACTCATCTGTAAATCCCCCGATGCCTGACGGATACGGTCTCGTAGCGCCGGAGGCAACATCACCTGTGAAGAGACCATGTTTGTCGATCCGTCTACCTTGGTATCTGACAGGTTGAAAGGATAGGTGGTTTCTGAAACAGGGCCGTACAACTCACTGAAGTACTGTTTGCTTTCCGCCAGCTTCTCTTTGTTTAAGGTATCTCCAATAAAGTCACGGTATAAAGCCGGAGTGGGAAGCAAGCCCGCCTGGCCGGATACATGGCGCATGATTTCTTCCCTCACCTTAGCCATACCCACATGATCCAGCATCAAATGGTGATGACTAAATGTTAAATAATAAGCTTCGTTGGCCTCATCATCTGCAACCTTCACCTGCAACATGGGAGCAGTAGTCAAATCCATGTACAAGTGATTGGATGTCATTTCTTTTTCTACCTGTGGCAACACCTCCTCGCTGCTATCAATTGATAACTCAGATACCGGCAGGTCCACTTGCCGCAAGACCACCTGTAAGGCTTGAGTGAATCCGTCGTTCAGCACACAGGTACGCAGCACGTCATGCCGACCGATGACAAATTCCAAACCTTCAATAAAAGCGGCGCGCTTCTCCTGTGAGGAAAAGGATAACAAATAAGAATAAAGGTAAGGATCTCCATGATCCTGGTCGCTCATCAAATGATGGAAATAGATACCTTCCTGCAAGGGAGCCAGTGGATAGATGTCCTGAATGTTGGTTGCCCCTCCGGGTACCTGATCCATGATGCGTTCCAGTTCTTCCTGGCTCAGATCAATCAATGTGACCATAGAAGGTGTGATGTATGGACATCCTTCCTTAATGCCGTTTTCCGGTACCTGATAGCCCTCATCTACTGACGATAACTTCGTACTCAACAGCGCAATGCTCGGGTCTGCATAAAAGTCTTTGATGTTGACCGTATATCCCAGCTTTTGCATCCGCGCAATCAGGCGAATGGCCAGTAGACTCTGGCCGCCCAACTCAAAGAAATTATCAAACACACCGACCTGCTCAACGCCCAACAAATCCTGCCAGATCTCGACTAACTCCGCTTCTGCATCTGTCCTCGGAGCAACGTATTCCTTACTGGACAAGTCCGAACTATCCGGGTCCGGTAAGGACTTCCGGTCGATTTTTACATTGTTGGTCAAGGGCATCTCTTCCAACTGCACCCACAGTTGAGGTACCATGTACTCCGGTAAGCTTTGCTGTAACTCTTCTTGTAGTGACTCCTTCCAGGCGGCCTTATCCAATTCGCCTTCGCCCTCCATCACGACATATCCGATCAATCGCTTGTCGCCGTGCTCGTCTTCTCTGGCCAACACGCACGATTGTGTTACTTCGGGTACGGATGCCAGCACGTTCTCGATCTCGCCCAGTTCGATCCGATACCCGCGTATCTTGATCTGGTTGTCTTTCCTGCCAAGGAACTCAATCTTGCCATCCGGTAGCCACCGCGCCAAATCTCCTGTCTGGTAGATGCGCTCCCCTTCTTTGAAGGGATCGGCAACGAATTTCTCTTTCGTTAATTCTTCCTGATTCAGGTAACCAACCGCTACCCCATCGCCACCAATGCATAACTCGCCTACGACGCCTATGGGACAAATCGCACCGGTAGGGTCCAATACATACACCCGGTTATTGCCAAACGGCGTGCCTAGTGGAACGGAATGATCCGGCTTTTCTCTCAGAGAGACCTTATGGATCAGCTTACCGATGGTGGTTTCCGTCGGTCCGTAGTGGTTGTACACCTCACAGCTTACTGCGTGGGTTGAAAGCAGGTCCAGCACATCGTCGGTGAAGGCTTCTCCACCCAGAATTAAACACTTGTTCGGCACAAAGACCGCGTCTTTCGTTTGGAGGGTCTTCCAATGGGAAGGAACCATTTTCAGGCAGTCAATGTCCATGGCGGACATCTTATCGGCACTGATCAACTCATCTTCGGACAGCACATACAATGCGGCACCAGTTAGCAAGGACGGGTAAAGCACCGTATTCCCTAAATCCGTTGCGATGCTGGAACTCAATCCGAAGGTTTTGCACGATTGAATGTTGGTCTTGTCCACCAGACCGTGGAAGTAGTCAACTAAATTGTAATGACTAACCTGAACCCCCTTAGGTCTGCCCGTACTACCAGAAGTATAAATCACATAGGCCAGGTTCGAGGGAGACGAGACGCTTTGAAAGCTCTCGGACGATTCACCGGAAATCGCACCCCAATGGCCGTCCAACTCAATCACCTCTACGTTTTCTTTGTCAGAGAAACCGGCACCATTATTATGGTCGCTGAGTAGAATACTCACCCCGGAATCTTCCAGCATGTAAGCCTTACGGTCCTGCGGATACTCCGGGTCAATCGGTACGTACGCACCGCCTGACTTCAGGATGCCCCAAATACCCACCAACATTTCCAGACTGCGATCAATACAAATACCGACCAGTGTATCCGGTTTTATGCCTTTATTGATTAGGTGAAGGGCCAGTTGGTTGGATCGCTCATCCAGCTCCTGATAGGTTAAGGTGTTGCCTTCATACACCACCGCCCTGGCTTCCGGTGTTTTTGCAGCTTGTGCTTCAAATAAATCGACAACTGTCTGATCTGTTGGGTAACTAACCGCTGAGTCATTGAATACGGTTAGTAACTGATGCTTTTCCTCTTCGGGTAGGATGGAAATATTCTGAACAGGTTGGTCTAATCCCATTTCAAATTGTCTTAAAATGAAGAGTAACCGTTGGAACAACAGTTCGATTTCTACCTCAGAAAAATATTCCCCCTGATAATAAGCATGTAACTCCAGAGGTAAATCCAGGCCGTAGTCAAACCAACAGATGGTTAATGGAAATCCTAAATCCTCCGTACTTCTTAACTCTTTAATTTGAACGCTAAGGTTCGGGCTGATTGAATCTATAAAGGGTAGCTTTTCATAATTGACGATAAGATCAAAAAGTTGCATTCGACCTTCAGAGAGTAGGTTGAGCGACCTGTTTAGATGTGACACAGGATACAGCCCGTGTTTGTAGTCGTAGCGTTGTGTCCGTCCGATATCCGAAATAAGATCTGATAAAAGCTGATCCGGAGCGAATTCTCCTTTAAAAGGTAAAATACCCGAGAACATTCCCACCGTTTTCCGATCTTCTCTATTCCTCCTGTTATGAATGGAGGTTCCGAAGCCAAAAACCTGCTGCTCCCTGGTCTTTCCAAAATACAGCAACAACGCTGCTATGGTGAGCTGAGCTATATTTAATTTCGTTTGCTCAGCCAGACGATCCAGTAAAGCATTGTCTGTTTTAGAAAGGGATAATGAAAGCAGAGCACATTTATCTTCCTTGTGTTTTTTCGGGCCAAATATTAATTCAGGAATTACATCATACCTCTCTTTCCAATAAAGTGAGTCCTGATGGTAATGTTTTGATTGGTGATAATTAAGGCCTTTATTGATGGTGTCTTTGTATGAGGGATAAATGGCGATGGAATCATTACTTCCTTGCAAAAATTTCTTGTATTCCTCCACGAGGTAATTGAAGTAGATGGCAAACCCATATCCATCTACGATCAAATGATGAAAACAGCCAAAAAATAAATATTCATCATCAGCCAATTTTATTATCGAATGAAGATATAACCTGTCTTGCCTTAGGTCAAAGGCAGTATTAAACCGATCCTGCATCCAATTAAATGCTTCTTTTTCAGGATCGGGCGCGGATGATAGGTCTAGCTTTTCTACAAGAACTGATTCACGTGAATCCGAAAAAAATTGAAATGGTTCATCACCTGTAAAATCAAATTTGACAGAAAAAATATCAAACCATTCAGAGGCCCCCTCAACAATTCTCTTAAATTGATCGATGTCAATTTGCCCTTTGAATGTCGCGTAACCACCAATGTTGTAGCGAGCACTTTTGGGATTCAGCAGTTGCTCATAATAAACATCCTGTTGTGCCAGGCTCAGTTTTGTTCTTTTGTTCATTTTCGGATACTTAAGGAGTATTATTATTGTTTGCAGGTCTATAAAACCTCTTGATTATTGAGCATTCAGTTCTTAAAACTTTTTATTATTTGGATGTGACAGGTACTTTAGTTATTAAGTCTTGTCAAATAATGAATACATGACGTTTCTCTGGATAACACACTGAAATTTTGGTGTGTCGCCCACTATTATCACCAAAACACACAACTATTGCACACAACGTTTTTAAATACTAATCAGATTCAGTACCTTGCTTATCCGTATGATTGTGTTTACAGATCCGTTGATTCATTATCAAGACGTTTATGCTTCCCCGGATTTTTGGGTAAAATGCAATTTCCTTGGTTATGGAGATCATGCTCTAGGTTTAGAAAAGAGGTATTTCAATGTAAAAAAGAAGGTATTCTTAAGTAGTAGACTCTGTTAATAGAATCAATTAAAAAAGACAAATGACACCCGCAATTATCTGTAAGTTTTTCACAGACTTGCTAATGTCCAAT
>JBCCXH010000404.1:0-4984 GCA_039192005.1 Bacteroidota bacterium
ATCGATATGTCATCTATCTGGATTTTCCGGTCTCTGGGCCCCGGAGTAGATCCCGGAGTAATGATCACGGCCTGCCATCCGGTCTGGGTGGCGTCCAGGTTGACGGTAAAGTTGATCTTTTGCCAACGGTCCGGTAATGGGGTAAAGGACTTGATGACATCGCTACTACCACTATAAACCTCAAATACTACTTTTTCCTCGCCTTTTATCCATGCTTCAATGTCCATCGTACCTTCAGAAGGTAAGTCCAGTTCAAAAAATATTTGTGGAAAATTCTCGATGATCATTTCATAGTAGTTTTCCCGTTCTTGCGCTTCCGAGGCAATGACCGTTCCGGTCAGCACATCCGGTGGGGTTTCACCGGCTTCACCACCAAACGTCCGCGTGACCGTGTTTTCAGGCGTTTTCATCTGAGAGACCACGGAACGCACGCTGCCTACGTGGTCATTGATAAAGTATTGGTAGTCAGGAACCATAGAGGTTGGGTCCTTGATCTGTCCATAAGGATGAAAAAGTTTGGTCAGGGTCCCGTTTTCGTATTGGGCGTTTCCGATGTAGTCCGTCTGATCGGTGCTGCCATCTCGCTGGGTGACCAGCTTTTGAAGTTTGGCACCTGAGGCGTCGTAGCGGTAGTCGATGGTCGTCCCATTGTCGAATGTTACCTGTTCGGTAAAGCCCAGGTCGTTGTAGCGGATGTTGGTAATGCCTTTGTTTTTATCTTCGATCAGGTTGCCGGACTCGTCGTAACTGTAATCATCGGGTGTGGTGTTTTGTTCATCAAATAAAATGGCTTTGTTGTTCTCCTGTGCCTTGTCGGTCACAGCGGCTAACCGATGGCTTCCCTCTTCGTAGGTGTATTCCAGGTTGTCCACCATTTCTCCCAGGCTTTTCCTGGAAAGTGCCTGAATGTTTCCGCTGAGGTCGTAGCTGATGGGCTTGTTTCCATTGGCTCCGTTGACGGAAAATGCATCGTTGGTAGATCCATTGGTCAGGTTCAGGTACCACGCGTTGGTCAGTTGGCCCAGCGGGTCGTAATTGTAGTCATACCGATGGTGTTCCTGTCCTTTGTGCTTCCAGTTGATCGAGGTAATCAACCCGTCAAGGCGTCTGAAAATGCTGCCTGTTCGTAGGTCTGCCTTACGGTGGATGCGCATGCTAAAGGCATCGTCTTCGCCATCGTCCAGGTCCGGGTTATTGATCAGCTCCAGTGCCCCGCGGATGTCGTACCGGTAGTCGATGGACTGGGCAAAGGTGTTTTCGTCCGGGCTGTGCAGTTTCAGGTCGATCAACTGGCCCAGTTCATTGTATTGATTTCGTGCCAGCGTGACCGGCTCGGATGAGCCTACCTGTTGCGTGTGGGTAAGGGGTCGCCCGACGTGATCGTAGGTAAACGTTTCTTTGATCTGTACGTATTCGCCTGCCACGTCGTATACGTTGACGGTTTCGGTCACCTCTCCGGTAAAATCATCGTATTTGATGTTGACCAGATTGGTCTTGCCTAAAAAGTCATTGCCTGAGGTTTGGATGAGGCGTTCGTCTTTATTGTAGAGCGAAACCGTGTGTAAGTAGCGGTCTTCTTCCCCGAGTACTTTGGTCTTAATGCCGGTCACCAGACCGATTACGTTAGCAGCTACCTGATAGCCATGGCCTGATTGGTCGTTATACAACTGCTCCAGGGTAGAACCGGACTGGAACGGAAAATACGGCTGGCTGAGGAATTGGTAGTTGTCGTAATAAACGACCGTATATACTTCCTGCGTCCCGTGCGAAGCAGTAGGAAAGGAGTGATTGGTGTATCCATGATTTCCTCCGGTCGGGGTGGCGGCTTCAAACCGCACGGTGGCGTTGTTCAACGCGCTTTGTAACTGTTCCCGGGTCTGCGTCGTGGTCAGCTTTCCGGTAATGGCCGGCCTGCCCAGTCGGTCGTATTTCACAAAGGACCACTGCGACGCGATCCGGTCTTTTTCGTTTTGTGTCAGAACGGGACGGTCCCAGATGTCGTAAAGGGTGTATTCGGTATATCCGCCCGGTACGGTACGTGCTATGGGCCGGATGTATTCGTCGTAAACGTAGTGGTAGGCATAGGCGTTGAGTTCCTGTTCTGTGGGTGACCGCCAGCCTCCGGGTTCGTTGAGCAGGTGCATCAAATGGGGAGGGAAGACATAGGCCACGTTCCCAAAGGCGTTGTACACCTGATAGGTAAAGCGGTAGGCGTCGGTATCGTTGTAGTCCTCACGTCGTTGAATCGCCTGTGTTTTGGAAGCAATCCGCCTTCCGGTTTTATCGGTATAAGTGCGGGTACGCTGCGTGACATCCGTTTCGTACGGGTAGGTCACCTGCTCATTGATCATCAGGCTTCGTGCAACGTAGTTCCTGCCGGCATAAACCGGAAGCCCGTTGGCATCGAGGGTAAAGACGGGGATGCGTTCGCTGAAGTGCAGGGCCAGCCTTTTGAAGTGGGTTTCGTTTTCTTCCCAAGTGCTGCCCACTCCTATTTGTTGGAGTGGCCTTCGCCCGGGGCTTTCTTCCTGAATGGTCGTCGTAAACGGACGCTTATCGCAGGGAATGTCCCCATTCGGGTCACAGTCCTGGTCCGGATCGTAATAGTCCAGGGCGCGGGATGCATACGAATAGAGGTAGTCTCCGTCGTATTCCCCGGTGATGGGCAAATAAGCTTTTCGCTCAAAATCAAAACCAACCGTAGCGGCTCCGGGAGAATCATCTTCATTGCGGACGTAGTCGTAACCCTGAATAAAATCCTGATGGCCGGGTGTGGACTTGATCAGTGTTTCCTGTTGGGTCCTTCCCGTCGCATCGAAGTAGGTGACGGCCCGCAACACGCTGTTTTCATCCCGTTCATCCAGCTGGTCTTCGTGTACAATGCCCGGGATGCGTGGGACCTCCTGCAAGGTGAAATTCTTGAGCAGATTCGGGTCAATGTGCGGGTTGGCCGGTTGGATAGGAGCCACCGAAAACCCGGGGGTTGCCGTCACGCCGGAAGGAATGATAACCGTGGCATGAGGTGCGTACAGGAATTTTTTTGCTCCGTCCGCGGGTGTCAGCGTCTTATCTGAAAAAAGATAGGTGACGTTGTCCCCCTGCGCAAAAGTCAGCGAGGCAAACATCAGGAAGAAACATCCGGTAAGGGCGTTAGCTGCCTTATTCAATCGTTGATGCATGGTTTTGTGTCTGTTGGTGAAAAATGTATTGCTTGTTTGGTGTCTGGTCATGTTTCGCTTCATTATCAGTTCCCCTCTTATTTCGTAATGTAGATTTGACCACAGTCCAGTACGTCTTCCTGGACGATGCCGCAGCTATCCGTCACTTCGCACCGGACCGAATGTGCGGTCTGGCTGGTCAGCAATGCTATTAACTTAAGCTATCCTTACTGTTAAGCGTACCATATTTATTTTGAAGTTCAGGACTTCTGCAAGGTTTCGGAATTAAAATAGTATTTGTATAGATATAACATTACCATTGACCTTAAAGAGAGTTATTCTAAGGCTAGTCTTAGGGTCGATATATTTTTTGTACTATTCCTTGATTTTTTTTCGAGGTTTGTTTGCTTATTTGTTATAGGAAGTGATTCTGGTCTTAACCTCATTCCAGCGCATATCTCTTACAAATTTCCGCCCCGGTATAATCGCCACTAGCGAGTGGGTAATTTTCTGAATAATTTTTTCAAGATTGGCTTTGATCTTTCTTGAAAAGAATAAGTAATCGATAATGGACTCACGTACAAACCGATAACTATTCTTCCAATTGTAAGCGTAATCATACTTCTTTGTTTTGTTACCTTCTTCGATGTCCAGACTGGCGATCATTCCATGTAAAGCAACCAGATTCATCATAAAAATATGGGCATAAAACTCTTGGTATACTCCGGCAGGCTTCTTACACCCATAGTATTCAAGCTTCATTTTAGGTTTGAGATTTTTGAACCCTTCTTCTATCCCCCAGCGCAAAGAATATAGGGTAGCTATATCTGACCTGGTGTATTTTCTCTGATCCAACAAGGTAGAAATCAGTATTTCAATTTCTCCGGTACTCAGCACGACTTTAGTTACCCTCACTTGTATGGGTTCACTACTTATTTCCTTGCTTTTACAACTTCGTTTTTCTTTTGGAGAGGGCTCCCAACTAGTAATGAAATCCTGTGAAGGATCAGCCAAAACACGCTTGTAGAAGCCTGGCCGACTAGAAAGACGTATACACAGATCGGTTTTAGCATTCATGTTAAGGACTGATTTAATGGTGCTGAAGCTGTCGAAGTTACGATCCATCACATAAATGTACCTGCTTAGTTTTCCTGCCAGTTCTTTGATGCAGTCCGACATCAGGCGAGACTCCCCAAAACACATTTTAGAAAGACGTGCCGACAAAACGAACTTATTCAGTACATCATAAACCATCAATATACGAGCCGTATAGCGATTCACTCCGTGTTTATTGGTAGCGTAAACACCAAAATAAGATTTAATGCTTTTAGAACTAGGTAAATTAGAAGTGGAACCATCAATACCCAGAACAAGAAAGCCTTTCCATCGCTTTTTGCAACTCATCCTCAAATAAGATGAAAACGTCATGGAGCAAAGACGTTTGAAAAACTTACATTTGACTTTGTACCTCGCTTTAGAGAATGCCGCCGAACTACTCTCTCCAGAAATTATCTTTTTCAACTTATCCGAAAGGAGGTTGTATTCTACTGATTCTTTGAATAAATGAAGGATACTGGTAACGACTGTAGGAAAGGGAAGAGAGCGTTCTCTGGTAAAGGATTTTTTACCGATCTTAAATTGCTTCGCTGTTTCGGTATTATGTAAAAATTCAAAGATTTTTTTTAGATGAAACCTCAGATTTCATCCGTTCTTTGTTTTGCATATATTGCATCTGATCTTATATTTTTTTCTTGCTCTCAAGGTAAGAAAATAGGGTGATTTCAACTGAATATCACCCTCCTTTTTTCTTAAGTTAAGAGCATTGG
>JBCCXH010000405.1:0-4976 GCA_039192005.1 Bacteroidota bacterium
ATCATGAAAAATACACGCGCTTTCTTACATCCATTTATTTTCCGTGTCTTAGTCGTTTTTAGCGGCGCCCTTAGTGCACAAACACTAACACAAACCATCCGAGGACAAGTAATTGACACCGAGACCAACAGCCCGTTACCAGGTGCTACTTTAATTATTATGGGCACTAACCCAACTATAGCCACAACAACTGATATAGATGGCCAATACTCATTGATGGCTGGTGCTGAAGACTTATTAGTCATATCCTATATTGGTTTTGTGACCAAAGAAGTACCCATAGCTGGTCAATCCATCATTGACGTGATGCTTGAGGAAAACATATCCAGTCTGGAGGAGATTGTCGTCGTAGGTTCACGCTCACAGGGGAGAACCAAACTCGAAACACCGGCACCTGTGGACATCATAAACGTTAAAGATGTGGCTGCCATTTCCCCTCAGGTCGATTTAGCTCAGTTACTTGTTGCAACTGCGCCTTCATTTAATGCGGTACGTTCGCAAGGAGGAGATCTGAGTTCCCATGTAGATCCTCCGACGTTGAGAGGGCTGGCGCCAAATCAAATGTTAGTACTCATCAATGGGAAAAGGAGGCATACTTCCGCGTTGCTAAACGCCTCTCAAACCGGTACGTTCGCCAATGCGGTTGATATGAGTTTTATTCCAGCGGCTTCTGTTGAGCGTGTTGAAATTTTACGGGATGGAGCTGCAGCCCAATACGGATCAGATGCAATTGCCGGCGTGATGAACATTGTCTTGAAGGAATCAGTCGGCAAGCTGACGGGAAATTTGACCGTGGGTGCATTTCCAAACTCTGGTACACCCAAATTTGAAAACGATTATGGTGGGTTAACTGCTGGAGAACAGTTGCTTCAAAGTGAAATTCCCGGAGGAGTAGATGGAGAGAGCTATCAATTTGATGCCAATTATGGTATTAAGCTGGGAAATGACGGCTTTTTGAGTATCACTGGCTTACTCAGGCAGGATCGACCGGCGGTTCGAGCCACCGTTCTGGACTATGCCAGATACCAGACCTTTAATAATAGTTACCTTACCAACCAACGCACAGGGCCAAATGGAAACCCTATCGTGACCAATCCCGAATTGCTGATCGCACTTTCAGAGGGAAGTTACAATGGGTTTTCAGCAGAGCAACTTTCAACGAATGTGGGGTTGATGCAAGCCAGAGGGATTTCACAATACGATGTGGCCTCCTATCAAGGGCAACCAGCCGTAAATATGGGCTCTCTTTCTTTCAATATGGGCTCTTCGTTATCTCCCGATTTCGAGTTTTATGCATACGGTGACATTGGGTTCAAAAAGATTGAAGGGTTTAGTTGTTTTTACCGTTCTCCATCCTGGAACAGTCGTGCGGGAGCCGTAGGCCTCTATCCGAATGGGTTCAGGCCACAAATGGTGACCAATCAGGCGAATACCTCTTTTACAACAGGAGTTTCAGGAAAAGCCGGTGATTATTCCATTGATGTGAGCAATACATTTGGAAGAAATGCCATGGACATCAGTATGATCAATACGATCAATGTTACGTTTGGGGACCTTTCACCTGTAGAAATGGACCTCGGGAATCACGCTTTTTGGCAAAACACAACGAACGTTGACATCTCCAGATTTCATTCGGATGTATTACAAGGGCTGAATGTGGGGGCTGGCGTTGAGATGCGGGTAGAAAACTACCAAATTAATGCAGGACAACCTGAAAGTTATGAAAACAGCGATCAGGCGGGTGTATACTACGCAACATTGCTGGATGAGCGTTTGGTAGGACCGGATGGCATGCCCATTGAGGATGCTGGCTCTTCGCCGATAGTAGGTGATTGCGGATGCGCAAAGAATGTTTCTGCATTAGATAGCGACGGTACTGTCGTGAAAAATTATTCTCAGGGAAACCAGTGCTTCACCGGGTTTGGTCCTCAAAATGAAGCCAACGAATACAGAACCGTCACCGGAGCTTACCTTGACCTCGAACTTGACGTTACGGATGCGTTGCTACTAGCAGCTGCGGGGAGAGTGGAAAACTACAGCGATTTCGGAAGCGTGCTGACAGGAAAGTTTGCAACACGCTACTCCATTACGGATGGTTTTGCCATACGCGGTTCGTACAGTACCGGTTTTCGGGCACCTTCTTTACAGGAACTCAATTACTCCCATACCTTTACTTATTTTGTCAATACCATCCCTGCAGATGCTACCATTTATCCCAACAGAAGCTCAGAGGCACGGGTGCTGGGTGTAGGTACTTTGAAAGAAGAAACCTCCGAGAACATAAGCCTTGGATTTGCCGCTGAATTATTCAGAGGGTTTAACCTGACTGTAGATGCATACAAAATAACGATCGAAGACAGAATCTTCCAGACAGACCCTTTTACCGCGGCAGACGCTCCCGCGCTGCAACCTTTGATAGGCGATGGAGAGGCGCAATTTAGGATCAATGGAGGGACCATCTCTTCCAGAGGAATCGAGGTGGTCGGAAATTACGGCCTTCCCCTTGGGAATGGTGACCTTGGGATTACCATCGCAGGTACCTTCAGAGAAAATACATTTGAAGAAGCGACCGTACCTGATTTGAATACCGTACTGACCGATGAAGAGTTGGCCGAAAAGTACGTGCAAAGAGGGAGTATTGCGCAGTTTGAAACCGGGACCCCAACGACTCGACTGATTGGTACCGTCAATTACTCCATTGGAAAGTGGGGACTGATGATCCGTCCCACTTATTATGGTGAAGTCACCTCTCGGCAAAACGATATGAGCAACATTGTAGACGTATCTGGGGATTACGATATTTTCACAGAAACAGTACCTAACCTGTTGGATGAAAATGGCGATCCTGTTGTGGATTATGCCGATCAGGTCTACAGTCCTGAAGTAGTAGTAGACCTTGGGGTTTCCTACACCTTCAACGAAAACATTTCTTTGACAATAGGAGGGAATAATGTTTTGAACAATTTGCCAGATATCATCCGATATGAAAACCGGGATTTTGGCCTTTATTCTAACTATCAACAAGGCTCTGGTGGAGCATATTACTTTGGACGACTTGGGTTCTCATTTTAAAAATTAGATGAAAATGAAAATAACAATTAAAAATATTACGGTAGGGCTTATATTTATGATTATTCTTATGATTTCCTACTCTTGCGAACAAGAAAGTTTTGAGCCTATACTTACGACAGAAGATGCTGCGGGGACATTGATAAACTTCAAGGCATATGAAATCAATGACCTCACCGGACAACCTGATTCTGCCTATGGCAGAGTTGTTTTCTGGCTGGGGCTGGATGGAAATACGCTGGTACAACTATCACTTTATAATGTACCTGAAGACGTAACTTTTCAAACAGATATGTTGTCAGGAACCGTGGCAACACCGGGAGCTGAAATTATGGGTATGTATGACGTAACCAATACTGGTGAAGGCTATGATTTTGGGGAATTTTCAACATCCAAATATTTCGTGATTACCGACTTGAGCTTTTACAGTGCACTCGCTGAACTGAATGCTCATGTAGGCATAATGAACGAAGTTGGTATCATGATCGCTGGTGGGGACATTGGGTTAAATTCAGATCCTGTAGAAGAAAACTAACACACTGAACTATATACTATAAAAATGATCGAAACAAATACTAACATGAACCGCCGTAAATGGCTAAAGTCCGGTGCAATGGCTATGGGAGGAACCGCACTGGCAGCTTCTCTTCCCTGGGGAGCATATGGAAATGAGGTAGAACCATTCTGGACCTACGCTCCAAGGATGACAACCAAGAAGTTTCCATGGATGGATTACCCATTAAAGGCAAAGTTGAATGCCAATGAAAATAAGTACGGGCCTTCAAAAATGGCGATGAATGCGGTAATGGAAACTGCTAATAAAGGCAACTTTTATGCACATAAAGAAGTCCTTAACCTTATTGACTTACTTGCGGAGAAAGAAGGAGTAAGACCCGAACAAATCATGATTGGGCCAGGATCTACCGATCTACTGGAAAAAATTGCCGTGATATCCTTTATGAAAGGGAAAGGCAACGTGGTTTCCGCAGATCCTGCCTACATGAGTGTCGTAAGAAGTGCGCAGAATGTTGGCGCCAAATGGAAAAATATACCTTGTCGGTCAGATTGGTCGCATGATTTGGAAGCCATGTACGATGCAATCGACGGAAAGACCAAACTGGTTTACGTCTGTAATCCCAATAACCCTACCGGCTCCGCCACTAACTCAAAAGAGTTGTGGGATTTCTGCGTTAAAGCATCAAAAAAAGCACCCGTTTTTGTTGATGAGGCATACCTGGAGTTTATGGATACCGATGCAAAAAGCATGGTAGGGCTTATTCGCGAAGGAAAAGATGTGATCCTTTCCCGCACATTTTCTAAAATACACGGAATGGCCGGGTTAAGGGTAGGTTACATTGTAGCCACAGAGGAGCGGATCAGTTCGATCAATAGCATACTTAGAGCTTCGTACAATCCGTCTGTTACCTCACTTCACGCTGCTATGGCCAGCCTGACCGATGAAAAATTTCTTAAAATGTCTTATGAGAAAAACTTAGAAGCCAAAAGTTTTACCATTGATGCATTACGGGAAATGGGCATGGCGCCCCTTCCTTCACAAACAAGTTTTCTGCTTTTCCCTCTTCCTATTGATGGAGAATTATACATGAAAGGGATGTACGAAAAAGGAGTGGGAGTACGCCTGTTTACCATTGACGAAAAGTCATGGGGCAGAGTGAGTATGGGGACCATGGACGAAATGAAGCTTTTTGCAAGTACCCTTAAACAGGTAGTGGCCTGATATCGTCTCACTAAAGCATTAATAGATTAACCACATTACTAAATAAGCTTTTAAAAGTTGATGAATAGCGCTAGTGCTAAAGCAGTCTCCCTTTTATTATTAATTGTAGTTGGATTCTTATTGAGGGGGAAGATCAAATCAAAGGATCAGAAAGATGGGATAAAAACCG
>JBCCXH010000406.1:0-4963 GCA_039192005.1 Bacteroidota bacterium
AAATGATCAAGGACGTGTCTTTTACCGGTACTACGTACAACGACATCCCTTATAAGTTTGAAGCAGGCACGCCAAACATTGGTGATGTCATTGGGTTTCAGGCAGCCATTGATTTCATCGAGACACTTGGGCATGAGGCGATTGAATCCTATGAAAATGAACTCACCGAACATGCAACTCTTCAACTGTCTCAAATTGATGGGTTGAAGCTGATTGGTACCGCCAAAAATAAAGCCAGTGTAGTGTCCTTTCTAATCGATGGCGTACATCCTTATGACTTGGGCCAATTATTGGACTCCAGAGGCATTGCCGTTCGTACAGGACATCACTGTACCCAGCCTTTGATGGAATTCTTCAATATTGAAGGGACTGTCAGAGCTTCTTTTGCAGTCTACAATACAACGGAAGAAATCAATTACTTCTCTGACTCCTTACGACAAATTGTTGCTAAATTCAGATAATGGAACTAATCAAGCAACATCAAGAAGAAATCATTGAAGAATTTGCCCTGTTAGACGATAACATGGAGATGATGCTTGACTACATCATGGAGCTGGGCGGTGAGTTGGGAGATCTTCCCGAAGCAGAAAAAACAGAGGATAATATCGTTAAGGGTTGCCAATCAAAAGTATGGATGACCGCAAAACTTGAAAATGGAAAAATGAGTTTCAAGGCCGACTCAAATACTGCCATCACCAAAGGGTTGGTAAGTTTATTGGTAAGGGTCTTTAACCAATCTACCCCATCGGATATTATAAAAGCAGAAGTGTACTTTCCAGGCCAAATAGGAATGGACCGATTTATTGGGACTCAAAGATCGAACGGTTTTGCTGCTATGATCAAACAAATGAAGCTTTTTGCTGTTGCTTTTAATGCGGAACAGGAGATATGAGTACGGAAACGAATACTGATCAGCTAAAACTAAAAGAAGACATTGTAAGGGCCATCAAAAACGTATATGACCCGGAGATCCCTGTTGACGTCTATGAATTAGGACTCATTTACGAGATCAATATTCTACCCGTCAATAACGTGGAAATCATCATGACACTGACTTCTCCTTCCTGCCCGGCCGCAGAATCTATACCTAGCGAGGTAGAGATGAACGTAAAAGCAGTTGAAGGAGTTAATGATGTAAACATAGAGCTCACATTTGACCCTCCATATGCAACAGACATGATGTCTGAGGAAGCCAAATTAGAGCTTGGATTTATGTAACAAATAATAAATGTAAATAAAATGTATCCAGAAGAATTAGTTGCGCCGATGAAAGGCCAGTTGACTGAAGCAGGTTTCCAGGAACTTACATCTGCTGTAGACGTGGATAATCACTTAAAAGATCATAAAGGCACTTCGCTGATGGTTATCAACTCAGTTTGTGGATGTGCAGCGGGGACGGCCAGACCAGGAGTTTTAATGGCTTTACAAACCTCAGATAAAAAGCCAGATCATCTGACTACTGTATTTGCGGGTGTCGATTTTGAAGCTACGGAGAAGGCAAGAGAGTATACCCTACCATATCCTCCTTCCTCCCCTGCGATCGCCTTGTTTAAAGACGGAGAGCTTGCTCACTTTGTAGAAAGACACCATATCGAAGGAAGGTCTGCGGAAATGATTTCCGGCCATCTGAATGAGGTATTTAAAGAATTTTGTTAGAATAATTCTTACCAATAAAAAATGGGCTGCTTTCGTATGAAAGCAGCCCTTTTTTTGTTGTCGTTTTTTATTTGGTAGCAACTAAGCTAATGTTCAAATTAAAATCGTCGTAGATCGTCTTGTCTCCCAGGTTATCAAAGAAACTACCTGATCCATATTTAACATCAAATCTTGACCTGTCAATGATCAGGTTTGCATTTCCCGTAACCTTTCCATTTTTCTCGTCGATATCAGCCGTAAACTGAATCTCTTCTGTCTTCTCTTTGATGGTAATGTTACCGATCACTTTGTATTTACCTGGTCCCTGAGGAACAGCCTTGGTCACAACAAAAGTAGCAGTAGGATATTTCTCTACTCCAAAAAAGTCCTCAGACTTAAGGTGACCTTCAAGTTTTCCTTTGTACTCTCCTTCCAGATCTTCACATACCGATGAGGTCATATCTACGGTAAATAATCCTCCGACTAACATACCATCTTCGAACGTAAAGTTCCCTCCCTTTAGACTAATGGAACCGTTGTGCTCACCAGTCACTTTTTTACCTATCCAGGCTACTTTGCTGGCTGCACCATCTACTTTATAAGTGGTTTTTTCAGCTGTGTTATCTCCATTTGAAAACAACACGGATAGAATGATGATTGCTTTGATCATAATTGTTTCAGTTTATTAAATTCTTATTTATATGTACCTACATTAATTTAGATGATAAGAAAACGATGATAATTAAAAATGGTTCAGAAAAAATGAAAAAATTTGCGTTATGATTGAATTAGGAAAAACTATCATCTCAGATGACGTAATTAATGAAGCTTTCATATGTGATTTAACTAAATGCAAGGGCGCTTGTTGTGTTGAAGGTGATCTTGGTGCTCCTTTAAATGAAAACGAGCTCCCCTTTATGGATGCCATTATCGACTTAGTAAAACCTTATTTAAGTAAGGAAGCAGTGAAAGTGCTGGAAAAAGAAGGGGGTTACTTGCAGGACGAAGACAATGAGTACTCAACCACCACACTGAATGGTAAAGAATGCGTGTTCTCATTCTATGATGAAAATAAGGTATTGAAATGCGGTATAGAACAGGCGTATAAAGATGGCAAAACAACCTTCAAGAAGCCCATCTCTTGTCATTTATACCCTATCAGGATATCCAAACTTGCTGAAGAATTTGAAGCCCTGTATTACGATCGGTGGGAAATTTGCTCGCCTGCATGCGACCTCGGAAAAGAATTAAAAGTACCAGTCTATAAGTTCCTGAAGGATGCACTCACCCGTAAATATGGTGAAGACTGGTACCTTCAACTAGAAGAAGTGATTAAAGATCACTAAAATCGAAAGTTTCCAAAAACTTAGTCGTAAACTGACCTTTTCGGAAACTTTCATCATCCATCAGTTTCAAATGGAATGGTATCGTTGTCTTCACTCCTTCTATGACGGTTTCTTCTAATGCTCTTTTCATCTTGATGATCGCTTCCTCTCTCGTTTGCGCCGTCACGATTAGCTTGGCGATCATCGAGTCATAAAATGGAGGAATGGTATAACCAGCATAGACGTGGCTATCGATACGCACCCCATGTCCTCCGGGCAAATGCAGGTTAGTGATCTTGCCCGGGCTGGGTCTGAAATCATTGCCCGGATCTTCCGCATTAATCCTACACTCGATGGAGTGTAACTGAGGATAGTAATTTCTACCTGATATCACCTCTCCGGCAGCGACTTTGATCTGTTCCTTAATTAGATCATAATCCGTCACTTCTTCTGTGATGGGATGCTCTACCTGTATTCTGGTGTTCATCTCCATGAAAAAGAAGTTCCCATGTTTATCTACAAGAAACTCTACCGTACCTGCGCCTTCATACTTGATTGCTTCAGCGCCCTTGATCGCTGCCTCCCCCATCTTTTCCCTCAACTCTTGCGAGATAATAGGAGAAGGCGTTTCCTCTACCAATTTCTGGTGTCTTCTTTGAATGGAACAATCTCGCTCGGATAAGTGACAGGCCTTTCCATTTTTATCTCCGATAATCTGAATCTCGACATGTCTTGGTTCCTCTACAAACTTCTCCATGTAGAGCCCGTCGTTTCCAAATGAGGCCCCGGCTTCTTGTCTTGCGCTATCCCATGCTTTTTTAAATCCGTTTTCCTCACTTACCATTCTCATACCTTTTCCGCCTCCTCCGGCAGTCGCTTTTAGCATGATGGGGTAGCCCATTTCTTTTGCCAGACTCATCCCCTGCTCGACACTTTCAAGTAGTCCGTCTGACCCTGGTATGGTCGGTACGCCGGCTTTTTGCATCGTTGCCTTGGCTGTCGCCTTATCTCCCATGGAGTCAATCATCATTTCACTGGCACCAATGAATTTTATCCCGTATTCTTCACATACCCTTGAAAACTCAGCGTTTTCAGCCAAAAAGCCATACCCGGGATGGATCGCATCCGCGTTGGTCACCTCCGCCGCAGCAATAACCCGAGGAATGTTAAGATAAGAATCTTTACTCGCGGCCGGTCCCAAACAAACGGCTTCATCAGCAAACCTTACGTGTAAGCTGTCCGCATCTGCTTTAGAATAAACGGCAACGGTCTTGATGCCCATTTCTTTGCATGTACGAATTACTCGTAATGCAATTTCGCCTCTATTGGCGATTAAAATCTTACTGAACATAGAGGCTAAATTTTATGAAGGATCTACTAGGAAGAGCGGTTGATCGTACTCAACAGGTTGAGCATTGTCAACTAAAACTTTTACTATTTTACCTGACACCTCTGATTCGATCTCATTGAAGAGCTTCATTGCTTCTACAATACATACCGTATCACCTGCCTTAATCGTACTTCCTACCTCAACAAAGACGGGAGACTCCGGGTTAGGAGAGCGATAAAATGTTCCGATCATCGGAGATTTAACCTCCAGTAAGTTCGCATCTTTTGATGCTGAGCTTTCCGGGGACTGAGTACTTTGCGCCGCAGGGACAGCTGCAGGAGAGGCCGGTGTTGCGATAGGTGCAGCAGCTATTGGTGCAGGAGCAGCCGCAGCAACAACATGTTGCTCAGCAGATCTTTTTATACTGACTTTAAAGTTCTCAGTTTCGATGTTTACTTCCTCTAAACCAGAATCTGCTAGGAAGTTGATTAATTCCTGAATTTCTTTTGCCTTCATAGGTTTGGTTAATTAAAAAGGTTAATGCGAGTAAAGCTCGTTTACTCGTTCTACATTTGAACCAGCGAGCGTGTTGAGTGTCCCCACCTCGTCGTGTGCACTACATAAGGGACGCGGAACGGGGGGGGGGGGGGGATGTGCGGGTGGGGGCGGGGCG
>JBCCXH010000407.1:0-4959 GCA_039192005.1 Bacteroidota bacterium
AACTCGACCATCGTCGAGGTTTCACTGAAATTAGTTCCTCTAATCGTCACTTCCGTACCCACCGGTCCCGATGCGGGTGTAAAAGAGGTAACCAAAGGGGCGGTTTCAGGAGTTTCTTCCACCACAAAATCGTCTGCACTTACTCCAAATTCACTACCTACCGAAACCTTGATTTTTCCTGTAGTTGCTCCCGAGGGTACCATCACTAGTAGCTCACTAGCTGTTACAGATGTAGGCGTTGAAAGGGTACCATTGAACTCGACTACCGTAGAGGTTTCACTGAAATTAGTTCCTGTAATGGTTATTTCTGTACCCACCGGTCCCGATGCGGGTGTGAAAGAGGTAATCGAAGGGGCGGTTTCAGGAGTTTCTTCCACCACAAAGTCGTCTGCACTCACTCCAAACGCGCCATCTACCGAAACCTTGATTTTTCCTGTAGTTGCTCCCGAGGGTACCATCACTAGTAGTTCACTAGCTGTTACAGATGTAGGCGTTGAAAGGGTACCATTGAACTCGACCATCGTCGAGGTTTCACTGAAATTAGTTCCTCTAATCGTCACTTCCGTACCTACTGGTCCTAAAGCAGGTGTGAAAGAGGTAATCGAAGGGACGGTTTCAGGAGTTTCCTTTACTACAAAATCTTTCTCACTGACAACTTTTTGGCCATTGACTTCTATCACAATTTTGCCTGTAGTCACACCTGCTGGTACATCAATCTTGATTTCTGTACCGGAAACAGCTTTTATAACTGCGGCTTTATCATTAATGGTTACGCTATTTTCAGCGGTGTTTGGGCTGAACCCTGTACCTGAAAGTACAACTTCCGTACCCACCATTCCTGATGTGGGAGTAAAGCTGATCAGTTCTGGTTTGATCACGAAATCATCCGAGCTTTTTGTTTCGTTGCCGGAAACGCTCACTGTTATTTTGCCGGAAACGACATTAAGAGGAACTTCAACGGTCAATGTCGTAGCGGTAGCGCCTTTCACCGTTGCAGATGTGCCGTTAAACATCACTTCAT
This sequence comes from Bacteroidota bacterium, assembly GCA_039192005.1. Classification (GTDB taxonomy): domain Bacteria; phylum Bacteroidota; class Bacteroidia; order Cytophagales; family Cyclobacteriaceae; genus Ekhidna. The sequence goes on from JBCCXH010000407.1 coordinate 1,022, forward strand.
TGTCCCCACCGGCTCCAAAACCAGACCCGCTAATCACTACTTCTGTCCCTACGGTACCTGACAATGGTTCAAATGCGCTGATCAATGGCAATACTTCAAAATCTGAGGAACTACTCACACTTTTCCCATCAACATTCACCCTTATCTTTCCTGTCGTCGCTCCTTCCGGGACGGTGAGTACTAATTGTGTTGTACTTGCAGCGGTGACTTCCGCCACTTTTCCGTTGACATCAACAATATTATCGCTTGGTGCGATACTAAAGTTGGTTCCTTGTACCGTCACAGATGTTCCAATCACTCCTGCACCAGGAATAACTGCGGATATGGTCGGTGGTAAAATAGTCGTTGCATCATCGTCTCCACTACATGACGTAACGTACGTTATTAAAAAAATGGCAGCGATAGCCAACCAAATGGTGTTCTTGTTCTTATCCATAATTCAAGTATTTTCCTGATGGAAAGAATCACGTCAAAATAAACCACTACCTAAGGTCAACTCATTTATGCGTTCCTCGCATTCACGGCGTGAAGCTTGAAACTCGCAGGAGTGACAACCGATACGATTGTTGATTTTGATTAGTATATTTTGTGGCGTAGTAAAGTTTAGCTTGAACGCATTCGTTCCATGGAGGTAAAACTAGCTACCAGGAAAAAGCAAAATCAGGCCATTGTAGGTGCGTAGGGGTATGGGCTGTATTCGTCTGTAGTTGTTTGATATTTGTTTTGAAAACAGCAGGTGGGTTACTTCCCGTTTTCGCCGAAGCAAACTGTTTTAAATCTCACCCCGACTTTTATCTTCGTTCTATTGATGTTTTGAAAAGCGTAACTTTTGCTCGCCTAATATCTCTCCTTGATCTTTTCCATCAAAATTTCCTTTTTTCTTACTGCCAATGGGACCATTGACCCATCAACCATTTGCAGGAAATCTCCCTCTCTTTTATCGTAACGTTTTAGGTAATCCAGGTTGACAATGTGTGATTGATGGCACCTGAAAAATTTTTGGGCATTCAATAGTTGTTCATACTCCTTCAGGCCTTTGGAAATAACCAGTTGCTCTTCCTGATCAATCACAAACGTGGTGTAACTTCCGCTTGCTTCCAGTCGGACGATCTGATCTACTGAAACGATTTGCAAGCCGTATTTGTCTTTTAAAATGATCTTATTCGGGCCATCGTCTTTGCTCTCCAGATTTTGAAACAACGTTTGGATTTTTTTGTCTACATCCGGTTTCTGCACCTGTTCTTCGGCTTTTTGTATCGCCATGACCAAATCATCAGGGTCTATGGGTTTCAGGATGAAATCAAGCGCACTGAACTTAATGGCGTTCATTGCGTACTTCTCATGTCCTGTGATGAATATGACCTGAAAATCTACGGAAGGTAGGCTTTTTAGTAACTCGAACGTATTTCCATCTGGGAGTTCAACGTCCAAAAAGGCCAATTCAGGTTTTTTCGCCATAATTAAAGCGGACCCTTCCAATACATTGGATGCTTCGCCCACCAATTCTACCTGAGGACAGTATTCGGACAGCATGTTCGAAAGTGTGTTTCGAACGGAAGGATTATCTTCTATAATTATACTTCGCATTTAGTTTATTAAACATGGAAGAAAAGACTCTTTTTAGATAAAGCCCATCGCATCATTTTTGCATTAGCGAATATATCCGATCAAACATTTAATTTGAAATTAGTTCGAACGAACCTAAAATATAGCAGACAAGTGTCTAACTGAATAAGACCTTGACCTGTTTCATGCCTTCTCTCATACATAGGTAAAGGGTAATTGGAAGGCCACTTGTGTGACGTTGGTTAATCGCTCAATGGTAAATGTTATTTCCTTTTTTGTTGCCTTGCGGTAAAGGGCGATCCGCTCTTCGGTAATACGGGTGGCATGTGAAGTATGTCCCTTGACCTTTACCTCAGTTTTTCCATATCCTACGCCATTGTCTTCAATGATCAGGCTCAGGTAGTCGTCCGATTTGGAAAACTGAATCTCGACCCTGGCGTCGGCCACTGATGCGAGCCCGTGCTCGATCGCATTCTCAATAAACGGCTGGGCAAACATGGGAGGAATGGCCACCTCCTCAGGGTCTAATGCGTCATCCACTACGATGTTAAACGTAAAGGGAATGTCCCTCCTCAGGTTCTGAAGGTACAAGTAGTTTTCCAACATGTTGAGTTCCTGATCCAGGCTGATAAACTCCGTTCGGGAGTTGTCCAGTACCTGCCTGATGAGTTTGGAAAACTTTGAAAGGTACGTGGCAGCTTGCTTCCCCTCTCCCTGCACCATGTAATCCTGAATTGCCGCGATGGCATTAAAGATGAAATGCGGGTTCATCTGGGTCCTTAACAACCTTTGCTCCATGCTTTGTGCTTGCTGCAACGCAACCAACCGCTTTTGTTGCAAAAAGACGTAGGTAAAACCAGCTCCTACTACGAGAAGGAAAACCAATATGCCTAACAAGAGTAAGTTTCGATTTTTGGCGTTTAGTTCCAGAGTCTGGATGCGGGCCTGCTGGTTCAGGTTTTCGATTTCCTGTTCTTTTTTCTCCGTTTCGTACTGTACCTGTAGTTGTGAAAGCTGCTTTGATTTTTCTTCTCCCAGTAACGTATCGTAATAGGCGTGGTAGCGTTGGTGGTAACCAAATGCACTTTTGTAGTTACCTAAAGCGTTTTCTACCTTGGCAAGCATTTCAAAGGCATCTCTTAACGTCAAGATTAAATCAGACGTTTCGGCAAGTTGGATGCTTTGGTTCAAAGCAGCCTTTGATTTCCTATATTTTCCCTGATGATAAAGCGTAGCACCTTTCCCCATGTAGGCATTGGCCAAAATAGAAGGTAAATCATGGTTCATCGCGATTCCTGCTTCAAAGCATCGAAACGCTGAATCATACTGCGACTTTTTGATCAATAAAAACCCAATACCATTTAAGGTACTTGCGATACCGCGCCGATGACCAATCTCTTTTCTGATGTTGTAGGATTTCTGAAAAAACTCCATTGCCCGGGATAAGCTATCCATGGATTTGTACAAGTTACCCAAATTTCCATATGTATTTCCCATTCCCCATTTATTCCCAAGTTTCTCTTTGATACCTAAAGACTTGTAGTAATATACTACAGCTAAATCAAACTGCTTCTGATCGTCATATAAGATGGCTATGTTATTACAAGCGATGGCTATCCCGGGTTCATGCCCAGCCTCTTCGTATAGCTTCAGCGCCTCGAAATAATTTCGAAGTGCCCCGGCAAAATTTCCTTCATTCCTGTAAACACCTCCGATATTGTTTAGAATAGTTGCCTCTCCACGTCTAAAAGACAGTTCCTTGAATTTGTCCCTTGCTTCTAAGTAATAAGCTTTTGCGAGTTTATTTTCACCTAAATCTGAGTAAATACTCGCCATATTGACGTATGAAAAAGCAATACCTTTCATATACCCATCCATAGAATCCAGTGCCAACGATTTTTTATGATAATCAAGGGCGCGTTCGTATTCTCCCATCTTTCCATATGTATTTCCAATACTGGTGTAGCTTTTGGAAATACTTTTGGGCAAGCCCAGGCTTTGATTAATGGTAAGTGCACGGTTCAGGTACTCAAGCGACGTTTCATAATCACTTTTTTCAACGTAAATAGCTCCTATATTATTTAAAACCTCAGAGAGGTACGCAGAGTCACTCGTTTTTTCCAGCGCTTTTTCATAAAAATCAATGGCTTTTTCTATTTCACCTGTTTGCTGAGATACCAATGCAAGCTGGGACAATGCCTGAAAAGCGCCTTTATCGTAATCAATTTTCCCAGCTAGTTCAAGCGCACGTTGGACATACATAGTAGAAGTATCTGCTACCAACTTCGGGGATTCGTATACCTTGCTCAGTTGGTTTAAAACATCTACTCGTTTTTCACTTGTGATGTTCGTTTTCGGGACCCTAGTCAGTG
>JBCCXH010000408.1:0-4946 GCA_039192005.1 Bacteroidota bacterium
ATTGTTTTTGCTCAAATGAGTAATTTAATATTATTTTATATCCTTCCCGACCAGCGAGTTGGTCCCTTTTTTTTTTTAATAAAAACGACTCAATAGATTGACAATAGAAGTTTTACCGGCACCCGTCGCCCCTACTAAGGCAATTGTTTCTCCCTGCTTTGCTTCAAACGAAATATTTTTTAATACCCAATCTTCATCGTTGTAAGCGAACCAGACATGTTGAAAGGAAATGTTTCCTTTAACATCTTTTGGGCGGAAGTCACCATTATTCGAAATTTGATCGGTACTATCCAAAAGGGTTAAAATCCGATTGGATGAGACAATACCCATTTGAAGTGTGTTAAATCGATCCGCGATCATTCGAATGGGTCTGAAAAACATTTGCAGGTACATGATAAATGCGATCAACGTACCAAATTGTAACGTTCCCTGAACGATTTGCCCCCCGCCATACCAAACAATCAAAGCAATCCCAGCTGCCTGTATGATCTCAGCAACGGGAAAGTAAACTGCGTAATACATGACAGACCTAACGTTGGCTTTCCTGTGTTCTGCATTGATCTCTTTGAATTTTGCCAACTCTCTTTTTTCGCTGTTGAATATCTGAACGATGTTCATCCCTGTGATGTGTTCCTGCACAAAAGAATTGAGGTTGGAAACTGCAGTGCGGACCTCGTTAAAAGCTACTTTGATCTTTTCTTTGAAAACGTAAGTAGCCAATATCAAAAACGGGAAGAGAGATAAGCTGACCAGGGTGAGCGCCCAGTCCATATAGAACATAAATCCGAGAATGACCAGAATTTGTAGTACATCCGCGATGATTCCGGCAATGCCTGTGCTGAAAACTTCAGCCAACGTCTCAATATCGGAAACATTTCTGGTCACCAGCCGGCCAATAGGTGTTTGATCAAAAAACTTTAACCTTAAAGATTGTACGTGGCGATACAGCTTTATTCGGATGTCTTTAATGATGTTTTGGCCCAGCCACCCCGAGTAATAGGTATGTAAATATTGAATAATCGCTTGTAGGATAAGTAAGCCAATAAGTAAAAGAACCATGTCCACAACACCACGGTACGACCCGAATGCTACATGAGTATCAATAGTGTATTGAATTAAGATAGGTCTTACGGGGCCAACGATACTAAGTGCAGCGGTGAGAACGACCAGAAAATAAAAGACCCCTTTGTAGGGTTTTGCAAAGACAAACAGCCTTTTTAAGACTCGAAAATCTATGATGTTACCACTTGTTGTTTCTTTTTCCAAAATTTATCGGTTAAATGGTTCGGTTTCATAACGAACTTTCTCCAGAAACAACCCATGTGCCGGGACGGCTCTTCCTGCTTTTGTTCTGTCTTGTTGCTCCAATATTTTTTTTAGATCTTCCAAAGAGGTCTTTCTTTTACCAACATCCAGAAGGGTCCCGACAACTGCGCGTACCATACCTCGCAAAAAACGATTTGCGGTAATTATAAAGAGGTGGTTGGAATCTTTTTTAGTCCAACTCATATCAAAAATGTCACAGTTGAAATTAGTTACATCAGTATGAACTTTGCTAAAGCACTCAAAGTTCTGATAATCTTTAATTATATCACAAGCTTTGTCTATTAGCTCAACATCAATTATAGAATGATAATAATACGAAGTTTCTTGTTTGAAAGGGTGTTTCTTTTGGTGAATGTGATAAAAGTAGGTTCTTCTGGAGGCATTGAACCGGGCATGTAAGTCATCTTCTACCTGTACAATTTGATTAATACAAATGTCTTTTGCCAGGTAAGAATTAAGCTTGTAGGCGATGTCTTCAGTATTTAACGGCGAGTGATACTCAAAATGCGCAACTTGCTGCGTAGCGTGAACACCCGTATCGGTTCTGCCACTTCCCGTGACAGCAACCTGTTCTCTCAGCAGTAAAGACAACCCTTTTTCTATCTCTCCCTGGATGGTTTTTCCATTTGGCTGGATTTGCCACCCATGGTAATGAGTTCCTTTATAGCTGATATTCATAAAATACCTCACAATACAAAATAACCAGATTGAGTAGGAAGAATCCAAACAAGTTAAAATTTGAACTATCCGGCGACCTATATTTGCATCCAAATTCGTTCAAAATGATTCAACGCATTCAATCTATTTTCATGTTTTTGGCGGCTGTCGCCATGATTTCAATGACGTTTTTCCCTTTATGGCAAAAAGCAGACCTCGAAACGTCACGATTGATTACCATGAACGCCTATGAAGTAAGATTTGAGCAACAGGTTGAAAACTCTTCCGAGATGGAACTCTTAGGCATTACTCAGGTTATTCCGATCTCGATTGGGGCATTTCTTGCTGCTGGTGTGATGCTATTTTCCATCTTTCAATACAGAAAACGGATCACACAGGTAAAGCTGAATGCACTCTTTTCATTACTAACCGCGGGTACAATTGTCGCAATCGTACTTTATTCGTTAAAGGCCAACGAACTCATGACTCCTCAGGTACGTGGAAATTACCTGCTGGGATTTTACCTGCCCGTTTTTGCCATGTTCAACAATTTTATAGCCAATCGTTTCATTCGTAAGGATGAAGCGCTGGTAAGAAGTGCGGATCGAATCCGATAGTCGAGATAATCTTGCCGGCAGTTGAGCCGTATTTTGCAACAAGTACCTTCTTTGCTGTCAACTTGTCAGTAAAATTTTGTTGGAATAAATTTTGTCATTGCTTTTAAAAGTTAACGACTAATTAATCATGCAAGAAAAAGGCACTATTTCCATTCATACGGAAAACATATTTCCAATCATTAAAAAGTTTCTTTATTCAGATCATGAGATCTTTTTGAGAGAGCTTGTTTCCAATGCAGTTGACGCCACACAAAAAATCAAACAGTTAGCTTCATTAGGAGAATTTACAGGTGAACTTGGGGATGTTACTGTCGAAGTGGCAGTGAACAAAAAGAAAAAAACGATCACCATCTCTGATAAAGGGATTGGTATGACGGCAGATGAGATTAAGAAGTACATCAACCAGATTGCGTTTTCCGGAGCAACGGAATTCATAGAAAAGTACAAAGACAAGGGAGACAATCAGCAAATCATTGGTCATTTTGGTTTGGGTTTTTACTCCGCTTTTATGGTGGCGAAGAAAGTGGAAATTGACACCCTCTCGCATCAGGAAGGCGCAGCACCAGCCAAATGGATATGTACAGGCGAGACAGACTTCGAAATAAAAGAAGGTAAGAGAAAAACACGCGGGACAGATATTACACTTCATGTAGCAGATGACTCAGAAGAGTTTCTGGAAGACAGCCGCATCCAGGGGATCTTGACCAAGTATTCGAAATTTCTCCCGATCCCGATCAAGTTTGGGGAGAAAGATAAGAGTGAGGAAGACGGTAAAGATGATGATGGAAACATCAAATACAAGACGGTCAAAGTCGACAACATCATCAACGAGACGGATCCAATTTGGACAAAATCTCCCAGCGACCTGAAAGATGAAGATTACCTGGCGTTTTATAAGTCGTTGTATCCATTCAGTGAAGATCCGCTTTTCTGGATTCACCTAAACGTAGACTATCCGTTTAACCTTACCGGTGTGCTTTACTTCCCTAAGTTGAAAAGGGATTTCGAGGTTCAAAAAGACAAGATCCAGTTGTACTCCAGACAAGTCTTTATTACAGATGAAGTGAAAGATGTGGTCCCGGAGTTCCTTCAGTTACTTCATGGGGTGATTGACTCTCCCGACATCCCGCTAAATGTTTCGCGAAGCTACCTACAAGCAGATGCAGCTGTCAAGAAAATCAATGGGTACATTACGAAAAAGGTGGCAGACAAACTGAGCGAACTCTTCAAAAACGATCGTGAAGGATATGAGAAGAAGTGGGAAGATATCGGTGTGTTCGTAAAATATGGAGTCATTTCTGAGGAAAAATTCGAAGAAAAAGCGAAAGATTTTACACTTCTGAAAAACGTAGAAGATAAGTTTTTCACCATAGAAGAATACAAGAAAAATATCGAAGCGAACCAGACCAATAAGGATAAAAACATAGTCGTTTTATACACCAATGACAAAGAGAAACAACACGGCTATATAGAAACGGCCAGGAAGAGAAGCTACGATGTTCTTGAGTTGAGCGGACCGCTAGACAGTCATTTTATTAGCAACCTGGAGCAAAAGAACGAGAAGTTACAGCTTCAGCGAGTGGATGCAGATGTCATTGATAAATTAATAGACAAAGACGAAAAGAAAGAATCCGTTTTATCAGAAAAAGAGCAGGAATCATTGAAAGAGATTTTTGATAAAGCCATCAATGACAAAAACAACTCGGTAAATGTTGAAGCAATGGCAACAGACGACCTTCCAGTGACGATCACGTTGCCGGAGTTTATGAGAAGGATGAAAGACATGCAGGCAACCGGTGGAGGTCCCATGATGTTTGGCGACATGCCGATGACACTTTCTGTAGCCGTGAATGCCAACCACGCTTTTACAAAGAAGATCCTGGATGCACCAGATGAAGAGAAAGAGAAGTTGGCAAAACAAGCTTATGATCTGGCGCTGCTTTCACAGGGCATGCTGCAGGGTAAAAGTCTGACAGACTTCGTCAACAGAAGTGTGGAGTTGAGCCTAAACTAGAAAATTTGATTTCCAAAGAGGGCCCACGTAGTAAATGGGTCCTCTTTTTTTATGTTATTCTGAGAAATCTTTAGTGTTCACAAATAATTGTTGCAAACAGTAAAAGGTGAACATATACTTCGTGACCTACCTTAGGTTACGACCCTTTTACTCAGGTTTATTTATTAAAGGATATAATAGATAATTCGGATTTACTTATTTAAAAACATCATTTTCGATAGAAAATCAACATTCTTCTACTAAGCATGAAATTATACCTGCCAGATAGGTGTAAATTGAGATAAATCATTGCTTATCCAGACAAATGTATTTTTTGTCCATTGACAATTGAG
>JBCCXH010000409.1:0-4932 GCA_039192005.1 Bacteroidota bacterium
GTGGCGATGGGTACAGATATACCATTCGCAAAGTAGAAGAAATCAATCCGGATGGAGCTACATCTTCCTTTACAGGTTGTGTTGGTTCGGAGACAATTGTCAATGTGGTGGGTATTGAAGATCCATCAGCAGTGACGGTAGCAGATTTTGATGATAATACCCTAGTGTATCATGTATCAGAGGGAGGTACATTAGGCAACATTCCACATGTTTCCGGTTTAGCCGATGAATACATCTGGTACGAAAATAGTAACGCAACGTCCCCGGTAGGAACCCCGATAGCAGATGGTGATGATATGTTGGCTGCTACACTAAGTGGAGCAGGATTTGACCCTTCCTCGGTTACCTCAGCTAATGAAAATGATACAACTCGTTATCATATAACAAGAATAGCGAATACAAACGCAAATCTGGGTTTTGATGGTTGTGAAAGTGATGATAGTCCGACAGAGTTATCCATTGTTGTTCATGCCCGACAGAGGCGGCCCATTGTTACATCAGATAATACAGGACCAGGTATTCCAAATTTTGTGGATCTTAATAATGACGGAGATGGGACAAACGACGATGGTGCTGTTGACCACTATTTTTCGATTTGTGTTGATCAATTAGATAATAACTCACTTTTGATTGCAGATGAACCTCTTTATTCAGGTGGAGTAAGACAGTTCGAGTGGTATCAGTATAACAATGGATCAGGTACACGTATTGACAATATCCCTGAATTTACCGGAACAAATGCTGATTTTGTCAGCTTGCAGTTAGCATCTATTTCCTCAACCACAACTCGTTATTTTGAATTAGTACAAGTTACTGATATTATCAGTCCTGTTTATGATGGCCTTGAAAGTGATCGAACCTTGGTGCGGATTGATATCTCGCAACAGGATGCACTGACTTTCCAGGATACAAATGGGATATCTTTGTCGGGTAATTATTGTAGAGATGAGGATCCAATGGGTAATGCATCCGGAAACATCGTCATTGACCTACAGGCAGGAGCAGGCTCCGCTGGTAACGCAAATGTTAGTTATGAAGTAGATTCTTATTTGCAAACCACGTTTGATGCAGCAGGTACACCGGAAGTAGATGGGACTAATCAAATGGGTAATCCAACACTTGACCTGGATGCTTTACATGATGCAGTGGTAGGATCAAATATTGTTGGTGGAGAAGCAACGGTACACACGTTAACCATGTTTTATACAGATCCTGTTACGCAGTGTGTAGGCAGTGTGTCGACTAATTTCACCATCAACTCACGACCCGATATTGACGTGACATTCAACGATATTCTCGGAGATAACTTAGAGTTTTGTTACGACGACCCGGTTATACGATTGGATGGTGTTGAGTCTCTCTCAGCAGCACCATTAAGTGTTAGTGGTGGGCAATTTAATATTGATTCCGACTTAGATCCAATGACCCCAGCGGACGGGTTAACGACCAATAACAACAGGGCCTTTTTTGATCCTTCAGCGGTACATGATGCGTTTCATGGAGGCGGCACACAACCATTTGCTTCCCAGTCAACGCATACAATAAACTTTACTTATACTGATGAATTTGGTTGTCCAAACACCGTCTCCAAAACGATCTTCGTTAATCCTCGGCCTGAGATTGTCACAGGCCAGATTCAAACCGCTACATCTTGTGCCTCCGGGGCAGTTGAACTTTTTGTAGAAATGGCTGATGATGAAAGTGATTATACGTACGAATGGTCTGTAAATGGGGTGACCGTCGATGGGGTAAATGTCGCTGATGAAGACGGGGATGAAGACGATGAAACCTTTACTTATGATTTTGATGGCGACCTTTCTGCAAATATCGGAGTGATCGTCCGATATACCGGTGCCGGCTTTACCACCAACTGTGAGGTGGAAATTAGCAATCAGACGGTAACAGTAGGAATTGAACCACAACCAGCCCTCTCATGGGTAGGAATCACTGAAGGAAGGCAAACAAGCTTTCAGTTAACAGAGGAAAATCCTGCCCTCGCAAATGGCAATGTAAACTATGTCAGAGTCGTAATTGACGGTGTGGAGGCATTTGAAGATTTTACACCTGATTTGACGGTGCCTTATGAGTTTGATAACGTTTTCGCAACCAGTGGTACCCATATGATAGAAGTAGAGATGGGAACGAATGCCGGGTGTCAGGTTAACGTGTCGAGAAACATTGAGATTTTAGGCCACTTAAGCGGTTTTGACAACTTAAGTTCCTACTCAGAAAGTTTTGAGAATGGTCTGGGTGGATGGCTCATCGAAACCGTCTCCATCGATGGGAAAAGCGATGACCTTCCAAGCACCTGGACCCGCACGAATGCCATTCCGGGAGCCGGAGGTGTAGATGGTAGCTTTGCAGTGATTACGGATAACTATCAACCGAGCGAGGTGTCCTTTGTGTACTCGCCGTCCATTGATTTATCTGGTTTTGCAAGCCCTACTATCAGCTTTTTGCGTCTGGTGCAGTTTGAAACGTTTAGAGACGGGGTCGCTTTCCAGATCTCAACCGATGACGGACGGACGTGGGAAAACGTGGGTAACTTTAGCCTGGAGTTTGGCTCTTCTCCTGGGTGGTACAACTTTGAAGGAATTACCAGTGCTCCCGGAACGGTGGCTCCAGGTCCTCAGGCAATCGCCAGTAATAACCGACAAATTGGATGGACGGATCAGGAAAGTGACGTATGGATAGAGGCAAAAGAAGCCATTTCCGTTCTCGCAGCGGAGGCTGATTCCGTTCGTTTTCGTTTTGCTTTAGCGGCGCAGGCAGGGGATAAAAGTGTGACCGGATTTGGGTTTGATAACATTACCATTTTTGATCGGGATCGAATTGTATTAATCGAGCAGTTTTCTTCTTCATTGAGTGCTTCGTCTATCTCACTAAATAATCGACTGGATTCTACCACCACGTTTATCGGGACGGATGTAATCAGGATCAATTATTTTACAGACCTGGCCAATACCGATACCGAGCAGGACGGTCTCAACTTAAGAAATACGGTAGATCCGGGTGCACGGAGTGTACTTTACGGCATTGACCAGGCCTCTTCGGTGGCCATCGCTGGTGAAGCATCCTTCCTGGACCCGAATGTGGAAGATTCCTGGTTAACGGCAGTCACACAATTGGGTAATGCCAAACTAGGTAACCCTCGGTTTAGAATTTCAATTTCTGCCGCCATAGTTGATAATAACATTAACCTGGGAGCGAGTTTTGAATCCCTTTCCAACTTTACTGATCCAAACACGGAGTTGAGTCTTAACCTGGCCATTATCGAACCTGAAGTGATTCTGACCGAAGCCATGGGATTATACAATGCCGGCGATCGGGTAAACAATGTGATGCGACAAATGCTTCCGGATGCCGCCGGGGAGTATCGTTCTGGAGCCATAGCTGTCGGAGATGTTCTGGAAATTTCGGAGATCACCTGGCCAATAACCGGTGTATTTAACCCGGATACGCTAACGATTGTCGCGTTTATTCAGGATATTAATACCAATGAAATCTATCAATCTGCGATTACAGGAGTTTCAGGGGGTGAGAATGTACTGAGCGTCAATGAAAACCTGTTATCGGATATGGTAGTCTATCCTAACCCGGGAGACGAACAAGTAACCATTGATTTTATCAATCCACTCAAGAAGGACAGCGAATGGGTACTATATGATCAGTCAGGAAGGACGATGAAAAAAGGCGAACTTTCCAAAGGTCATCAACAGCTTCTGTTGGATACTAAAGAAGCTGCCTCAAAGATGTATTTCTTCTATCTCTTTCAGTCAAACGAGCCGGCAGCCGCTGTAAGATTGATGATTAGGCATTAGGAAGGAAAAATGCTCAAAGAAAATTGGCCTTATCGTAGATCGATAAGGCTTTTTTTTTGAAAAAATTTAATCAGTAGAATAATCTATTTTATTTATCAGGAAGGTTATTCTAACCACCTCGTGCCGCTAAATATCACCTATATTTAATTATCACATTAAACGATTAAAGATTAAACATGACTAGATTTTTACGTATTACTGTTTTTATTGCAGTACTCTTTAGCAGCCAACTTGTTGTTGCCCAGGGTTACCGGTTGACTCAGGAAAACATCAACGAACTCATTGAAAACAAACGATTCTCCAAGCTTGGTTTGGGGTTTCAGGAGTTGCGGAGAGATCCCTCCTCGATCGATAAGTTTATCATGAAAGATGGCAGGCTCTCTTTTATCGCTACCACACGTACGGATTCAAATCCACGGGAACTGATGGACCAATTGGTTGCGGCTGGAATGAAAGATTGCGTGGTTTTGAATGACATCGTCTGTGGACGAATGGCTCCGGATCAAGTGACGGCCATGGAATCCATACCGGCATTGGAATTTGCTTCGTTGGAATACCGCCCAACCCTAAACGTTGGGGTCGTAGACAGCGAAGGAGACCGCTCGATGTTGACCGATTCCATTCGGACAACGCTTGGGTTTGATGGTGCCGGAGTTAAAATCGGTATTTTATCTGATGCATACAATGCACTTGGCGGAGCAGACTCATCTGTTCTTGCCGGAGACCTTCCAGGAGTGGGAAATCCTAATGGGTTTGACAAATCGGTAGTAATCCTGAAAGACCTGACCACAGGTTCGGACGAAGGCAGGGCGATGGCGGAGTTAATACACGATGTGGCTCCGGGAGCCGAGCTTTTTTTCTACACTGCTTTTGATGGCCTCCAGGATTTTGCTGCAGGCATTCGTGCGCTTGATTCAGTAGGATGCGACGTCATCGTAGAATGCAAGCCTGCTACCTGACTCAAGATACGCATAAACAGACAAAAACAGCTTAATCTGAACGTAATCTGAAGGGGATCATGAGTTCAAGCCCTCCCTGTTTTGCTCTGTCTCCCGGAAATTGTTATTACCATGTCAGTACCAACCCGTCCAGGACCTTAATTGAAAGAGAA
>JBCCXH010000410.1:0-4905 GCA_039192005.1 Bacteroidota bacterium
AACGGTTCCTGTACCATGGATACGGATTGTCTGCCGTTATCAATGTAAGTGATCTCCGGATGGGTGTCGGAGTGCAGGATTTCATCTAACACCAGTGTCGCAATGTCTTTTACTTCCAGACGCGTACTCAGACTGATTTTTTTGCAACTGAGGTGTGCATACTCCTTGTCCAGGCTTTTTAAGAAACCAGAATATCCTTTGAGATTGCGCAAGAGCTTGATGTCTGCCGGGGTTTGGATGTGACTTTTTAGGTCGGAAACGGCGTAGATCCATTTTACCTTTTCGAGGTCCAGTTTTTTGATGATCGAAAAGAACTTAAGTACATCAAAGTTGCCGGGTGCGGCAATCAGGTCCAGGGCGACAAATCCGCTGTGCCCGTTGAGCTGAGATACGTCTGAAATGATGTCGGCCTCTGCTCCGTACTCTTCCAGTCGTTTTTTAATGGCCGGCGCTACTTCGCCCCCATCGTCCATCACTGCAAAATGCTCTCCTTGCAAACCGGAATGAGGCGTTTTCTCCAATCGGGTAGGGGTAAGCTCAAACCGAAATCGGGCGAGTGGTTCTTCTTTCTCCTGATCCATCGATTCTGTTTCAAGCAGGTCATCGCTTACCGCTGGTGCCGGGGTGTCAGTTTTCGCACGTTCCATGATCCAGGTAATCAACCCGTTGAGGGTCTTGATGGCTGCCAGCTCTTCGATGACAGACTCTTCTGCTTCTTCTCCCGAATTGAACCCTCCGATTACCTCTCGCAAGTCACCGATGATCTCCATGCGTTTGATGGAATCAATGCTCAAATCGGCCTCCAGGTCCATGTCCAGCCCAATCATCTCGGTAGGATAGCCCGTTTTTTCACTGACAGTCTTCAATAAGATGTTCTTGATTTCTTCCTTATTCAGTGCCATTGATGGATTGGCTGAAGGTGCCGTGCCATCGGAAGTGTTTTCCATCTGTTTGAGGGCATTTTCTGCGATCCACGACGCCAGCCCTTTTACCGTTTTGATTCCGGCCAGCTCTTCAACAATGGCTTCTTCGTCTCCTTCGGCCGAACGTTCCGCCGAACTAAATCCTCCCAGCAGGTCTCTTAGCTCACCAATGATCTCCATTCGTTTGATGGAATCAATGCTTAAGTCCGCTTCCAGGTCCATGTTTTCACCTAACATTTCACGCGGGTAGCCGGTCTTTTCGGTAATGACTTTCATGAGCATGTCATTGATGTCTTTCTCGGTTAGCCGAGCGGACTGTGCTGCTCCGTTTCCATTCATGGAGGCACCAACCGGTTGTACGTTTGCGGTGGGTACCGGCTCCAGCCTTTCTTCCACTTCATGCGTCATCGGCGAAGCGGTGATGTCAATGGGTTTACCAAGGTACCCCAACATCACGTCTCGCTGTGCCTGGATCATTGACTTCATGCTATCCAGGTATTGTTGGACAAGATGTTCCGATGAGCCGTTGTTGACAACAAGTGGAGCGGACTGAACGCCACCGAGTTGGAGCGGTTCTACAATAGGTAACGCACCGTGTTTAGGCAAGGCACCGTTTAATGGAAGTGACATCTGTCCGTTGACCAACCACACGGTAGGTTTTTTCCCGTACAACTCCGGTTTATCCAACTCAAGTGCGGTTACCTGCCGTCCTTCGAATAGTTTTTCGATGTTTATCGTTCGGCCAGTAGAAAGGTACCTGGCCAGCGCCTTTAAAAGGTTGGTTACACCATGTCCTACGTTGTCTTCGGTATGGATAAGAACCTGATCTGATTGAAGAATGTCTCTGGTGAGTGTAGTAAGCACTTTTCCCGGACCTACTTCGATGAATACGTTCGCGCCGTCTTCATGCATGTGTTGAATTTCATCCGTAAACTGAACGGGTTCGACCAGGTGGTCACCTAACTGTTTTTTGATGTTTTCCGGTTCCTGAGGATATGGAAGTGTTGTCGTATTGGACCAGACCGGAAGCTTGGCTTTTTCAAACTTCACATCGGCAATGGCTGTTTCGTACAGCGCCTTGGCATTTGCCAACAGTGGGCTGTGAAAGGCACAGGCGACCTCTAACTGCTTGTAGTAAATGTTCTCGGCTTTTAACTTGCTACCAAAAGCGGCGATGGAATCCGTGGTTCCTGCTACGACCAGTTGTTTGGGAGAATTGATGTTGACCAGGTAGACTTCTTTTTCTTTCTTAAGTAATCCTTCCAGAACGGATCTTTCACAACTTACGGCCAGCATGGCACCGGGGTCTTCACCTACCGCCTCCAACGTTGCGTTTGCTCGCTTGCTGCTTAGTTGGACAATCTCCTCTTCTGGAAAAACACCGGCAAAACAAAGTGCAGGCAGTTCTCCATAACTGTGACCAGCGACCATATCAGGCTCCATTCCTAAGCCTTTTAGCAGTTGCGCGATGGCCAGATCGACAACGCCCAGTAAGGGCTGCGCCATTCGGGTGTCTTTTATTTCACGCTTTTGCTTTTTAGAAGTCTCATCGTCGAACGAACTGGCCGGAAAAACAATGGATTCCAATTGCGGATGATCTGCCAGGATTTTTCGGATCTCGGGAAATACGACAAATAAGTCCCTGGCCATGTTTACGCGCTGACTGCCCTGCCCGGGAAACAGAAAAGCTACCTTTCCTTTTGTTTCCTGCGTAGTGAATACATCACTGTTTGTTTTTCCTGATAGCGCATCTTCAATTTTTGCAAGTAAATCTTTTGCTTCCCCGGCGATAAGGGTCACCTGAATAGGATTTTCACTCGCAGTCGCTAGCGTATAGGCAATGTTTCGTAGTTCGATGCCATCGTTTAGTAGCAGGAGGTCTTTAACTTTTCCAAGCGACTCTTTTGCTTCGTCCATTGATTTTCCTCTGAAAACAAAGAGCTCGGCCGGCCAGGAATTGAGGGTCGGACCGAGTCTGGGATCGGAGTCTCCATTTTCTATTACGGCGTGGAAGTTGGTCCCACCAAACCCAAACGCGCTGACACCGGCACGCCTTTTCTTTTCGTTCCATAACCCTGCCTGCATATTGAATAAAAACGGGCTGGTTTCCGGGTTATAAAAACTATTGGGTTTTGAAATGTTGATGGTCGGAGGTTTTACTCCGTGGTAGACGGCCAGGGTCGCTTTAATTAGACCCGCGATTCCTGCGGCGCATTTGGTATGCCCAATTTGTGTTTTAACGGATCCGAGGTGCGTTTGTCCATTGACAGCACCGGAGTCGATCATGGTATCTGTCAGTGCACTTAGCTCGGTTTTGTCACCGACTACGGTTCCGGTGCCGTGTGCCTCTACGAGCCCTACGCTGGACATGGAGACGCCCGCTTGTTGATAAGCACGCTCCAATGCTTTCACCTGTCCGGTTTTTCGTGGAGCGGTCAGTCCCAGACTTTTGCCATCGCTGGAGCCTCCTATGCCTTTAAGTACAGCATAAACGGTATCTCCATCGCGCAACGCATCTTCGTGGCGCTTCAGTACCACCATCGCTACTCCTTCACCCAGCGAGATTCCGTCGGCCTCTGAGTCAAACGTTAGGCATTTGCCTTTTCTGGAAAGTGCGTGGGTGCTTGAAAACATGAGGTAATCGTTGATGCCATTATGCAGGTCTACTCCTCCTGCAAGTACCATATCTGACCGTTCGGAAACCAGCTCCTGACACGCTAAGTCAACGGCTGCCAGTGAGGAGGCGCAGGCAGCGTCTACCGTGTAGTTTCTTCCACCAAGGTTGAGCCTGTTGGTAATCCGTCCTGAGATGACATTGGCCAGCACTCCGGGAAACGAATCTTCGGTGAGTGTAGGAAGTGCCTGATTTACTTCTTCCGGGATTTCTCCAAAAACTTGTCGGAACATGCACCTGAACCCGTAACCATTTGCCAGGTCGTTTCCACCTTCGGCCCCGACAATTACGGATACGTTGTCAGCGTCGAACTCGCCAGGTGTGTATCCGGCATTGACCAGCGCTTGTTTGGCAACCAGAAGACTTAGGATTTGTGACGGTTCGATGGCCGCAAGCGACTGCGGAGGAATCCCGAACTCAAGCGGATCAAAATCAATTTTCGGAAGGAATCCGCCCCATTTCGAAGGGGTTTTTTCCCCGTTGGAGGACTCCGGGTCGTAGTATAGCTCTTTGTTCCATCGTTCATCCGGAACTTCAGTAATAACATCTTTACTGAGTAGAATGTTTTTCCAGTATTCGTCGATGTTTTTGGCATCCGGGTAAACGCACGCCATGCCTACAATGGCAACATCCAGGCTTTTATCCGCTTTTTCAGGGAGTCCCGCAAGCGTAGCTTTTTCGATGTATTCGTAGCAGGTTTGGGCGACATTAATGTGCAGTTCCTCCATCGTGAGAACCTGATCTCTGAGGGATGCTACCTGACCGATCATGTACATGCCGGAGCTGAACTGATCTTTTTTGGCAATTTCTACGAGCTCGTCTCCCTGTCGCTCTATTCCCTTGGCGGCGATTCGCAGCCTGCCTACATTGAGGGTTTCCAATCCGGCCCAGATTTCCTTTTTATCCACCCCTTCGTTGATCATTTTGCTTTTTTCTTCATTGAAGAAATCAACAAAAGGGGAGTTCAGACAACGCGTTTCATGTCCCGGAGCGGTTTCAAGCAGTACGGTCTTACTTTGCTTGATGGCTTCACTTTGAAACCTTTCAAGGATAGCACCCGAAGCGACTGCTTCTTTCGTGTAGAGGTAGGCAGTACCCATGAGTACTCCGACTTTCATGCCTTTGGCTGCGAGTGGGGCAACCATAACAGATATAAGTGCCGATGAGTAGGCATCGTGTATACCACCGGCGAAAAACACACTGAATTGCTCCGGGTTGTCTACTTCAAGCAAACGCTGAATCTGACGTTCCCATAAAACGAAGCTGGAGAGGGGCCCGACGTGTCCACCGCATTCCCTTCCTTCAAAA
>JBCCXH010000411.1:0-4901 GCA_039192005.1 Bacteroidota bacterium
ATCATCACGAAAATTTCCGGTATAAACCGCACCATCGGGATAGGTCACTTCGCCCTCCCCCTCTGACGGTTTGCTCCTTCTTTACGTACTGAAGAAATATGAGACCTACTTTTTAGTGGATGGATGTAAAGTCCGCCCGGCAGGTATTTTTTACGCTTTTTTAATGCTCTGGTCATGTCCTTCACATTTACCTTTCAATGGTGATGATAAATCCTACCCTTCGGTTCTTTGAGCGCCCTTCTTCGGTGTCATTGGACGTCACCGGATCGGTATCTCCCTTGCCTACCGCTGTGATCCGGTCTTCATCAACACCCAGTGCGACCAACTCGGTAACGATCGTACGCGCCCTGTCCAAAGACAATTCGTAGTTGGCCTGTGGTTTGCCAATGTTATCCGTATGGCCGATCACCTGCACGGTGAAGCGCTCATGCTCCGCCAGCATGCCACTGAGTTCCTCCAAAAAGTCATCGGAACGAGCCACCAACTCTGACTTCCCGAAGGCAAACTGAAAGTTCTTCTCCAGTTCGAATTGAAGCGAACGTACCTTATCCAGCGCTTCCAATTGTTTTCTGATCAGCTCTATTTCCGATTCCTGACGCACCGTGGTCACCTCCCTGCTGCCAAAATCAAAGTTCCTGCGCTGGGGAGTAGATTCGATCACCACGCGTTTTGGCTGCTTTTTCCAGAGCAACTTGGAAACAGACACGCCAAGCTGCAACCCGTTTCGAAGGTAGGTTCCTTCTGAGCCGCCTATCGGAAACTGGTAACTGAAGCCTACGGAAAATCCGGGTTGGTTGAATCGTACACCGATCGAAGCATCTTCTTCCAACCCATAATCCACCAGCAAGTCAAAACTACCGGACCCAATGATGTCGTACGGGTTGGTATTGACAAAAGGGAACGTCGTGGTCACGATCCCTCTCCAGCTAGCCCTTCCTGAAACCTGCGTATAAAATACCTGAGGAAACACGCGAAGGGTACGGTCCTGATAGAGGGTCATTCCGAACTGGCCCTGAATGGTAGGATCGATGCGTACACTTTGTTGGAAAAAACGTTCTTCAGGCTGGTTCAAATGAAAGGCCGTGAGGCCAGCGATTGCTTTTTGTGCAGAACCCTCCATCCATTGCCAGACCAGCCCGGCACCCATGCTCAGGTAGTTGACACGGGTATTGGCAAAGGTCTCTCCCAAAGGAGCATTCGGATCGTAACGAAACTCCTCTGCCAGCCATTGTGAGCCGGTAGACAACCCTTGCATCGAGGTGGTGCGTTCGTAGTAATCAGCCGCTAACCCCAGGTTGAGGTAGTGGTCAACGCCTAGCTGTACGTTGCTGCTCAGCGACAGCCCTGACCGATAGGTCTTCAGCATGTCGGACTGGCCCAGGTCACGTTCTGTAAAATGGATGCCTACGCCTAAAAACCGACGGCCATTTTCTTTATTGATCCATGGGTATTCCGCACTGAACGAATTAGTAGAAATAAAGTCACTGACTCCCAGGTGGTACTCGTCATGGAAAAAGCGCAAACTGCCTTCATGATCCATGGTTGGAGTGGCGGGGTTGTAGATAAGCGGAGCAAAATTATTGAGGGTATAGACCCGGTCCTGACCCTTTACCCAAAGAGTGATGACCACTAGCAGAAAGGTCATCCCTACCCGCGCCCATCGAGTCCTTAAGAAAAGATCAATGCCCTTATCGCCTTTGACATCAGGAAAGGCCGTTCCTTTATCTTCATTGGCCATTGTTATCACTTTTTCTGGTTCTGACTGATTCACCTTCATCACGTATTCCGTTTTCCTATGTACCGATGTTTCCCTCATCTCATCAACTTTACCGTACCGTTATTTTTTCCTCCGAAGCTGAGTTTTGCCCCGCTATGAAAGCTCCCTTCCAACACCCAGATGTAGGTCCCGTTCGGTAGCATGCGGCCACCGGATGTTCCATCCCAGCCAGACTCTACGGCCTGCTCCATCGAATTGGCAACAAACAGTTGCTTCCCGTTCAGGTCGTAAATCACCAGACGGATCGCTGCGATCCCCGACCCGAATACTTTAAAATGATCATTATTCCCATCGCCATTAGGGGTAAATAAATTGGGAATGAACACCTCATTTTGGACCAACACATTCACATACCCTGTGGAGTCACAGCCGTTTTCGTCGGTGATCAACACTTCAAACTCCGTGGTTTCCAAAGGAGAAGCCAACGGGGTGGCAGACTCTGGATCATCCAAAAGTTCTTCGGGTTGCCAGAAGTAATCCACCCCACCCTCGGCAACTAATTGAATGGATTGGTTCGGGCCAACGCTTTGCTGCAAACTCACGCTGATTTCCGGAGCGAGATTTACCCTCACCTGCACGGTATCGCGTTCTACCAGGCAATTGCCTGATTGTACTTCTACAACATATGCTCCTGATGATTTTGGTACTGCTACCGGATTTGCCACATCCACCGCCAGGAGGTCTTCGGAAGGAGACCATACGTAGGTATAGGGAAAGCCACTACCACTCGCGGTCGGGGCCCCTCCTAATGCAACAGAATCGCCCAGGC
Source organism: Bacteroidota bacterium (assembly GCA_039192005.1). Lineage (GTDB taxonomy): Bacteria > Bacteroidota > Bacteroidia > Cytophagales > Cyclobacteriaceae > Ekhidna. Next base: position 2,547 of record JBCCXH010000411.1, read on the forward strand.
AAACCGAAAGGTCCTCACCGGCATCTACTATGATCTCTGGATTCACCTCGACGTATACGGTATCTCTTGCATTACAACCTTCTGTGTTCGTTACTTCCAGGTAGTAAGTCGTTGGCTCCAGCGGGCGGGCGACCGGGTCAGCTACGTCTGTAGCAGAGAGCGTTGACGCAGGGGACCATGCAAAGGAAAGACCGGCGAGCGAGGGATAGGTTCCGCCCAGCGTGACGTCTTGTTCAAAACAGATCAACACATCGTCACCCGCAAGTGCTTCAGGACGTTCGTTGACCGTCACGAATACCGAATCCGTCGCCACACAGGCATTCCGATCGGTCAGCCCCGCAAATAGCCAACCGGACGCTGGCGGGGAATAGTCATAGCTCAAGCTTTCTGTGAACAGGGTATCTTCTGATGCGGTGTACCAATTGATCCCCAGAATGTCCGAATGGGAGATGGAAAGTGTCGTCGTATCCATGGCGCAGATCTCATCGGTGCCCTGAATATCGAATGTGGGTAATGGGTTAACCGTGACGATCAAAGAATCCTCGTAAAAACAACCGTCCGCATTTTCTACCAGAAGCAAGAGGGAATCGGTCTCCTCTGCCAGATAGGTCCATGGATAATCGGTAGACACCAGCACATCGTTACGATTGATCCATGCGTAGCCTATCCCGATGTCACCTACATCAAACTGAACAGAATCCTCATAACAGTAGCGTCGGTCGGGTCCCAGATCGAAAACCGGAAGCTCCAGCCGTGTAACGGTAGCCGTGTCGTAGTTCACGCAGCCGGCCAGGCTATATACCTCGGCCCACAGGGTAGTTGTTGCCTCCACGCTGAAACGATACGTTGTGTCAGCGCCCCGGAGCAGTTGGTCGCCAAACGTGTACCAGTTCACTTCCTGCCAGTTTCCTGGCACCGTTAGCGTCGCTGTATCTTCCAGACAGACCTCCTGGTCTGCGACAGAAAAGACCGGCAACGGATTCATCGCGATGGCGATGGTATCGTAGTTGAGGCAGCCGTTGCCATCGTAAACCTCCGTAATGATGCGATCCGTTTCGGTGACCTCGTAGTTAAAGAACCAACTATCGGATTCCAGCAGGAAACCGCTCCTTTCTGAATACCAGTTGATCGTATCGAAGGAAGGATCGACTTGTAACAAAATGGCCTCATCATAACAGATCGCTGTGTCCGCACCGATGCTAAAGACCGGCAACGCATTGACATCCACGATGATCGTGTCATAGCCCACACATCCATTTGTATTGAATACTTCAGCGACGATCGTATCTCTCACAAGTGCGTGATAGCTAATACTTTCCGCATCTGTTGCCAGCGGACCAGCCTGATTGGCGTACCAGTTGACGGAGTCCAACCCAACGATGCCCAATCCGCTCACCGAAAGTGGAAGGGCTTCCCCGATGCACAAGGAGGTATCCGCTCCCAATGAAAAGGCCGGTAAGTCAAACGCATCGACGATCAGGGTATCGTAGGAAACGCAGCCATTGACATTGAAGACTTCGGCGACGATCGTGTCTTTGGTAAGCACCTGATAGTCGATAAATTCAGTGTCTGATCCGAGTACTCCACGCTGACTCGAAAACCAATTGACCGAATCCAGGCCGGGGATGCCCAATGAACTCACCGAGAGGGTCATCGATTCCTGAAAACAGACGGTGGCATCGTTTCCTAAGTTAAAATCGGGTAATGCATAGGTATCCACAATGACGGAATCGATGTATACGCAACCATTGACATTGAATGCTTGGGCGATGATCGTGTCTTTGGTTGCTACTTCGTAAGCAATCGCCACTTCATTGGCGGCAAGTAACCCTAGATTCGTCGAATGCCAGGCAACCGAATCCAGTCCCACAATCCCCGAACTGGCCACAGACAATGGCAAAACCTCTTGAAAACAGACGGAGGTATCGTTTCCAAGGTGAAAGACCGGCAACGCAAAGGCATCTACGATGATGGAATCGTATACCACACAGCCAAAGGTCTTGGTGACTTCAGCGATCAATGTATCTTTTCCAACAACCGGGTGGGAATACGTATTAGCCGTTGACACAACTCCCAGGCTGGTAGTGGACCACTCGACTGATTGTATAAAGGGAACGGATGCCACAGAAAAACTTATGGACCCGCCCAAACAGATCGCAGTATCTCTGCCAAGGTTTAAATCGTAACAGACGTTAAACGTTTCCTCCGGGGCAAAGTCAGAGCCTTTGTGTGCATGGTCCAATGCCTGTACGCTCCAGTAATAGGTGCCTTCTGCCAGGCCATGAATCTTTTTCTCCGTCCGGAATCCGGCATTACCTAAGTGGGTCAGTTGGTAGTATCCGGTAGCAATCGCTG
>JBCCXH010000412.1:0-4899 GCA_039192005.1 Bacteroidota bacterium
CAGTCCGAAAAAAAGTAGGTAAAAAAAATTGGATTTTCAGCGGAAACTAAAAACACAACAACGGGCCGCGCCAATATGGCGCGGCCCTTTCGTATTGAAACGTATACCCACTATTCTTTGACGAACTTGAGCATACGGGCATTTCCTTCAATTTTAATCAGGTACATGCCTGCACTTAATCCTCGTATGTCAACTTTGTCAGAGGTTATGACCGATTTTACTTTGGTTCCAAATAAGTCGTAAATCTCTACAAGGTGATCGTTGGTCATACCTGTTAAGCGAATGACATCGTTTACCGACGGGTTGGGGAAAATCTGTATTTCAGACATTTCAGGAACCGCCAGTTCGGGAGTAGCCGGTTCAGGCGTAGACAACGACGACTCTCTGGCCGAGGAGTTTGTCCTTTCCCAGGTCCTTACCCATAAGTACTTTGTAGATCTAGCCCACATCGAGCCACCAAATCCATCCGCATTCGTGCCGGTAGGAAGATTGAAATCATACGTCTCAACCGCCATGATAATGGCCATCGGATTAGCAAAAGGGATCGGAGGCGTAATGGAATACCTGTAGATGCCATCTACAAAAAAGTGGATACGCGTAGGAGATTCCCAATAAAGGCCATACGTAGTAAACCTCTTAGAGGGGTCAAACGTGCCCCAGTCTCTTGGCCGGTTGATCGCAGGTAAACAATTGGTGCCTCGTTGCCTGCAGTTTCCATTCGCACCAACTTCAAACTTATCCGCCGTACTCGCATACCAACCAAGCTCCGGCTGCAGAAAAACACCCGTCTTCCTTCCGATACTTTCCGTAATATTCAGTTCCGTTTTCGGAATGTTGTTGCAATTAGCACTCGGTGTAATCAACCAAAAAGTCCCCGAGAAAATCGTTTCAGTGGTCCGCATTCTCGCTTCCACATACATACCCGGTCGGACCAGGTCAACAGATCTGACGATGCCGCCACCATGCGTCCAATCATTTCTTGTCCCCTGACTATCCGTCTTAGGTCTGGTAAATTTCTCCGCTTCAATCCAGAGTTGCCCATTAAATACACGTACGTTTTCCGGTTCGAACAAACCAGGCCATCTTCCTACCCAATTGAACCGGTTAGGGACGACAGGTCGCGGATCCCATTTGTTCGTATTAAGTCGTTGAGCATTTCCCTGAAATCCATTGAATTCATCCGATAAACGGTTCACCAAACGCCAACTTCGGTTCCGTACCAGGTTATCAAACTGACCATTGCCGGAAATTTGAGGTTGTGCAAGAAGGGGAATAGAAAGTACATAGATTGTACACACTAATGCGACAGATCGGGTTAATCTTTTCATAAGTGAGATAAAATTTAAGTTAATGTTATGTTATGAGTTTATTTTAATTTTAAAGTTAACGTAACACATATCACTGGCATAGTTGAAAAGGAAAGCTGGAGGGGAGATTTACATCCGAATATCAAGGGGGTTTTGAAAGAACGATGACTTTATTATAAAATGCCCAAGTGAAGATAGGAGAATAACAGACTTTGCCTGATAAACGCACGTCAGGTGCGATGGAAACCTTTAATCCTCGTAGCTATTTCCACGCTCAAGGTAGAAAGTATCCTAAATGCTGTCAACGCATCAGCTATTGGAACATAACTGTGACTTACCCGTGCAGACGTTTGAGTTTTTTTGGAGCTAAAAACTGTCCACAATGTGCTTATTCGCTATACCGTGTTAATGCTCCCATTTGCACTTTTTTCATTTTCAGTTTAACGTTATTAAAAACGGTTATGTCAATCATAGCCGTCACCTCATCGAAAAAGTAAAATCAAGAATTGAATGGTAGGTATTCTTGTAGTCCATTGTAACAGATAGCTCGACGAAAGCAAGTAAATCACACTACTCCATCACAAATGGTGGACATGAAAACGCGATCGTTTTTATACACGGTTTATTTACGAACCGGCGCATATTTGAAAACGCGATCGGTAGCATCAAAGGGCATACATGCATCTTCATTGATCTGTTTGCGATCGCTAAAGACCAGAAGCATTACGATTTGGAGGTGATAACAGAAGACCTGATTGTAGTGTTAGACGAGTTAGCATTGAAAAGTGCCATTTTCGTTGCGAAAGGAATCGGTAAAGACATCACGTTTCAAATCGGTGTGAGGAGACCGGACCTAATCAAAGGAGAAGTATTTATTGGTCTGATGAATAATGAAGTCAACCCGATATTGAAAGCTGCCGAAATGGAACTGTTTGAATACATGAAAAACAGCGGAGATGGCCAGGCCCTTACCGCGTTGCTAAACAAAATCATGAACCTCTCAACCACCGGTGCCGAAGACAGCTATGCCAACGAGTTACTTGAAAACATCAAGCACGAAGCATTTCTCAACCTATACAAAAACATGCATGGTAAGAGCCATTTCTCCAAAAAAGACTATTGGGACAATACCATACCCAATGTGTTTTTGGTGCCGGATAGTATCAATCCTTCAGTAATAGAGAACAATGGCGGCAGATTGGGTTATAATAAAAGCGTGCAGAAAATAAAAGACATCAGTACAGACTGGGGACTGGTTTGTAGTAAACGATTTCCATCAGAATTGGAAAAGTCATTAATGTGTCTTTATAATTAATTTATGAAAGAGCTTTCATGAGTTCAAAATGAGACTCTCCTAAGTATACCTTTTTAATGATGGCAATCAGATCCTGAATGGGCGAGTCCTTAGAGACATAAGCATTGATCTGTTCTTGCTTCGCTTTCTGAACATACGCTTGTTTCACCTCCATTGATAGCATAATAATTTTAAGTTCCGGATCCGATTCCCTGAGTTTTTGAGCAGTTTCAAATCCATTGATTTCCGGCATATTGATATCGGTTAGGACAATATCCACGTATAACTTTTTTATCTCTTTAACGGCTGTGAAACCGTTCGTGTATTCACCGACAATGTTGAAACCAGGATGATTACCCAGTAGCGTACTCAACCCCTGAAGGACCATTTCATGATCATCGATCAGTACGATGTTAATTGATTTTTGCATATGACTATCGTTAAAACAGGGGCAAGTTACTATTTGTCATCCATGAGGTAATTAAGGTATAGGATTAATTTGAATAGGTAAAACCTTCAAAAGAATCTTTTTTTTGACAAATAGGTGATCCCCTTACTTATAAATAAAAAATCCCCTACTACTTTAAAAAAGTAAATCACTAAATTGTTTTAGGATTTTTACATTTTTCAATGTCTCAAAAAGAGGAAAAAATAATGGATTATGAAGACGGGCCTTTGATGGCTGATCATCTGGTCCAGTTGGATTTAAACAATAAGATTGAAAATATCACAAATACTGGTAGTTTTCAATGGGATTTGAATAAAGATCATTTTTATTGTTCCAATAACTTTTTTGCCATTACCGAAATAGGAGGGCACGACTCAAAGAATAAATTGAGTACCCAGTTTTTCTTTTCACTGATTGATCCTGAAAAAAGGAACTACATCCTGGAAGTGATGCACGAGTGTGTCACGGTCAATCAAGAGTTTGAAGTCACGTTTCAATTGACCATCGGTGAAAGAAGAATGATTCGGATGCATGGATTTCCTGAAGGAAATGTAAAACGTAGGTTACTGACCGGGTTTATTGTAGATGCATCCAGCGAGATCATGGTAGACCAGCAGATTTTGAAAGGTCAGGATGCGGAACGAAAGCGAATTTCCATGGAGCTGCATGACAGTGTCGGTCAAAAGTGTATTGCGATCAAGTACATGCTTACGTTGATGCAAATGAAAAACGACTTTACCGGATTTGATTCGGTGAGCAAGTCCATCGACGAGATCATTAATGAGATCCGTTCTATCACACATAACTTATCAACGGAGATTGTTCCAGAAGTCGGGTTAAAGAATGCGATCCATCAAATACAGCAGGAATGCGCTGCGGCTTTAAACGCCACCTTTGATTACCAATACCAACTTCCAAAAGGGTATGAGTTACCAATTGATGTCTCTAAAATGATCTATAGGATCGTTCAGGAAGCCTATTCCAACATCATGAAACACTCAAAAGCCACCTTTATAAAAACGATGATCAAACATCAAAATCGTCAAATACTACTGACGGTAGAAGACAATGGACAAGGGTTTGATGATTCAGGTAAAACCTTTGGCATAGGCATTCAGAACATAAAGAAGCGAGTGAGTTACCTCAATGGGTTCATCAACATCAGGTCCGAAGTAGGATCAGGAACAACAATTAAAATAAAAATACCGACCTAATTAGTTATGCAGATATATGGAGAAGATTAGACTTATTATTATTGACGACCATGACATGGTAAGACAAGGGTTAGAATCCGTGATTGGTTCTTTTGATCAATTTGAGATCGTCGGGACAGCAAATTCAGGTAAACAGGGTCTCTCGCTGGTGGAAAGCTTAAAACCCGACCTGGCCATGATTGACATCATTATGCCTGACATCAATGGAATTGAAGTTGCGAAAAAGATCAAGAGGGATCATGAAGAGATCAAAGTACTCATTCTATCCATGGAAGTGTCCAGTGAATACGTGAAATCTGCCTTTCAAAGTCAGGTCGATGGATACCTCCCCAAAAATGCGGACGTGAAGGTGCTCGTCGAAGCCATTAAGACCATTGCCAATGGAGAAAAGTATTACGATGAAAAAATAAAGGAATACATTTTTAAATACTTTGTCGGAGAAGAATCGCTCGCCGTACCCAAAATAGATCAACTATCAGAAAGAGAAGTGCAGGTACTCAAGCTTATTTCCGAAGGAGTGACCAACAAAAACATAGGGGAAACCCTATTTATCAGTCCAAAAACGGTGGAAGCACATAGAAACAACATACTAAGGAAGCTACAGCTGAGTTCCACCGCAGATCTTGTGAAATTTGC
>JBCCXH010000413.1:0-4881 GCA_039192005.1 Bacteroidota bacterium
ACATCTTTGAGCTACAAAAAGCGCTTGGGGTCAGAAACAAGCAAAAGGTATTTAAGATCATCAACTACTTTTCGGCCAACCCTTCCAACAACCCATTGGTACTCACCATATTTAGTCTCTTTAGTTACTTTAGCAAGCTGCTGCTTATTCATCATGCCCCAAATAAAAATGACAAAGCGATCGCCGGTTTGATTGGGGTAAATCCCTATTTTGTGGCGGAGTATTTACAAGCCGTCAAAAACTATCCGGTTCATAAAGTCATTGAAAACATTCGATACTTGGGTGAAGCAGACCTGGAGTCTAAGGGGATAAATGCAGCGACAAAAAAAGAAGGAGCGATTTTGACAGAACTAGCATATAAATTGCTAGGCTAAGGCCAAAATAAGATTAGTAATTCATCGTTCATTTGATTATCAAAAAAGCATTATCGTTGAGACATACGTTTCTTTCTATACTCCTATCCACCAGTGTTCTTTCATTTTCCTTTGCTCAAAACTCACTGGGCATTAATGAAGATGCATTAAATAAAAGTAGGCGCCTCTACGAACAGGGCGAATACCGTGTGGTCGTACGCATGCTGTCCGAGGTTCAAAACCCTTCGATCGATCAACAATTCTTGCTGGAAGCGGGAAAGATGAGGCAGGCGGGTGTTCACTCGACACGGCTTGAGTCCCTGGTGATGGATTTTCCTGCGCACCCATTGGTTCCGGAGGCTTCTTTTCTATTGGGAAGCTACTATTTCAGTAAAAAAGATTGGGTTCAGGCTTCTGATTACTTACAGGTGGCGGGTGACCCGCAGGCTTTAAATCCAGATGATTTATCCCACGACGCTTTTATGAAAGGCTACCTTTACCTACAAGAAGAGGCATATGGTAAAGCCAAGGCATCATTGGATCAATCGGAAAATTTAGGCCGGTCAGATGCAGCGCTGTTTTATTATCAGGGGTTGGCTTCTTATTACCTCGGCAAAAAGAAAGAAGCAGGAAGCTATTTTGAAAAAACAAAAAGTCATGCGGAGTACGGAAGTTCCTCCCGGTGTTTTCTCGCGCAGCTCTTGTTTGAAGAGGGCGCGTACCAGCAGGTGATTGACATTGCTCAATCGGAAGTGGTCGACGAGCCATCCGAAACCAACGCCGCTTTCTACCAATTAGTAGGGGAGTCCTACGCCCGGCAAGACCTGGCGGTAAAAGCATCCATCTATTTTGAAAAAGCCATAGACCTGAGCCCGGGCGTTCCGTCTCCTGCACTTTTGTACCAGGCAGGGGTGGCTCGGTTTAAAACAGGGTCTAAGGAAAAAGCCATTGAGTACTTTTTAAGCTCAGGGATTCAAAAGGGAGCTTACGCGCAATTGAGCGCGTTTCAATTGGGGAGGATTTATGTAGATCAGGGCGAATGGGAACTGGCGCTGGCCGCATACATTGAGGCCGCAGGGTTATCGGATCCTGAAATCAGAGAGGAGTGTCTTTTCCAGGCTGGAAAACTCTTTGCCAAACAAGGAAACTACACAGAAGCCATCAACTATTTCAATGATTACCGAAACGAGTTTGAGGATGGAAAGTGGGTAAACGAGGTGAATGACTACCTGACAGAAGCCTACTTAAGAACGTCCAACTATGATCTAGCCATTAAGCACCTTCGGGATGTGGGGGTGGAACGAACAGCGCAAAAACGCATGTATCAAAACGTCACGTTTTCAAAAGCACAACTGTTGTTTAACGACGGACTGTACCCGGAAGCCATTCGTTGGTTTGATGAGTCGCTGCTCTATCCAATAGAGGAGAACCTTGCAAGTGCGTCACATTTCTTTAAAGGAGAGAGCTATTTCTATCTATCCGATTATGAAAAAGCCATAAGCTTTTATCAAAACGTGTTGGTGAAGACGTTCGAAGTCAATTACTCAATCGGGTATTGCTATTACAACCTCTTTGCCTATGAAAAAGCCAAACCATTTTTTGAGAAAGCCCTGGCAGGAACGGGATCAGATGAAACGTTACGATTGGATGCTCAACGAAGGCTGGCAGACTGCCACTATGCCACCAAGTCTTATCAGGAGGCCCTTGAGCAATACGAAGCCATTGCACGTGTTCGACCCAGTGTAGCCATCACCTTTCAGATGGGGGAAGTACTCTACGCCCTGGATAGGAGAGAAGAGGCAAAAGGGCAATTTCAAAAAGTGGTAGATGGTCCAGAAACGTCCCTTCTGGACGATGCCCTGTTTAACATCGCAAAGATGGATTTTGAGTCGGCAAACTTTCAGGAATCAACGGCTGCCTATACGAAACTAATCAATCGCTACCCGGAGAGCCCCCTGATTGACCAGTCGTATTTGAACCGGGCCATTAGTCGGACCAACCTGAAACAGTGGCAAGATGCTAAAGATGACTACACGCACGTATTAGAAAATTATCCGACGTCACCCATCGCTTTCGATGCCATTTTGGGGCTGCAGGAATTGGAGCAGAAAGGGGAGGAAGTAGACAACCTGGAAAGGCTAATTGATCAATATAAAAAAGCCAACCCGAAGAATACCAGCCTGGAAGTAGTTGAGTTCGAATCTGCCAAAGCGCAGTATTTTAAACAAGACTATTCCAGTGCTTCTGATGCGCTGGAGCAGTTTCTGAAAGAATACCCCAACAGTAGCTACCAGGCAGAGGCTTCCTATTACCTGGGAGATGCGTATTATCGTGGAGGTTTGCTGGAAAAAGCCGTGAAGACGTTTGAACAGATCCCTTTAACTCAAAATAATAAAGCGGGTCGGATCTTATTCAGGCTTGGTGATATTTACTACCAATTAGCAGACTTTGAACAGGCGATTGCGACCTACCAGAAATTGAAGTCGCTGGAATTGACACCAAAAGACACGTACAATGCTCAGGTTGGGTTGCTAAACAGCAACTATCAGATGGGGCAGTTCCAGCAATGCCTGACACTGGCCGATGAGATTTTACAAAGTGAATGGAAACCATTGAATGCTCAACGGAATGCCCGTCTGATGAAAGGGAAGAGTTACTATCAGCTCAATCGTCGCAAACCTGCGGCAACGGAATTTAAAGCGGTAGTAACGCCATCAGATATTGTAGCGGCGGAGGCTAGCTACTACCTGGCCAGGGTTAAATACGATGAGGGAAGTTTTGAAGCGTCTCTCAATGACCTTTTTGCATTGAATGCCCGGTTTGGCTCGTATGTAGAGTGGGTGGACCGGTCCTATCTTTTGATTGCCGATAATTACATCGAGATGGATGCCCTTTTTCAGGCAAAAGCCACGTTGAGGTCCATCATTCTTCATTCGGAAAACGAAGAAGTGAAAAACCTGGCGACGATCCGGTTGAACCAGATTGAGTCCAGTGAGCCTTTAGATACCATGGAAAACACTGAAAACCGTATAGATAAATGAGACAAGCATATTTTCTAATTAGTTGGGTAGTATTGATCTCTTTTTCCTATGGTCAGGCAGACACGACTTCTACTGGCGAAGTGGTGGATGCAGAGATATTAATTGAAAAGGAAAAGCAGATCCGATTTCCGATCGCATCCAAGCTAAGCAAGTCTCCAACTGCGAAAGATAAGGGACCCTCTCCTATGGATGTGTCCTTTGCACCTATCACACCGGATTTTACGTGGCCTTCTTACAACAGACAGGTGAATGCCGTGGAGCCTGTCGCCTTGCCCGGTAGCCCTGAGTTCAATCATTACGTCCAGTTAGGCTATGGAAACTATGCTTCCCCTCTTGCGGCTTTAGGGACAAACTATCCCATCAATCAATCGTTAAGCATCATCGGCGATGCGTTTTATGAAAGCTACCGAAGTGGCCCGGTAAATGACCAGAACAGTGGGTCATCCTTCGGGCGTATCCATGTTTCGCTTCCCTATGAAACAGAAAAGATCCTTCTGACACCACGAGTAAGCTACCAGGCCAATGGCTTCAACTTTTACGGAAATACGAATCGCATCTTCAATGGCTTCCCTTCAGAACCTGCTCCGGAAGCCGCTGCAAGAGACCTCCAAATTGACGTTGAGTTAAAGGGCAAAGGGAAAAGTATCAACTACTCCTTCCAACCTCAGTTCTTTCGTACCAACCATTTGCTAAAGGATAGTGCTTCCATCAATAAGGAAACCGGCTTTCAATTCCAGGGAACATTTGATATACGTCTTGATTCTGCCTTTGATGCCGGCGTAGACATTCAGGGAAATCAATCGGCCTATTCCGGGCTTTTAAGCTATGATCGGTCCTTATTTAAACTTACTCCGTGGGTAACTCACCTAAAAGGCAACTTACTGATTAAAGCAGGTTTTACCGTTGCGTCAGGTGAAATTTCAGACATAAATAGTGAATCAGGCTTTTATCCCTTTGCTAAACTGGATTGGGATTTTGATGAAAAGTGGAAACTATTTGGCTTTTTTGATAGCAACATCCAATGGAACGGACTAAACACACGATTAACAGAAAACCCTTTTCTGGAGGACTCTCTGGTTATTTTAAATACCAGGGTGACCTCTTCCTTTGGCGGAGGCATCAAAGGGACGCTCGCTGACCGCTTAAGTATCAAAGCAGAAGCAAGGCTTGAAAACGTTGAGGATTTGCCTTTTTACATTCCATCGGCCAGCGATTCGTCACGATTTACGTTGGTTTACGATGAACGGACAGTAAACGTCGTGACGGTACAGTCGGAAGCTTCCCTCGCCATCGGTCACCATCATGACGTGACGCTTCATGTACGATTAATGGACTACACCACAAAAACCGAAGACGAGCCCTGGCACCTGCCCACTTACATCATTAAGCTGTTGACCTCACATAAACTGAAGGAAAAATTGCTGATTAGTACGGAGTTAATTATGAAAGGAGGCATCAAAGGGACGCTCGCTGACCGCTTAAGTATC
>JBCCXH010000414.1:0-4877 GCA_039192005.1 Bacteroidota bacterium
ATCTAAACTTGGCAAAAAGAACTGTCTGGACTTATACAAATGCCTCCAAACGAATTCATTGAAGTTGGCCTCGTCGTACACTGCCTTTTTAAATACGGTTGTGTCTTCAGAAAAGCCAAAGTCCTGCCTTCTATTTTCAGACTGCCCGTAACAGTAGTACTTATTTTCATCAAAAAGGGTGAACGTCAACCATGCGTTCTCCAGATTCAGTTCGCTTTCGAAACGGATCATGGGCAACGTCAGGTTAGAAAACCTTAGCGTATCGTTTCTGTTCTTTACTTCTCCTTTTCTGGCGAGCTCTTTGCCACTTCCATATTTATTCCAACCTCCGGGAGTTTTTTCGCTCCATATCCCGATTTCAGGCGAGACCGTATTAAAAACATAGTTACTGTTGTCGTATTTTGGATTCATTACCACTATCGCGTCTTCTATGCTCATTTGAAGCGCCTGTTTGTAAACATCCATCGAGGCTAAACCTGAAACCAATACCCCAAGGTCTACCGGAGTCAATTGGATGGGGACGTCTTGGGCCACAGGTTTTCCATAGCTTTTCGGTATACGCCTGACACCTGTACATCCAGTTAATTGAACGACAGCTAAGACGAATAAAAAAAAGATGGTTTCTCTCATTGATTCACAAAAATCGATAAGAAATTTACTCTTTATTCATATGATATGCCAATTCAACTAGTGTCCAGGAGTAAAGCTATTCCTTCCACTTGATGCTACACCCTACACTAGGGTGTTGTTCTTCAGGTATTTTTTGATATTCAAGTAAATGTGTAATGGCCAACCTTAAATCATCTCCTGAAATGGGGTCTGTATTGCCCGGTGTACTGCTATCAAATCGCCCTCTGTATACCAGACTCAACTGGTCATTAAACAGAAAAAAATCAGGCGTGCAAGCCACATCGTAAGCTTTGGCGACTTCCTGCGTTTCATCATAAAGATAGGGAAACTCAAAGCCCACCTTTTTTGCCTGGTCACGTAAGCCATCAGGAGCATCTTCCGGATAGCTCGCCGCATCGTTGGAGGAGATCCCTACGAAACCGATGCCAAGATTTTTATATTGCTTAGCCATCACGCTCAACTCTTCTTCAATGTTTTTCACGTAAGGACAGTGTGCGCAAATGAACATGACCAGTGTTCCTTCTTCACCGCGTATGTCTTCTAAAGAGAAGGTGATGTTGGAAACCACGTCTACCAATTCAAATGCGGAAGCTTTGGTTCCGAGCGGCATCATGTTAGATTCTTTAAGGGCCATATGGATGCTGTTTAAATCCATCGGAAAATTACATAATTCTAGCTTTGTAAATGGGTTGATTATTTTCAACGACACACAATTGACGACAAACATTGAAAAACCTTCCAATTTTTCTATTCATAGCTACGGATTGGCTCAAATACCTCTGCTCTAACCAAAACAGAAAGTGACTGCCTTTATTGATCAGTTAATTCATCTCAGATGTAGAAAAATTAGATAAAACTGATTCAAACAATCAATCCGAGAGATCATCGTCATATAGAAATGATACGTATACACAAATGCAAATAACTGGCTTGCCCTTTACCAACCAAGTAGGGCATCTTGTGGGTCTTATTAGGCGGTGGAGAAAAAAATAGCCTGTCTATAAAATCACTGACTGTGGGTGGACTTTATAAAAATGAGTGTTTGCCTAATTGAGTGTGGCAGACTTTCATCTGTTTGAAATCGCTCGTTCTGCTCCTTAATGAGATCAGAAGCCATCGGAATGGAAAAGTAAACCGGCAACTTCTAGGTTGGAAAGTTTACCTCTCTGATAAACCCATTGAAAACTAAAAGGCTTGAACGGTTTCCAAGCGATCAAACTACCTGATGACAAGCGCGTGGGAGTATTAAGTCTGTCATCAATGATGAGATCGTATTTGAGCCGGAAAAATTATGAATAGAAGTTGGTGAAATGACAGAAAAAGTAAAAAACGGAAAGGAATTAAATCAAGAAGAATACCCAAATTGGGAATAATAACTTTTAATTTTGTAAAAAAATGCCACCACAATGAAACCAGTTCTTATCATCATGATGATTACATGCCTCTTGTCATGTATACCTGATTCAGAAAACACTACCTACAGCGTCTCGTACCGTAAAGACGAACCGGCACCTACTACCGGTATAAAATCGTTTATGGGAGAGGAACTTCCACGCAAACAACTATCGGAAAGGGTAAGGAAGAAATACGAGAAAAACCTGGAGAAAGCAGAAAATGATTTATATGAAAATCCTACCAAACTTGATCCGATCATTTGGTACGGTAGACGGCTCGCCTATCTGGGCAGGTACCAGAAAGCCATTGATGCGTATTCCAATGGATTAAAAAGGTACCCCGCCTCTTACCAATTGATGAGGCACCGAGGCCATTGCTACATTATTACCCGACAAATCGGCCAGGCAATTGATGATTTTGAACTCGCAGTTTTTCATAGTACCGGTGTTAAAAATGCCATCGAACCGGACGGAATCCCAAATATTCTAAATAAGCCATTGAGGAATAACAAGTTCAATATCTGGTATCATTTCGGCTTTGCCTATTACCTAAGTGGGCGGTTTGATAAAGCGGTGGCTGCCTATAAGAGGTGCATGGATTTTAGTGATAACGACGACCTTTTGGTTGCTACCTCCTATTGGTTGTACCTCTCTGCTAAGCGTATCGGCAACGATGAAATGGCAGCTAAAGCATTGAAAAATGTTTCAACCTCCATGAAACTGATCGAGAACACGAAGTATTTTGATTTAATCTTACTCTTCAAAGGAGCGAAAAAAGTGGAGGAATTGCTGAGAAAGGCGGAGGATAAAAATGGGTTGCTAAATCCTACTTTAGCTTATGGTATCGGGAACTGGTACTTGCAAAACGGGCAGGTCGACGATGCTAGAAATATTTTTTGGAAAACATTAGAGCATCCTAACTGGGATGCTTTTGGTTACATCGCAACTGAAGCAGACATTCAAAACATGGCTACTTCAGTTGATTGATTTCGTTACGAAGTTCGATCAGCCGGTTAGGAAAATCCGTAATGATACCATCTACACCCGCATTTAACATCTTAATCATGTCGTCTCTTTCATTTACCGGATACGCATACACTTCATAACCTCTCGCATGCATTCGGAAAATTCTTCTTGGCGACAGTGTGGTCCAGTCAGGGTTAATCGCACTCAATCGATCATCTTCTTTTGCTGCTCTACCCAGGTGAACCCTCGTCTCTAAATAAAAAGCGATGAGAGGAGCCGAGTCCTCTCCCACTACGAGTGCTTTTGTTTGAATGAGCGAATCCAGTTGATGAACCTCCTCCAAATAGTCTTCTTCATAGGACTGCAAAATGATCCAGTCCTCCCCATTATTTTCAGATTTGACAATACTCACCAGTTTCTCTGCAAAATCATGATAGTGAGGATGATCCATGTGCTTAATCTCGATGAGTACCTTACATTGCCCATCGACCGAGTCAAGTACCTGTTTCAAGGTAGGAATGCGTTCGTTGGCAAACTCAGGATCAAACCAGGAACCCACATCTAGCTGTTGCAACTCTGCAAGTGTGTAATCGTGTACATCTCCGGTTACCGGATTTCCCAGACTATCTCTCGCGATCCTATCGAGCCTGTCATCGTGAAATACGATGATCTCTTCATCTGCTGTGTTTCTGACATCCAACTCTATTTGATCTACCTCCAGCTTCAGTGCTTTTTGAAAAGCTGCCATGGTATTTTCAGGTGCCACACCGGAAGCCCCCTTGTGAGCTATAACCTGAAATTCCTTGCCCTTCAGGTTTTTAATCGAAGTGCTTGCATACCTTCTGTACAGCCAGGGTTCAAAAAGGGAGATACAGGCTAAAAGCAAAAAAAACGGAGTTGAATATATGAGAAACTTTCTGGTCATGGATAGTCAAACCTAAAAGGTACAAAATTAGCATCAATAAACATGTTATCCTTTAACCTTTTAATGCAATTCGAAGTTCATCCAGTTGTTCCTGAGAGATCTTTGATGGAGAGTCAATCATCACGTCTCTTCCGGCATTGTTTTTTGGAAAGGCAATAAAGTCCCGGATGCTTTGTTCTCCGGCCATGATTGCACATAATCGATCAAACCCATATGCGATTCCTCCATGTGGAGGGGCTCCATATTCAAAGGCTTCCATCAAGAAACCAAACTGTGCCTGTGCTTCCTCCTTAGAAAAGCCCAACACTTCAAACATTTTTTCCTGAATGCTTCGGTCGTGAATTCGGATGGAACCGCCACCAGCTTCTACCCCATTGATGACCATATCGTACGCATTGGCCCTAATGCTACCCGGATCGGACGACAACTTCCCAATGTCTTCAGGTTTAGGAGCGGTAAAGGGGTGATGCATCGCATGGTACCTCCCGGACTCTTCGTCCCACTCAAGTAGCGGAAAATCAACAACCCATAGCGGGGCTACGGCCTCTTTATCTCTTAGCCCAAGTCGATCGCCCATTTCCAGTCTTAACTCATTCATGGCCTTTCGGGTATGATTTTTCTCTCCGGCAAGAATTAACAGCAGATCTCCTGGTTTTGCACCCATTCGCTCCGTCCAGGTCTTTAGCGCGTCCTGATCAAAGAATTTATCAACGGAAGATTTTAAGCTACCGTCCGCATTATACTTGACGTAAACCAAACCTTTCGCTCCAATTTGTGGCCGCTTGACGAAATCAGTCAACGCATCCAACTGCTTTCTGGTATACTCAGCGGCTCCCGAAGCGTTGATTCCAACCACTAACTCCGCGTTATCAAATACAACGAAGCCCTTTCCCTGAGTAAGGTCATTTAGTTCATAAAACTCCATTCCAAACCTTAAATCGGGTTTATCCGACCCGTACTTC
>JBCCXH010000415.1:0-4872 GCA_039192005.1 Bacteroidota bacterium
ACTCAATCCAGTGGTGTACTAACGAGTCGTAACAATATGGCAGAAAAAGAAGAAACCCCAAAGGCAGAAAGTGATAAGCCTGAGGAAACCGCCAACAATGAAAATCAGGAACAACAAGCCACTACTGAAGCTAAAGAAGTAGCGGCAGAGAGTGAATCAACCCCTGATCCCGCACCTGTGGAAGAAAGCGCTGCCCCTGAGGCAAAGGCTACCGAAGAAAAGAAAGAAGAGGAAGCTAAGCAAGAAATAAAAAAAGAAGAATCATTTGACGACTTCGAAGAGCCAGATGGTTTTAATGACGATTACAGTGACGAGGAAAGAAAAGCTATGGAGCAGCTTTACGCTGAGACGCTCACTGAAATCAATGAAAAAGAATTAATAGAAGGTACTGTAGTAGGTATCACTGACCGAGACGTTATTGTAAACATCGGATTTAAATCTGACGGTTTAGTAGCGTTGTCAGAATTTAGAGACACTCCTGACCTCAAGACAGGAGATACCGTTCAGGTATACATAGAAGAACAGGAAAATGCCAATGGTCAGTTGGTATTGTCTCGTAGAAAAGCAAAAATTGTCAATGCGTGGGAGTCTATCCAGCGTGCACTTGACCAGGATGAAGTGATCGAAGGCTTTGTCAAAAGAAGAACTAAAGGAGGACTGATCGTTGATGTATACGGCGTTGAGGCGTTCCTTCCCGGCTCACAGATCGATGTCAAGCCGATACGTGACTTTGACATATTTGTGGGTAAAGCAATGGAGGTCAAAGTAGTAAAGATCAACTACACCAACGATAACGTTGTCGTATCTCATAAAGTCCTTATCGAGAAAGATCTGGAGCAGCAAAAAGCTGAAATTCTTAACAACCTGGAGAAAGGTCAGGTACTTGAAGGTGTCATCAAAAATATGACCAACTTCGGTGTATTCATCGACCTTGGAGGGGTAGATGGATTGCTTCACATTACAGACATCAGCTGGGGTAGAATCAATCACCCGGAGGAAGTTCTGAAATTAGACGAGAAAGTAAACGTTGCCGTACTCGACTTTGACGACAATAAGCAACGAATATCCCTCGGTATGAAACAACTGACCGAGCATCCATGGGATTCATTAGACGCAAGCATTGACATAGGATCTAAAGTAAAAGGTAAGATTGTCAACGTTGCAGATTACGGAGCATTCCTGGAGATCATACCTGGCGTAGAAGGGTTGATTCACGTTTCGGAAATGTCCTGGTCACAACACCTGAGAAATCCTTCTGATTTCATCAGCGTAGGAGACGAGATTGAAGCCATTTGTTTGACCATCGACAGGGACGAAAGAAAAATGTCTGTCGGCATCAAACAATTAACAGAAGATCCATGGACCAAACAAGACGTATTGACCAAATATGCTGTTGGTACGGATCATAAAGGAACCGTAAGAAACCTAACAAACTTCGGCCTATTTATTGAGCTGGAAGAAGGAATAGACGGCCTAGTACACGTTTCCGACCTATCCTGGACCAGAAAAATAAAGCACCCATCCGAATACGTGAAAGTTGGAGAGGAGCTAGAGGTGAAAGTAATGGAGCTGGATGTTGAAAACAGAAAGCTGGCCCTTAGCCACAAACACCTGGAGGAAAATCCATGGGATACGTTCGAAACCGTATTCACCAAAGGTTCGGTACATAAATGTACCATTACTTCTTTGACAGAAAAAGGCGCATTCCTGGAGTTACCTTACGGTTTGGAAGGTCAGACAACCTTGAAAAACCTGAAGAAAGAAGATGGTACGCAAGCAGGAGAAGGAGAAACCTTAGAATTCAAGGTTCTGGAGTTCTCTAAAGAAGACAAAAGAATTCTGATGTCCCACTCTTCGGTTTGGAATAAAGATGCAGAGCAACCTAAAATGAAGAAAGGTGGCGGTAGTGGTGCTCCGAAGAAAGGAAATACGCTTGAAAAAATCAATCAGGAAGTTGAGAAGTCTACGCTCGGAGATCTTGATGCCTTAAGTGCACTTAAGGACAAGATGGAAGGCGGAGCCAAAAAGACGAATAAAAAATAAATTATCAATCGTAAAGTATCTGATCATTGATGATGATCAGATACTTTTGCAAATATGGCGCTATGGCCGAGCGGCTAGGCAGAGGTCTGCAAAACCTTTTACAGCGGTTCGAATCCGCTTAGCGCCTCTCAAAACCCGACACCTGTCGGGTTTTTTAGTTATAATACTTAACACCAGTTGAGTGTTAATGCGCTACCCATTCATCGAAGATATTTCTACTTTAGTCTTATATAAGCAAGCAGCCATGGTAACAATTATTTTCTCATTTGTTTTACTGATTACTTTCTTCGTGATAGAAAGTCGTTGGTTCTCTCCTAAAAGTAAAAAATTAGGATAATACTTGTAGAGATGGTTTTCCGTTACGAAATAGTAGACGGAAACCATTTCTGCATTTATTTTTAATTTTCATGAGAATAACTTTTTGCTTAATCGCTTTTTGCGTAGTTCATCAAACATTTTCACAAAACTTTCTATCCTCCAAGTTCGAGGACCGTTATTTTTCTGTCACCCTTGGCACAGGTGTTTCCTCCTATTTTGGTGAACTTAATAGTGGCAATTCAATTAATGATAGGTTATCTCAAATCAATGCTGGAATTGAAGCAAGGCTGCTAAGCAGAGTGGGAGCAAAACTTGAAGCTACTTATTACACACTCAAAGGAAACGATCTTGCAGCTCCTGATAGTTCTTTTCAAAGACAAAGAAATCTTTCATTCAATTCAAGAAATTTTCAAGTTCAGCTAAACATTGTCTACTACCTCCGTAAGTATACCGGTGCTTATTACAGTAGATGGAACATCGACCCTTATGTTTACTCAGGAATTGGTTATACGTTTTTTAATCCTACCGCAGATTTAGGAGGTGAAACTTTTTCATTAAGAGAGGCAAAAACAGAAGGTGTTTCTTACGGAAAATGGGCATGGAGCCTCCCTTTAGGAGCAGGCATTAAGTTCAGGGTAAACGACTTCTTAAATATCAACTTCGACCTTTCATATCACTTCGCTTTTACCGACTACCTGGATGATGTTTCTAATACATATGCCACTGAACTACCCAATGGAACGGCGGAGTTATTAAGCGACCGAAAAGATGAGATTGGTGTAATTAATCAAGCGTTTTACGATCAGATCACTCCTGGTTCCATCAGGGGTGATGCATCCGATAATGATCGCTACCTATTCATTAGTTTAAAATTGGAGCTATTTATCCCGCCAAGCTTATTCGTAAGATAACTCCCCTATCAGAAAGCCCTTCATTTACTTCTTTTTACACTTAGGAGTTAGCTACTCAAACCTCTGCTATACCGATTGCACCAGAAGTCAGGGTTAAACCCTCTCGTCGTGGAGTTATGAGACACAAAAAAAGAGACGTGAAAGATGCTCAACTACTTACCGCACGGTGAACCTGATCTACAATGTAATCCAGCTCTTCATCAGACAACTGTGTACCGGAGGGAAGACAAAGCCCTTCGGAGTAAATCTTTTCACAAACCCCCGATCCGTAAAAGCGCGCTTTTTCATAAGCTTTATGCAGGTGCAACGGTCTCCACAACGCTCTTGACTCGATATTCTGCTTATCCAGAAATTGAATAATGGTCAAGGGAGTGATTCCCTCTACTCGAATTAGCGGTGTGGTGAGCCACCTGTTACACAGCGACTCATCCGGTTCTTTTGGAAGTTCAAACAGGTCTTGTGAAAGGTGTGCGTTGTAGTAGGCAAATACGCTTCGCTTCTTCTTAACAAAAGCATCTAGTTTTTTTAATTGCGCTACCCCCACTCCTGCTAAAACATTGCTTAGACGATAGTTGAAACCTACTTCATGATGATCATAATCAAACACGCCTTTATTCGCTTGAGTAGCTAAATGCAAGGCACGATCATAACCTTCTTCCCCCACTACCAATGCTCCTCCACCTCCTGTTGTAATGATTTTATTCCCATTAAACGAAAGGACTCCATAATCGCCAAAACCACCCAAAAAACGCCCTTGATACTTTGAGCCTAATGCCTCCGCGGCATCTTCAATCATTTTTATACCATAGTGCTTACAAATCTTTCTCAACTCATCCACCTTGGCCGGAACGCCAAACAAATGTGTCACGATAACTGCTTTGGGTGCCGTATGGCTTTTCAGGTATTCTAAAAGCAGGTTGGGGTCAATGTTCCAGGTATCACATTCACTATCCAAAAAGACCGGAATCGCCCGCTCATAATGTACGACGTTTACCGCCGCCGCAAAAGTGAAACTACCAACAAGTACTTCATCCCCATCTGACACCCCTGATAAAATCAAAGCAAGGTGCAAAGCGGAAGTACCGGAGCTTAAGGCCAACACCCTTTTCCCCGGAAATTTACTTTCCAGTCCTTCTTCAAAAACATTTAGCTGTGGTCCAACGGGAGCCACCCAGCCACTTTGGATAACGTCTCGAAGTGAACCAGACTCTTCTTCCCCAACATTGGGTGGAGATAGATAGATACGTCGATCACCTTTTTTCGGCATACTCGATGAATGTCTCCCGGTTTTGCTCTTCGAAATCGGCTTCATGAAAGTTTAAAAGCTGCTTAAAAGTGCGTAGCAATATCTTTAGGTCCAGAAGCATCGAAACAGAATGGACGTAATAAAGGTCATCTGCCATTCTTCTCTCCCATGATAACCGGTTTCGTCCTTTGACTTGTGCCAAACCGGTGACGCCAGGACGTATCAGATGCCTCTTTCTTTCCTCGTCGGTATAGTAACTTAAATACCCGACCAACAGTGGCCTCGGTCCTACGATACTCATTTCGCCTTTCAATATATTGATAAGTTGAGGCAATTCATCCAAAGACAACTTTC
>JBCCXH010000416.1:0-4850 GCA_039192005.1 Bacteroidota bacterium
GTAACTGCGGTACTACCAAACGTCCCGGCTACAATGCCTCGATTGAATACGTCATTTCCAAAAATGTAAGCATCGAGTCGGTCCGAAGCTAAAGATTTTTCAAAACGGATGTTAACGATGAGACGTTCATCACTTACAGCAATTCTGGTAAAGTCTGTACCCGTTTCCGGCAAACCAAGGGGGTTTGCATACCGTTCCTGCTCAAAAGAATATCCGTCAAAGGTGTTGAAAATGCTTGTGCGGATCAACCGAAGATTGGCTTTGAACAACCCTGGAAGGTTGTAGCTTACTTTAGCTCTGATGATATGCTGAGGAATGTACTGAGGCGTTGGGGTTTGATCCGAAAGTTCTGTAGGGACAAAAGATAGGTCAAAATCGTCATTTTCCTGATATTGCCATTCCGAACTTAAATAGGAGTAACTTAATTCGATCTCAAGTTGGTTATTGGGCTGATATCGACTCAGTAGTTCAAGTCCTTTGGATGTGCCTTTCAAATAGTTTCCATACGGTAAAAAACGTGCATTTCTATCCGGTTGTGAGATCGAAGGTGCCACTTCAAAAGCACCTGGGAAAAGCGCAATTCCAACCATATCGATTACGTTGGAATAAAAAAAGCTTCCTTCTACATACAGTCGGTCCGTAATCTTGGACCTAAAACCAGCCTCCCAGTTTCTAAATCGACTCGGGCGGGTATTCGATCCATTTCTCACTCCCGTCTCCGGGTTACTTGCGAGAAACTGATTCGTTTGAGATTGAACGAGTGCCTGGCCATCCGAAGATGCAACAAATCCTTGAGCAATGGCTTGAGCTGTGGCCTCATCTGCTCCACTTGCTAACGCTCCTTGAAAAGCTTCTTGAAATACTCCCAAAGTGACGATTTCTTCCCATTCAGACCTTGCTGGAGGTTGGAAAGCAAATACTTCTGAGTTCGTATTCAGGAGACCTGGTGTAGTAAAGGATTGGGTAAACCCTCCCCAAACCGTCACGTTTTTCACCGGGGTATAGGAAAACTTGGCCATTGGAGACAGGTAATAAGTATCATTGATCAGGGAATAGTTTTCTGTCTTGATTCCCACGATAAGGTGTAGTTTATCTTGCAGTAACTTCAGCCTGTTTTGTACGAAAGCCCCTTTCAACGATTCGGTGCCTTGAGGGTTGACAAAACCAAAGGTAGCGTCATCATTGATGTCAAAAATGTTGTATTGTACGATTCGGTAGTTAGCCCCAAAGCTTACATCATTGATGCCGGAAATGGTCAGGTTATCCTGAAATTCAAAATCTATGATGCGGTTATCACTCCAATACCCTCCTCCTTGTTTATTGAATTCCTTCTCCATATTGGTGGAAACTCTTGCAAAAAACGAGTGATTATCAGAAAATGCGTAATCGTACTGAAGGTTTCCGATGAACCTGCGCGTATCCACGTCGTTTTCAATGAGGCTATCCCTGAGGTAACTTGCGCTAAGGATATCAAACGTTGAAGGGGGGTAAACATTGGTGTAATCAATCTTAGATAAGGTATTGAAATGTGTTTTTAAGGAGAGCCTGGATCGGTCGGATAATTCGATATCACTTTTGAATCCCAGGCTGATCATATGAGACGTTTCATAATCCGGATCAAACCGGGACCCTTGAGGCAACTCGTCTCCGTTTTCATCCAGTCCGGCAAAATCACCAAAACCATTGAAATAGCGATGTTTTGCATAGCCACTGATGGATACCTTTTCAGAAATAGTTCCTCCAGCGCGTAAGGTTGTATTCGTGTAACCGGGAGTGGCTACATCCATCCGTACAAAGATCCCGTCGTAATCTCCCGGAGACTTGGTGATGATATTAATAACTCCTGTAGCTGAATTGGCTCCATAGATCGTTCCGCCGGACCCTCTAATTACCTCAATTCGTTCAATTTCATCCATTGGGAGATCGAAGTTTCGATAAGAAAATATCGAGCTAATCAAATCCTGAAGTGGTGTGCCGTCCAGTAAAACCAAAACCGTTCCATTTAAATCAATGTCAGATCTGGAATTTCTGATGCTTGGATAGACCCCTGATCCATACTCATCCTGTGTCCCCCAAAAACCGGGAACCATTCGCAGCAACTCGATCATGTTGGTAGCACTCGACTGCATGATGTCTTCGGCGCTGAGGACATAAATGGCGTTGGGTAACGTCTGAAGCTTTTCCGCCTTTTTCGAAACGGATGTAATCTGTTGAGAGATCAATTCTTCTAAAGAAAGGTTCATTAACGCTAATAGCTCTTCATCCTTTTCTTGGGCGTAGGATAGATTGAATACAAAAAAAGGTAGTGTAAACAACGAGATTACTCGCAACATTTTTATAATCAGGTGTAGCATGTTTGTTTGGTTTTGTTACGTAAGCATTACCTGGTGATGTCCCGGCTTTTGAAAGGCCCGGAGCTAACGCCCTTTAAGGTGAATTTACTTTAGAAATAATGGGAGGTGCTTTCAAAATCGATAAGGAGAGCGCTTATCTCGGTTGAAACGGGATGATTTGACGATAAGTTTTTTTCGATAGTTATGTTTCCTGCCTTATACCAGAATTGGTTTTACCTTGGATCTTTATTTAATTTTGAATATCGCCCCTGCCCCAAACATGGCGCCTATTTGACTCACAGAAACGGCTGTGCTACCTAGTGTACCTGCGACCATTCCTTTATTAAAGACATCGTTTCCAAAAAGGTAGGCATCGAGCCGGTTGGAGACGAAGGACCTTTCGAATCGGATATTGACAATGGTACGTTCATCGTCTTCGGCAACTATGCCTAGTTCCATAGATTCCGGGAAGCTAAGCGGGTTTTGATACCGCTCTTGCTCAAATAAATAGAAATCAAAAGTATTGGCTATACTGGATCGTATCAGTCGCAGGTTTACTTTGAATAAAGAGGGAATGTTGTAGCTTATTTTCGCTCGGGTAATGTGTTCAGGGATGTATTGACGCTGGTTGATTGTAGCTCTCGATGGAGGGACGAGCGAGACATCAAAATCTTCGTTTTCCTGATATCGCCATCTGGAATTTAGGTAAGAATAGCTCAATTCAATTTCCAACTGGCTAAAAGGGTTATACCTGCCTAGTATTTCAAGCCCACGGGTAGTGCTTTGCAGGTAGTTTCCATAAGGAAACAGCCGCGCGGATCTGCCGGGTTGTGTAGCAGAAGGAACAATGCCAAACAAATCGGGAAAGAAAGCCAAACCGACCATATCAACGATTTCTGTACTGAAAAAATTTCCCTCGACATAGATCGAATTGTTAAACCCGTACTTAAAACCTGCTTCCCAATTTCTAAACCGGACCGGGCGGGTATTTGAACCATTCCTTAGCCCGATAGACGGAAGCGCCGTTAGTAATGAGTCTGTTCCGAATTGAACAAGTGCCTGCCCTTCGGCGGATGCGACAAATCCCTGCGCAATCGCCTGGGCCGTTGCTTCATCAGCACCGCCTGCTATCGCTTGATCAAACGCTGCCTGAAATACTCCGAAAGTAGCTGCCTGCTCGTAGTCTGACCGTGGTGGTTGTTGAAATACAAATGTTTCTGCATTGATGTTTAACAGACCTGGAGTCGTAAAAGACTGAGTGAAGCCGCCCCAAACGGTTAGGTTTTGAATGGGCGTGTAGGATACTTTGGCCATTGGGGATAAGTAGTAGACATCGTTAATCAGTGAATAATTTTCAGTCTTCACCCCTAAGATGACGTGTAGTTGATCATTCAGTACCCTCAACTTGTTTTGAATAAATGCCCCTTTTAATGATTCCGTGCCTTTGGAATTGAGGAAACCGATGGTGTTTGGGTCGTTGATGTCAAATAAATCATACCGTACGATTCGGTAGTTGGCTCCAAAACTGAGGTCATTGATGCCAAAGAGGGTCAGGTTGTCCTGAAATTCAAAATCTATGATGCTGTTATTACTCCAGAACCCACCTTCTACTCTGTTGTTGAAATCCCTTTCCATATTGGTGGAAACTTTTGCGAAAAGCGAATGATTATCCGAAATAGTATGATCAAATTGGAGGTTGGCAACCACTCTTCGAGTAGTCACATCCGTTTCGATCAAACTGTCTCCTATGTAATTGAAAGCAAGAAAATCAAAAGTTGAAGGAGGGAAGGTGCTCGTGTAATCGATCTTGCTTAAGGTATTAAAATGCGTTCGTAAAGAAAGTTTGGAACGGTCGGATAGGTCAATATTGCTTTTAAAACCGAGACTAATCATATTGGTTTTTTCGTAGTCAGGATCGAACCTTGATCCCTGAGGTAGCGGATTCCCGTTTTCATCCAGCCCGGCAAAATCTCCGAAACCTGAAAAATACCGATGCTTTACATAGCCGCCTATCGCAATCTTTTTGGAAATCGCTCCACCCGCCCGAACGGTTGCATTGGTGTAACCAGGAGTCGCTACATCCATTCTCACGAAAAGCCCGCTGTAGTCTCCGGGCGACTTGGTGATGATGTTAATGACACCCGTAGCCGAGTTTGCGCCGTAAACCGTTCCTCCTGATCCCCGAATCACTTCGATCCGTTCAATTTCATCCATTGGGATATCAAAGTTTCGATAAGAAAATGCAGAACTTAACAAATCTTGTAAAGGTGTTCCGTCCAGCATAATGAGTAACGTACCGTTTGAGTCGATTTCTGTTCGTGAAACCCTAATGTTAGGAAAGACACCAGATCCATACTCTTCCTGAGTTCCCCAGAACCCTGGCACCATCCGAAGTAGCTCTACCAGATTGGTGGCACTTGACTGTATAATATCTTCGGCACTGAGTACATAAATGGAGTTGGGCAAGGTCTGGATTTTTTCAGCTTTTTTGGAAACGGAAGTAATCTCCAGAGATAA
>JBCCXH010000417.1:0-4845 GCA_039192005.1 Bacteroidota bacterium
AACTGAACTACCGGACCCCTTTTAAAAAGTTTTGCAAAACTAACAGGCTACTTTGGATTACGCAATAGTACTTTCAAATAATTAAGAAAAGTTATCCACATACATTGCCCTTTCTCTTAAAACATCGATTTTCACCACGGATACGTGGTTAAATTTTTTAACCCCAAAAAAAGTTCTAGTAGATCTTTACTTCACCTAAGCACATCATTGATTATTTACCTCATGACACAAATGGGCAGATGGAATCCCTCTACTTTTACATTCAAATAAAAGTAAGCAACGCGTATGTCGGAATTGCCCCGTTCCTTTAACTACGGAGAAGAAACCCTGACTCCCGAAATAGCCCTGGCCATTACAAGAAATGAAACAAAAGGAATCATCTCACGGGAAACAAAAGAAAAAGTAAAGAAGAGCGCTTATGCGGTACATCAGATTGCGAATGGTCAGGTGGCCGTCTACGGGATCAATACAGGGTTTGGTCCGCTTTGTACCACTCGGATTTCAAAAGAGGAAACAAGAACGCTGCAAAAAAACCTTTTGATGAGCCATGCAGTGGGCGTTGGCAAGCCGATAGCTGACGAACTTTCAAAACTCATGATGGTGCTCAAGTTGCATGCACTGTGTAAGGGCTACTCAGGAGTCCGGGTGTCCACGATCGAACGGATGCTATGGCACATTGAAGAAGACATCATTCCGGTCGTTCCTTCACAAGGATCTGTTGGCGCATCGGGAGACCTGGCCCCACTTGCCCACCTTTTCCTTCCCTTAATTGGTTTGGGCAAAGTAAGAAGGCAAGGAAGAGTCGTTGATTCAGGAGAGGCGCTCAGGGATTATGACCTACCCGTTCTGGAACTTGGTCCGAAAGAAGGCCTGGGGCTCATCAATGGCACACAATTCATAGCGGCACATGCCGTCCTCATTGTAGAGAAACTGGAAAACGTGTTGACTCACGCAAACATTGCCGGAGCCATGATGATCGAAGGGCTTTTGGCCTCAGTAAAACCCTTTGCCAAGGAGCTCCATGAACTCAGGCCTTATGAAGGGTCCGGTTATACCGCAACGTTCATACGTCACCTGTTAGAAGACTCGGAAGTGGTGCAGTCTCACGTAAACTGTACCAGAGTGCAAGACCCCTACTCCCTCCGGTGCATCCCACAAGTGCATGGCGCATCCAGAAATGCATGGCTTCACCTTAAGGAATTGGTCCAAATTGAACTCAATGCTGTAACGGACAATCCCATCATCTTTAGCGAGGATCACACGATCAGTGGCGGCAACTTTCACGGACAACTTCTTGCGTTACCTATAGACTACACGTGCCTGGCCGCCGCAGAAATTGGCAACATATCCGATCGTAGAATTTACCTGTCTTTGGAAGGAGACACGCCCGGTGTACCGAAGCTACTGCTTAAAGAAACGGGAACGAACTCAGGGTTTATGATCGCGCAATACACGACAGCAGCACTGGCGAGTGAAAACAAAGGACTCTGCTTTCCGTCCAGTGCAGACAGCATCCCTACCTCAATGGGGCAGGAAGATCACGTAAGTATGGGCTCTATCAGTGGAAGAAAAGCGCTACAGGTAATTGACAATGTTGAGAAAATCATAGGAATCGAATTGTTCTGTGCTGCTCAGGCCCTCGACTTTCACCGACCGTTGAAATCGAGCAAACCCATGCACGCCATTCATGAGTTTTTTCGATCCAGGATCAAACACGTGACTAAAGATGGTCTCTTATACGAAAACATGGAAGTGGCCATAGAAATGGTGAAGAAAAAGGAATTGTCCGCACTTCTTCGTTCATCCGTGAGTTTCGTATGAGGAGAAAGGTCGCCATCCGTAGTTGTACTCGGATACCGATTGAGTTTTAGGCTTTTGTAAAGGCTGCAAGCGCTTCCGGCTCGCAAGAAGAGGCTGGGAAAATGGCTCGTTATCAAATCTAAGCGCTATTTTGCCAGCACATATCTTTTTCAATAAGACCTCAGGTTTATGAAAAACCGCCTTCGGAATATCAAATTAATAGTTACTTCCTTACTGATACCTTCTTCGGTTTTCCTTTTGCTAGTTGGCCTCGTCATGATCGTATACAATGAAAACAAGGAGTACATGTTGGGGACTATTCTGGTTCCATTGGCCTCGCTGATGTTCTGGTATGCGATTAAACAGTTAATAAAGATGGACAGATCCTTCAAAAAGGACCTCATTTTGGCATTAAAGACCCAACACCCGGCGATCGTGCATTTCTTCTATTCTGAAAGGGAATGGAATGCGTTTGCAGAAAAAAACTACCAAAAGAAAGTAAAAGGTTACCGAATCACCATCTGGATTACCGCTCCCTTTATCTTAACGCTATTGATTATTCTATTCAATGAAGACAAAGAGGTGTTCATGATTATTGGTTTTATGAGCCTGATATTGATCACTTTTACGTTTTTAGTGATGCGTCATTCGTTAAAGGAGTTCAAATCAAAAACCATTGAACAAGTACATCCTGAGGCTAAAATCACGCATGTTGGCATTTTACTCAACAATAACTTCGTCATTTCCTACCATAATAAAGATGGCTGGCTCTCCCGGTGTGAATACGAAATGTACCTGGACAGCGCGTGCCTGAATTTCAAAATAAGAAGGCCATCAGGCAGAGGCCATTCGTATCAGACGTTTCGTGTATTGATTCCGGAAGACAGAGAAAAAGAGATTGATGAAATGGTGGAGAGAATAAATGAAAGCAGGGTGTATAAAGATTGATGCATTGTGCGACCAGTAGCCTTTGGATCCATTGGTTTGAATCGCGTGAATCTTCTCCTATTGTTCCATGCCAAAAGGAACCGTTCACTTAAAAGGACATTCGTTTGAACGCGCTTTATTACATCATATTCTACAAATTAGCTTATCATTGAAATCAAACAATAAACGAAGCGAACAGCTATGACTCATAAAACCCTATTTTGTTTCTTCCTTACTTTAGCAATACTTACCTCGTGCAACCAGGGCCCCAAAGAGGCATCGCAGGAGGATAGCAAACCCAACATCATCTTCATCATGGCTGATGACCATACCACCCAGGGGATCGGTGCATATGGTAGCCGACTGGCAGCTTTAAACCCTACCCCTGTAATTGACCGGATCGCGAAGGAAGGTGTGTTATTGGAAAATGCGTTTTGTACCAACTCCATCTGTACGCCTTCAAGGGCCAGCATACTGACTGGACAGTATGGGCAGGTGAACGGAGTGGTCGATCTGAGTGGCCGGTTAGAAACAGAAAATCAGTACCTGGCCATCGAAGTGGGGAAACTGGGGTATGAGACGGCGATGATCGGGAAGTGGCATTTGAAACATGCACCGGAAGCTTTTGACTATTACAACGTCCTGCCAGGCCAGGGAGACTACTTCAACCCTACCCTATACACCCGAGATGGTGAAGGCGAGAAAAAAGAAATACGATTTGAAGAAGACCTGGTACGCGAGGTGTACGCAACTAAATACGAAGGACATTCCTCCGATGTGATCACCGACCTTTCTTTGGAGTGGCTAAAAAACAAGCGAGACAAAAGCAAACCTTTCTTCCTCATGCATCACTTCAAAGCACCCCATGACTTTTTTGAATATGCGCCACGGTACGAAGACTATTTGAAAGACACGGACATCCCCGAACCAGCGAGCTTATGGGACAACAAAAACAACGGGTCCATTGGTACGAGAGGCATCAACGACGCGCTCATCGATACGATTGGTTCTTCCATCGGACATCGGAACGTGATTAGGAACATGGGCATGCACATGGACATCGACCCCAACATCCCCGACCCGGAATACAAACGACTGGCCTATCAAGAATATTTAAAAAGGTACTTAAGGTGTGTGAAAGGCGTAGACGATAATGTAAAACGTCTGTTTGATTACCTGGAAGCAGAAGGAATCCTGGATAACACGATTATCATGTATACGGGAGACCAGGGATTTATGCTGGGTGAGCATGATTACATCGACAAACGATGGATGTACGAAGAGTCCATGCGCATGCCGTTTTTAGTGAGGTACCCGAAGAAAATCAAAAAGGGCAGCCGCATGAACGCCATGGTAAACAATACGGACTTTGCGCCTACCATTATTGACTTTGCCAGAGGAAAAACCCCTGATTACATGCAGGGCAGCAGCTTCAGGTCCATTATGGAAACAGGTGTGGAGCCGGCAGACTGGAAAAAAGAAACCTATTACCGGTATTGGATGCACATGGCACATCAGCATAACAATCCTGGTCACTTTGGGATCAGGACCAAAGAACACAAGCTGATCTTTTTCTACGGGAGGGATTATAATACGGAAAGAAACACGGAGGCCCAGGAGTGGGCACACAACCCCGAATCAATGTCTTATTTTAACACTCCTCCGGCCTGGGAGTTTTACAACCTGAAGAATGACCCTAAGGAAATGGACAACCGCTACGATGACCCGCAATATGCCGAGGTCATCAAAGAACTAAAAGACCGGCTTAAAACGCTTAGAAAGGAGATCAAAGAAGACGACTCCAACTACCCGGAAATTCAAAAAGTCATTGATGCGTATTGGGATTAAGGTAAAGAAACTTACCATCTTAACGTATCTATCATGCTTTATCGTCAAGTTCTTTTGTTGCTATTTTCCTTTTTGTTGTTGGGCTGTACTCAACAGCCCACTTCATTTAACAAAATTGAATGTGCATCTTCTGACGTTATACTTAACTCAAACCTTCGGAAGGTTTTCGAACCTTGCAAAGAATACATTTACTCCGCTAAGTATTGGGATGTTGAATACAACCTAATATCGCAAGAACAGATTTGGGTAATGGCAACAGGAAAAGCCTGG
>JBCCXH010000418.1:0-4843 GCA_039192005.1 Bacteroidota bacterium
ATCCGTCCCTCAATTTTCAAGTCATTTACATTACTGATTCCTGAATAAATGATAAATTTGGTAATGCGTATTAATTATTGCTAAAGAACCTTTATATTCTTTATATTCTTAAAGAAAATCCACACCATGACCATTGGTAAATAACAAATGAGGATATACTTTTTTATAAAGAAGATGAGATAAAAAGAAAGTAAAAACAGAAAGGCCGAAACCAGGTCATATTTCTTAAGGTCAATCCAGCGGATCAAGGCCCAGGTTATCCAGCCGAGTGAGCCCAGTGTAATCGTATCTTTCAAAATACCCGAACCCCAAAAAATGACTGATGGGATAAAAAGTATGGCGATGGCTATTTGCTTAGTTGCACTTGGGTACTTCTTCTGTACAGCACTAAATAGTGCCCATGTACCTGAAAAACTAAAAACTGCAAAAAACAAAGCAGTAGCAGAATAGGTATGAAAGGTAAAAAAATCAAATACGGAGGCTATCCGAATGACCATATACGCGGCAGGGTCCCTGAACAACCAAATCCGGGAAGAGTACGCATAGGTTACATCCAAACTCCTGACTCCCCCATTAGACAATAAAAGTTTTAAACCAGTAGCAGGATCATCATTAAAAGCCTCATAGATCCACCTACTTCCATGCTCCCAATAGTTAATTGTATCCCCCCCTCCATAATAAAACTGGTAGATCAGTCCTAGAGCGATCGCTCCGAAAAATCGTAACCAAAGTGCAGGTAAAAAATATTTTCTAGTTTGTTTGTTAGTAACGTATGGACGAATCCATATGGCCAAAATGGTAAAAAGGATCAAGTAGATCGGCGTAACGATTAAATCCTTTAATCCCATCTAAACTTCTTCGTTAATGACTTTCGGAACAACAAAATCCACCGAAGACATTCCTCCCAACTCCTCGTGCAACTTATCTCCCGGTCTTAAACCTGTAATTTCAATTTTGCAATTAGGACAAGTAGCTTTTGCTAAGTCCATCACACGGAAAGCTTTCATTTCAGGAAAAACAAATGAGTTAGTATCCATATCAATTAACGACTTTAACACAAAATCCACCGCTTCATTCACAGAAATAAAGAATCGGGTAGCGTCTTCATGGGTCACTTTCAAAACACCCTTCTTTTTCTGTTTTTCAAACGCTTCCCATACGGATCCTCTTGATCCAACAATGTTTCCCAAACGAACCACACCAAATTGAATAGTCGATTCTTCATTTGCTTTCATGAAAAGCTTTTCTGCTTCTGATTTACTTTGTCCATATATGCCAATGGGATTTTCTGCTTTATCTGTTGAGATAAAAAGTGCTTTATTGACCTTATTTTCCAGACAAGCTTTTACCACATTAGACGTACCCGATACGTTTGTTTTGTAACATTCCTTCGGGTTCTTTTCCGCGATCACTACATGCTTAATCGCCGCAGCATGGATCACAAAGTCAATACCAGTTAATACCTCTACCAAGCGATCCTTATCCCTCACATCTCCTATCAAAAATTCAATCATCGGGTATTCCTGTTGTGGATATTCCTCTATCATCTCAAGCTGCTTCAACTCATCTCTGGAATACACCACAATTTTTTCTAATCCAACAGCATCACTAACTAATATTTCTACCAATGCCTTTCCCAACGTACCCGTTCCTCCTAAGATAGCAATCTTTTTTCCACTAAACGCTTTTACCCATGTCTTTTCGTGCACTTGATCTATTTTTATTCAGGCAAATAAACAAATTGGAAGTAAAATAGCGATTCTATTTCGATCAACTTATTATGTGTGGAATTGTAGGATACCGATCTCTAACTAACCGGCCTTTTCAACAACACCTGGAAAAGGCCGTAGGCTCATTGAATCAAAGAGGACCTGACACACAAGGTATTGACATAAACGGGGCTACAGGCATGGGACATACCCGATTGGCCATTATTGACACGACAACTAACGGCAAGCAGCCCATGTCGGATGAAACCGGTCGATACACGTTGGTTTTTAACGGGGAGATCTACAATTACCAATCACTAAAGAAAGAGCTCAATGGAATTACCTGGAAATCTTCTACCGATACCGAAGTACTTCTTCAGTTACTGATCCACGATGGCCCTGACTGTCTTCCTAAGTTGAATGGTTTTTTTGCACTTGCCTTTTACGATAAAAAAGAAGAACGTTTACTCCTGGCGAGAGACGGGATGGGGATCAAACCTTTGCATTACTACACAGGGGATGAACTCTTTGCTTTTGGGTCTGAAATGAAAGCCTTATTCGAGCTTCCTATTCCAAGAAAACTAAATCACGAAGCACTTTATTGGTACCTAAAGTTGAACTACCTACCAGGAAATTTAAGTCTGATTGAAGATGTCGAAAAACTGGAGCCAGGACACTACCTCTCTCTCAAAAACAACATACTGGATAAAAAAGCTTTCTGGAAACTATCTGATAGGGAAGAAAAGCCCTTTGATGGCACGTATGAGTCCGCCCAAAATCAATTGATTGATCTTCTTGATCGATCTGTGCAGGATCGGCTCATCTCAGATGTCACGTTGGGTGCTTTTTTGAGTGGAGGGACCGATTCATCAGCAATTGTTTCATTGGCCTCCAGGCATCACCAACACCTCAACACTTTCTCCATTGGTTACAAAGACCATCCCTTTTTTGATGAAACGCATTATGCCGAGATGGTAGCTAAAAAATTCAACACCAATCACACCGTTTTTTCTTTGACCAATGATGACTTACTGAACGACCTATCCGCTATAGTAAGCTACATCGATGAGCCGTTTGGGGACTCTTCAACAATCCCTACTTACATTCTATCCAAGTATGTCAAAAAACATGTCACTGTCGCACTCTCTGGCGATGGTGCAGATGAGTTATTTGGAGGGTATTATAAACACTTAGCACTTCATAAAGCATTACATCCATCCATTACCAATCAGGCGATCAAGTGGATCAACCCTCTCACTGCCATTTTACCCCAGTCGCGTTCGGGGAAAATCACGAACCTGATCAGAAGAGCGAACCGGTTTGGACGCATGCTCAAAATGGAGCCTCTTGAACGGTATTGGTTTCTTGCCTCACTGACCAATGACCCTTCATTTCTTTTAAAAGAATCAGTAAACTCAAAAAGAATCAATACCCTTAAAAGCAGGTTCGTAAAAGATCATCCAACATTGAACGACTACCTGGATGCCGACCTGCAAGTGGTACTACCCGGAGATATGCTCACCAAGGTGGACTTAATGTCCATGGCGAACAGCCTGGAAGTGAGAGTTCCTTTTCTGGACCACAGAGTTGTCTCTTTTGCCAGATCGTTACCCGAAAACTTCAAGGTACAAGGAGGTAACAGGAAACGAGTTTTACAGGATGCTTTCAGGAAAACATTGCCCAACGAACTATATAACCGATCCAAAAAAGGGTTTGAGGTTCCGATGTTGAACTGGATGAGAAATGAGTTGAGTGCTAATTTAGGTGCCACCCTTTTTGACGAAGATTTCCTGCAACACCAGGACATCTTTCATGTGCCTGAAGTAATGAATTTCAGAAAAAAGCTTCAATCTGCCAATCCTGGTGATGTTCACGGCCCTGTCTGGGCACTGTATGTTTTTCAGAAATGGTATAAGAAGTACTTGGAAGTATAAAACTCAATCATTGACCGCCTGGAAAAGCTTGGGCAAATCGATCACCAACGTTTCAAAAAAAGTAGAATGAACAACCTGATCCTTTTCGAATAGCGTTCCGGGGTTGTATTTTTCCTCTTCATCCAATACCAGTATTTCAACGGATTCTTTTACCGGGTCTACAATCCAATACTCGTTCACCTTATATTTTTGATACAGGAGCAACTTTGTTTTGATGTCTTTCGTGGTCGTTGATGGAGACAATATTTCCACAACGAGGTCTGGAGCACCAACCGCCCCTTTTGTATCCAATCGATCTTTTTTGCAAAAGACAGAGATGTCTGGCTGGACCACGTTTTCAATTAAATGGTCATCGGTATAGTCTTCTGCCAACCGGACATCGAACGGTGCAACATATACTCTACACGGCTTGTCATCAAAATGATCGGCAAACTTTCGGAACAATTCGCCCAAAATTCCCTGATGTTTTCTGTTCGGAGCAGGACTCATGTCGTACGGATACCCTTCGATCAACTCCCAACGCTCCTCATCGGGCCATGTGAGGTAATCTGCGTAACTGTATTTGCCTTTCAGATCAATCGCTATTCCCATCCTTTAAAAGTAGTAAAACTCAACAGTAATTGATTATTTTCACAGATGATGGATCATATAGCAAAATTTGCTAGTACACCTAGTACACAATGATTTCATGTAAGAAAATATTTCACATATACATCAAAAATTAAAATGTAACTTAACTGTGGTATCCTACAAAGACACGCCATCCAGTGAGATCAAAACCAAATTGGGAATAATTCCCTCTTTTATCAAAATCGATAAAAGTGATCAAAATATCGATTGGAAAACAGTAGATTCTTTTTCATCCGAATGGGAGAAGTTTGATTCTTTTTCTGAAGATGAAATAGCTCAAATTGGCAACGATTATTTCGATATTCTCCCAGAAGAAAAACTACAGAATTCCATTGTACTAGACATGGGATGTGGAAGCGGAAGGTGGTCCAAATACCTCGTCGATAAAGTCAAATTCATTGAAGCAGTAGACCCGAGTAATTCCGTCATATCTGCTCAAAATATGTTGATCGACCATAAAAACACAAGAATCACTCAAGCCTCTGTAGAGAACCTCCCCTTTGAGGAAAAGTCTTTTGATATGGTGATCAGTCTGGGAGTATTACATCACATTCCAGACACAAAGACGGC
>JBCCXH010000419.1:0-4840 GCA_039192005.1 Bacteroidota bacterium
ATCGACCACCTCTTTGACCTGGTCTAACTTTCTCATGGTTTCTTTTAAGAATTTTTGATGAGCTGCCGCGTTCGGGTGAAAAGGTCGGTGTTGAATGGCAAGAAGCATGGTACTCCATGATTTGATGAACCGATTCGTTGGTTCGTCCACATGTGTTTCGCAAAATCGGTTCCAGATGTAATCAACCGCCTCTTCAGAAGGGTGTACCCTGTCTTTTTTGTAAAACCGATAATCCCTCAACTCATCGATCATGATTTCATAAGAAGGAAAGTAGCTCACGTTCTCGTTTGAAGAAGTAATTTGCCTTACTGCATGGATTAAGACG
The DNA here is from genome assembly GCA_039192005.1 of Bacteroidota bacterium. Classification (GTDB taxonomy): domain Bacteria; phylum Bacteroidota; class Bacteroidia; order Cytophagales; family Cyclobacteriaceae; genus Ekhidna. The sequence goes on from JBCCXH010000419.1 coordinate 326, forward strand.
GATTTACTGTGGTTGTTTTCAATGATGCCGTCTTTAATGTGCCGTACGGGGCTTACCGTAAACACCACGTTTATGTTTTTAAGGTGCTGCTCATTAAGCTGCTCAAAGGCAGCTACGATCTCCTGACTGGATAGCAACTCTTTCGTAAACCGGTCCGCAGGTGACCTGTGGCAGTTCGCTACCACTTCCCCCGAGGACTTTAAACGGTAGATAAATGCACTTCCTAATGTGATAAGTAAACAGTGTGAATGAGCGAGAAATTGTGCTGATTGCCTGCTTTTCTCTTCCACCTGATGCATTAATTCCTTTTCGCTTAAAGCAGAAACCTCTCCATGCATGTCCCAATGGTAATGGATATCCTGATAGGTGGTGGTCCAATGTGCATCTAACTTTCCGCTTAAAAGTTTGAAGATGGAGATCGGATTGTAAACGGTCCCGAATGGATTGGAAAGGGTGTTGAATTTGTACTGAGCTAGTTTAGCGCCAATTTCATCGGAAAAGCACGAGCCAATGAGATAGATCCGGTCTTTAAGTGTCAGTTGAGGATCAGAGGACGGGATGTCAAAGTCCAGCTTAAACACTACAGCGACTCGTAAATGGTTGGTGCCAAAAGTTCCGAATCGATCAATTCCTCACTCCATGGATCATGAATGGCTTTCAAAGGATTTTTTGGGAGTAAAGCTTCTGGAAGAACGCCCTCTTTACCTACTAAACCCCTGAGGTTGCCGCCACCACTTACAGGCAGGTAATAAATCTTGTCAGAAACTTCAGTAGCATTAATTTGTACTTTGTCCCATTCCTGAGCATAAACGAAGGAAGGAATCAGGATGATCAAAAACAATTTTAATCGCTTCATAACGAACGAAATTAATCAGATTTGGTAAAGTAAAGCGAAATGGCGTGGGTCACGTGGGTAGTTTGACAATACGTTTGATTCCGAATGGCAGAACGTGGGCTGCAAGATCAGTTAATATCAAAGATAATGTCCCGATACTTTTGTTCCATTTCACGCTGATATGCTTCTGATTTGGCTATAGAAGCCTCAATAGGTTCCTGAATAACCAGTAGCCCCCAATCGTCCGTTTCAGGTAAATAAATGGATGTTTTTTCTACAGACAGGTAACTAACGTTATTCTTGAAAACCACTTTATTTACCGAGCGTACCGTTTTCCTGTGTTTTATAATTTCTTCTTCTGCCTCGAAATACTGCGTGGCTACCTCATGATCGTAAAAGTCGAATACATTCTTACCAATCACTTCATGCGGGAGTTGGTGATAGTTAGCTGCAGCCAGTTGGTTAATCATAAGAATGTTCCCTTTTGAGGTTTTCACCTCAATTTTTGCATTTAATAAGTTAAGAATCTCCATAAAGACTTGATTGCGCTTTTTTATCATGCCTTCTGTCTCGATCATGGAGTGGGTATGCTGGGAAAGCACTTGAATGATCTCCTTCATTTCTAACAACTTCTGTATTTTATCGACAGCCTGATACACCGTCTCAGATAACTTGCGTATCTCTTTTGCAATAACGGAAAACCCCAACCCGTTTACTCCTGCTTTGGACGCTTCTATGGTAGCGTTTAAGGCAAGAAGATTCGTTTGTGAAGCGATCTCTATGATTTCATGGGTGATTTCTACCATTTCATGAGCTCTGTCTTCCAGTACGAGAACGGAACTTTTGGTTTGGGGATCAGTTGTTTTAGACATTATTAAATAAAAATATCAATACTTTGGAAAAAGTTGTTCTTTGCCACATGTTGTTTTGAGTGCGGATTTTAATCAGTTTCTTGTGTGAAAGTTCGAATGATGTCATGTGCTTCCTGCTTATTTTCGTGTTTGGCTATTTTATAACCTGTTTTCTCAACTTATAGACCGACCCAAAACCAACCACTGGCAAGAAAATGAATCGAAGAAAATTTGTGAAACGAACACTTTTAGGCACTGCTGGAGTGGGACTTTTGACCGGTATGTATACCTGGCAGGTTGAGCCATATTGGTTGGAATTTGTTAAAAGACGCATGCCTGTCAGGAATTTGCCTGAAGGTCTGATTGGCAAGACCCTAATGCAAATTAGTGACGTCCACGTAGGAAACCGTGTGGATGGTCAATACCTGATGGATGCTTTCAAAAAGGCACAGGCGTATAAACCAGATATCGTGGCCTATACCGGGGATTATGTACACTATGAAAACGAGCAACAATTTGACCAACTGGATAAGGTCTTAAAACATGCGGTAAAAGGGGAAATGGGTACACTTGGCATCCTGGGAAACCACGATTACGGAGAAGACTGGGCCGAGCAGCCGGTGGCAGATCAGATCACTTCACAGTTAGAAGAGGCAGGGATTGGCATGTTAAATAACCAACAAGATGAGATTGAAGGGTTAAATTTCATTGGGTTGGATGATTATTGGGCGTTGAATTTTGATCCCCAAAAAGTGATGAAGAATTACGATCCAACCAAAGCAAACGTGGTATTGTGTCACAACCCGGATGTTTGTGATCAGGACGTCTGGAATGGGTATAAAGGGTGGATTCTTTCGGGGCACACACATGGAGGACAGTGCAAACCTCCCTTTCTGAATCCGCCAATACTTCCAGTAAGAAACAAAACGTACTCAGCAGGTGAAATAGACCTCAAAGATGGGAGAACGCTCTACATCAACAGAGCATTAGGGCATCTTTTCCAGGTACGATTTAACGTTCGCCCGGAGATCACCATTTTTGAGTTACAACGTGCCTGATGACGATTCGTCGCATTCCTTACCAACAGACCTGGGAGATACGTCATGAAGTCCTGTGGCCCAACCAGCCAATCGACCATGTAAAGCTCTCAACCGACCCGGACGGCTGGCATTTTGGACTTTTTGTCAATGATCGACTAGTGGCTGTGGTATCTGCTTTCGTTACGGATAAGGAAGCGCAGTTCAGAAAGTTTGCCACACGGGAAGCGGAGCAGGGGAAGGGGTATGGCACCCAATTGCTTGATCATTTGATCGAGGAATTACGAGTAGGAGGTGTCACGAACATCTGGTGCAATGCACGCTTAGACAAGACGTATTTCTATGAACGTTTTGGGCTGACCCGAACCACTGAGCGTTTTTCTAAGGGAGGGATCGACTACGTGATCATGAGGGGAGAGGTGTAGGCCGAAGTAGTCCGTTACTGTAGATACGCTATTTATTGGCGGGTAAACGCTACTTTTACCAGTGAAACCAATTAAGTTCAAGAGCCACTTAACACCAAACTTAGATGTCAGTCACAAAAAGAATACTACCTAGACCAGCGAAATTTTCATTAATCATTAACGGAAGATGGGGAATTATAGCATTTATGGTCTTGCTATTTGGGATCGTGGTTTCTTATAACACCCTCTCTTCCTTTGACTATTTAGCAATGATCTACCTGAACGGTAATGTTGAAATTGGAGAGGGAGAGGTCATTGATGTGTATGAAACCAACACTTCAATAAATGATGTATCAATATATGGGTATGACTATGTTTTTCACTCGCCTGTTGGTGACCTAAACTGGACTTCTTTTGCAATAGGGCTTAAATACAAGGTTGGTGATACGGTAAAGATTGAATACAATAACAATAGGCCAGACGTTAACAGAATTAAAGGAATGAGCAACACCCATGGTGGTTTTGCGTTTATGATTCCGTTTTTTGTAGCGATATGTTGGATCATTTACAATTACATCATTGGGTTGAAAAGGATCAGGATCATTAAAAATGGGGAACTGGCAGAAGGTAAATTGATCTACAAGGAACCCACATTAATCCGGATAAACAACAGGAGAGTTTACGAACTCACCTTTTCATTTCAATCAAATTCAGGAAAAACGTATAAGGCAACAGCAAGAACTCATAAACCTGAAAAGTTCGAAGATGAAGGGACAAAGACATTGATTTATGATAGGAGTCATCCCGAGAAATCACTACTGCTAGACAAACTACCCTGGTCCACTGGAAAAATCATAAAAGAAAGATGGTCTTGAGTTAGCCTGTCAGTAGTTTGTGTACATAAAAGCACCTCATACCCGGGATGGTGGTCAGTGGAAATGTAACTTCTAAATCCTAAAAGTACTGGTGCTTTCGCAAGTACCTCCGGCGTTTCAATCAGGACACCCGATGTTTTCAAAACATCGGATGTCTCCAATCCTAATTAATGTCAATGCAAAGCTGCCTCAAAGTGAAGCAGCTCAACACATCTGTTAATAGATATGGCCAACCGCAAAATACCCGTCCCTCATCCCATCAGCGTATTCGCTACAACCGGTACTCAAAGCAAAATCATATGAGCTATAAAAGAAGTCTGTAGCCTCTGGTTTAGGTCTTGCTACCCCATTCGTGTAGGCACCTTCTGAAATTTGAACACCTACATGATATCCTTGCGAGTAAGAATGACAACTTGGATTTAAAATTGACTCAGGATCTTCAGGGGTGTTTATTTCTGTTACCTCCTCCGAGCATGAAGCAAATACGAATAGCACCATGACCAACCATCCGGG
>JBCCXH010000420.1:0-4813 GCA_039192005.1 Bacteroidota bacterium
CTATTGTCTAACACCAAATCGTAGGAAAGATAGGTTCTCACAGAATAACTGTCTTGTAGCATGCGCCCCTCGCCCTGATTTTCAATCATCCAGGAAAGGTCAACCGCTTGACCTGCAATCCCGAGCGATGGCAACTTAAGGTCGGTGACCACCAGATCAGGGGAAGGGGACAGGATTACGTGAATCGGCTTCCATCGGTAATTATTGGTTTTATCCCGTTCATTAATTCGATTGGTGTGATCAGCGACCATAAGGATGAAATAATCTCCGGAGATGCCATTTGGAAAATCGTAAAACTGCATCCCTGCCTCATACGATCCGGTTTCGATGTCGCTTTGGTAAAAGACCCAGTCCCGCAAAAAGGTATCAGAATTGTCCCAGACGGTGTCTTCTGACAGATATACCCCATCAGACCACCATGAAGCATAGGCATTTGTGGTCCAGTTATTTCCGATATTCTCTGTGGTCCAGACGACGTATGTGCGCTCCCCCGAAGAGACGGAGTCTTCAATCGCGAGGTTAGAAACAATAAAATCAGGGGGATTATTCACAAAAACAGCGGAATCGTTTTCGGAATCAGGGGGATCATTTTCGGAATCAGGGGGATTATAAGCAAAAACATAAATTGGATCGCTTCTACGCATATTATTAGACTCATTGGATCTTTCATAAATGCGCTCATTACCATCTGCGAGAAAGTAGAGATAATAGGTTTTCATTGAAACATCGAAAGGCAATATGGGCGATGGAACCAAATCGGTAACCGTATAGCCTTCTCCGGGCAATACTTCCTGAGAACGCGGAAGTCGTTTGATCAACCGTGCATTTCCCGGATTCCATCTGGAATCCGAAGACAAGTAGATCTGATCCTCCCATGAGGTATTTGTGATGAGTGTGTCGCCTGTGTTTTCCACGGTAAACGTAACAGGGATGTACTCCCCCGATGTAGCTGTATCTACCGCAAGTCCTTTGGTAATTTCCAGATCAGGGACCGGCGACGGCAGAATGGTAATATTTTTATGAAGAACGTTATTGTCCTCTTTTGTTCCTTCATATACATTGTTTGAATTGTCAATTCTCAGGGTAAGTTGATAATCTCCTGAGAGATCCTCAGGGATGGTTACCAATATACCACCCGACAAGCTGTCGCCGGGGGACATAGTACCATTGCGAGGCAAAGATCCAATCCTGATGAAAGCATCGCTCCCATCATTAGGCACTAAGCCGATTGCATCGGTCCATCGTTCACCGAAAATGCTCCCAATTCCAATGTTTTTTACGGTCCAGCTTACCCTTATGACTTCTCCGGAGAAAATGGTCTCCGGCACTTGAAATTCGGTTACGGTCAGATCGGCATTTTGAACCATCAGCACACTGTCACTTTTCGTATCATTGTTTGATTCATAAACATACTCATAGACCCCATTGCTTGCGTCCGTTCTCACAATCACATAAAATGGTCCGGTAATTGCGTCCGGTATTTTTACCGTTTTTTGCGCGAAATAGCTTTCTCCTGCCTGCAGATCTGTCACAGATTTACCGTACGATCCTAAGAACTCTACCTGCTCGAATTCAGGGGTAGCGCTCAGGTAGACCTTATCCACCCAGGATGTATTCAAAACCGAAGACCCTCCCTGATTGGTAACCTCCCATCGAATGACCACATTTTCATTGTTGGAAGCTACAGGTTCCGTTTCGATATTAGTAACTGCGAGATCAATTGGGGGGGTTAAAATCACATTTACTGCTTCAGATAAGGCACGGTTGTTCTCCTCGAACGTATATTCGTATACCTGATTTGAAACATCGGTCACCACATAAAAATAGTAGTCCCCAAAGATGCCTCTCGGAAGTGTAACGGTTACAGTCTCCGTATAACTGCTATCCACTCCCAAAATACCTGATCGGTAAACGTTAGTTAAAAATGTCCCTCCCGAGGTACTTTCAGAATCGGTCAAATAAATCGCGTCCCTCCATCGCGAATTAGCTTCCGTTTCTCCATTGCCCCGATTGGTTACGGTATAGCTAAGAGTTACCTCTTGTTCCGAGAAAGCGTTACTCGGAGGAAGTAGATGGGTCACCTGCAGATCTGGCGTGGGCCTTAAATTGATCAGTAGCGTATCCAGTATTCGGGCTTCGTTGTTTTGATCGTTGGTTTCGGTCAAACTTTCATAACGATCGGCCTTTACAAACAGGTAATGATACCCTGCTATGCCCCTGGGTAAGGTGACGGTGGCATTGTTTGCATAACTTTCACCGTCGGACAACGCCGCAAAATTTGCTGTTCCCAACAAATACTCATCCATAAAATCACCCTCTTCCAGACTGAGCGTGTTGTCTCCGGAAAGATAAATAGCATCGGTCCAGTTTTGCTCCAGGGTTGCACCCAACCCTGTATTGATGACTTCCCAGGAGACGCTGATTTCCTGTTCGGAAAAGGCTTCATCAGGGGCTTCTACGTTTTGAACCTGTAGGTCGGGCAACTCTCGCAAGGTAAACGTCTGGATCGGACCGGGCGTCTCATAGCATGCATTTCGAGACATCACTTGCCATAAGTAGGATGTCCCATGCTCCCATGCACTATTGGCGCTATTATAAATATACTGTATACTGGTTAGGTCACCAGCCGTAGGCGTTCCCGGAACAGAAGCGGTATCTGGCCAGATGTAGAGGTCGTACCATGTGGCGTTCGTGCCAGGGGCCCACGAAAACCGCACCGGTAGCGAAAGACCGGTGGTTTCGTCGGAAGGCAGCATATTACTTACTTCACTGGGAGCCAAAGGTGGAGTAACTTCTACTTTAATGCTGTCAGTGTATAGACATCCTAAATCATTGGCTGCTTCTACATAATAGGTGGTAGTTTCCATCGGCACTACGGTGATGATTGCCGTGGTATCCCCGGTAGACCACAAGTAAGAAGCACTCCCATTGACCACGGAAAGGACCACCGAATCTCCGAGACATATAAAAGGTGCTTCTTCCGGTAAAATACGAGGAACAGCCGCTACCTCAACGGTGAGTGGTGGTGAAGTTGAAACACAGGCATTATCACCTGTCAGCGATACGTAATAGGTGCCGGCCTCTTTCACGTAGATAGAATCTGCTCTTTCATCGGTGGACCATTGTAGATTTCCTATCACACTAGAAACAAGCAGTAAGGAGTCTCCCTCGCAAATAATAGTTGGGCCTCCATAAATAATTTCCGGCTGTTCAGGGAGTGGCAATACATAAACCGTGACAGAATCTATAATGGTACATCCAAGATCATTTCCTATGGTCACAAAATACGTGGTTGTATCATCAGGTGTCACTGAATAACTAGGGTTCGTGGTCCCGTTGTTCCAAGTGTAGGTGGAGCCACCGGAAGCTTCGAGGACTACTGAGCTACCCAGGCATATTGCAGTATCGGCCGTTAAACCGGCAGTGTTGAAGGCAGGATAACTGTTAACCGTTACTTGCAATGTATCATTCGCGTTATTTTCATCTTCGGATAACAGCGGAAACACACTGAATGTATATTCGCCCAACGTTGAAAGGTCCACGCTGGTAGTAAACGTGTAAGTAGCTGAAAGGCCGGCTTCTACAGTTAAGGTGTCTGTATTTTCGACGATAGGGGTCCCTTCGTTGACAACCAATGCCAGGTCAAATCCGGTTTGAGCCTGATTACCAAAATTTTGAATGGTCACGGATACTTTTTCGGTGTCACTCTGCCCACAATCATCCAATGGGGCAATCAAACGGGTAACCGCCAAATCATTGGCGATACCTGAAAACTCATCGGCGCCAATATCCGGGGATACCTGATCCCTCACCTGCCCATCAATATCCTTAGTGACCCCAGGAACAGGGATACCTGTTCCATCCAGCAATACATTAGCGACATGCAGATCCGCAGAGTCCACAAACAGGGGATCTACCGAAAGAGAATGGCCATCCCATCCGGTCGCTGACTGCCAGGCTGCCAGGTCCGTTTGGTTCCCACTGTAATAACCCAATCGAGTGCCTGTAACGTACAGATCGTTGTAGTCTGCCTCTGCACTCCTCGTATTGGTGTAAAAAGCGTATCCTCCCCCACTATTCACCAGAATGTTGTTGTAAACCTCATTATTGGTACCATAATCAATAACAAATGCAACGGCATCGGTCGACGTGGTGGTACTGTATAGGTGCACATTGTTATGATAATAGCGCTGATGGGAACTGTAGTAGGAATAGATACCGTAAGCCGTACTGCTACCCCCGATACTAATGAAGTTGTTGGCAATCAGGCCTTGAGCAGCGGTACTACTTTCTACTTCATAAATAGAGAGTCCATATCCCCCATTGGGAAGACTGATCTTGTTGCCCACTATCTTCAGACTGTCAGAATTATCGTATAGGTGCACTCCGTTAAAACCCGTTTGTGAAGAAGTGATGATATTTTTTTCTATCAAAGGACTTTTCTGGTAGGCCAGGGAAATCCCCACAAATCTTTGGTTCTGTAAGGTATTGCCCGATATCAAAAGGCCCGTTTCCCGATCGTTGCTCCTGTTACTCAAATACGAATAACTAAAACCAAGACTCCCGTTGATTAGGTAGTTATCCGTAAAATGGTTATTATTATTCGGACTATCATTGGAAGGAGAATAAACCAATGCCATATCATCTTCTGTAGATGTCGTGGAGACCCCGCTGATAATGGTATTGGAAAAGGTATTGCAACTGGCTCCATTGCGCAAATCGATCACCCGACCGTAGTTACGGTCGGTCGCGGCCAGGGTCAGGTTTCGAAAGGTAATGCCCGAAGCACCATCCAGTTGTAGCGTATAATTAC
>JBCCXH010000421.1:0-4790 GCA_039192005.1 Bacteroidota bacterium
CACCAGTACAGGGGTTGTATTTCATTAAACAGGGATCGGTTAAAGTAGCCAAAACAGGCCTCCATGGCAAAGAGCAAATCGTTAGGTTTTCATGTAAGGGAGAGACCATTGGTCATCGAGGGTTTGGCACCGCTCATATTTACCAAATCAGCGCGGTTGCTGTCCAGGACGCTACTTTATGTAATTTTTCTTCCGAAACCATGCATCAGATGTTCACAAAAGTTCCCCAGCTTACCTATGACCTGATGACGTTCTACGCAGAAGAACTCAACCGTAGCGAAACAAAAGTGAAAAAGTTTGCACAGATGACGGTAAGAGAGAAGGTAATCGATGCCTTACTCTATGTCAACCGAAAATTTGGACGAACAAATGATGTGCTTAACCTGCAATTGTCCAGAAGGGAAATATCGGATTTTGCCGGCACGACTGAAGAACAAGTCATACGTACCCTCTCTACGCTTAAAAAGGACCGTTTGATCGAGACAATCGGGAAGCGGATCAAAATAAAAAGCGTAGAATTACTTAGAAAAGAGATCGCAGACCATAATTACTTCATCGATAGCTAACTAGCTCAAAATTAGATAAATAAGTTAAAAACCTGCGAAAAGTCAGTTTTTTAACTGGTGTAAAAAAGGATTTATTCACCCCTGTTTCCATAAAATATTCGAATTACTGAGTTTACGTTTGTAGTATATACGTAATAATACGTAAGTATCAACAAACTAATTAACAACTATGAAAAGGATCATCTACCTATCACTTTTGATCTTCGCCACCTTCAAATCATCATTCGTGGACGCTCAGGCTACTATTTCCGGTGAGGTTCGACCCCGAACGGAAATGTACGGTGGCGTAAACAGTCGCCTTAGAAACGAGGGGGAATCACTGGGTGTAGCAACACAACAACGAACAAGGCTTAATTTCCAATACAAAGATTCTACCGGGCTGAAACTCGTATTCTCTCCACAACTCATTCATTTCTGGGGACAGATGCCACAAGCATTTGATTTATTAGGTGACGGTGTCCCAGGTGCTCCTGAAGCCAATTTCTCTGTATTTGAAGCTTACGCAGAATATCAGGCGAGTGACTGGTATGCATTAAAAGTAGGAAGACAAGCCATCAGCTACGGGGATCAACGATGGTTTGGTGCTTTAGGCTGGGCTGCCTCCGGACGTGCACACGATGCTCTGGTAAACAAACTCACCTTTGATAAAATTAAAGTAGATGTAGGCATCGCTCAAAACAGAACGCGTCACTTTCAGGGAGTCGACTCGACCGCCTTCACCCAAATCCGAGGTGGTTATAACAGCTTACAGTACCTCTGGGCAACGATTCCGGCTGGTGATTTCAAAATTCAGGCCATGGCGACTAATGTAATTGCCCGAACCGAATTGACCAGTAGTAACATTACGTATGACAACACAACTACCTATGGTATTTTACCTTCTTATGCTTCGGGAGACGTAGCAATCAATGCCTCTTTTTACCTTCAAAGTGGAGCAGGTAACCGTAGTGCATCGCTTTTTGCTGCTGACTTAACGTATAAAGGCCTTGGCTTTCCCATTACGATCGGAGCTGACATTGTTTCCAGCGATGATCCGAACACAACGGATAACGAAGCGTGGCTGCAACCCTTTGGTACCAACCATAAATTCTACGGGTTCATGGACTTCTTTTACGTAGGACCAGGAGAAGCTGTTGGGCTAAATGACATCTACATAAAGTCCGTTTTCAAAACAGGCAACAAAACAAAACTCATAGGTTTCGTGCACAACTTCAGCACCAACCAGGACATCACCAACCTGGAAGGTGAGCTGGAAGGTGGTTCTTACGGAACGGAAATAGACCTGGTATACAACTGGGATGTCGCCAAAGGATTCAACTTCAAACTTGGGTACTCTACCATTTTCGCTACCGAACTACTCGAAGCATTTAAAGGTGGAAGTTCTGATGAATTCAACCACTGGGCATGGTTACAACTGACCTTCAAACCAAAATTTTTATAAACACTCACTTAGATCAAACTAAAGACAAATGATAAAAGATATGAATCGCAATTTATTACGTCTAATACTCGTCCTCCCCATTGCACTTTTTTCTTGTGGAGGTGGAGGGAGCGCTTCTTCAGAAGAAGCAGCAGAAGAAACAAACTCAACGGCACTGCTCATTGAAAAGCCACAGCTGACCTTCGGGTTCATTAAGCTGACGGATATGGCACCACTTGCTATTGCCAAGGAGCTGGGCTATTTTGAGGAAGAAGGCCTTTTTGTTACCATTGAAGCGCAGTCTAACTGGAAAAATGTACTCGACCGGGTCATTGATGGACAACTGGACGGCTCCCACATGCTGGCAGGACAGCCGATAGCCGCAGGAGCTGGCTTTGGAAGGCAGGCAGAGTTGATTACTCCTTTCTCCATGGACCTGAACGGAAACGGCATCACGGTTTCGAATGAGGTATGGTCAAAAATGAAGCCCAATGTGCCGGTAGACGATAGTGGGAAAACCATCCACCCCATCAAGGCAGATGCGTTGGCACCCGTCATCAGCGAATACAAAAACTCTGGCAAACCTTTTAAAATGGGCATGGTGTTTCCAGTCTCCACGCACAATTACGAAATCCGATATTGGCTGGCGGCAGCGGGTATTAACCCGGGTTTTTACACGGCAGAAAATATCCAGGGACAAGTAGATGCAGACGTATTGCTTTCTGTTACTCCTCCGCCTCAGATGCCGGCCACACTGGAAGCAGGAACCATCTATGGATACTGTGTAGGTGAGCCCTGGAACCAGCAAGCGGTATTTAAAGGCATCGGGGTGCCGGTTACTACTAACTACGACATCTGGCAAAATAATCCTGAAAAGGTATTTGTGATGACGAAGAAGTTTGTAGATCAATATCCAAACACAGCCAAAGCCGTGACGAAAGCACTCATACGTGCCGCTAAGTGGCTGGACACTCCCGGCAATCGTCCGGAAGCAGTCGGAATCCTATCCATGCCCGAATACGTGGGTGCGGACTCCGTCGTGATTGCCAACTCCATGACCGGAACGTTTGAGTTTGAAAAAGGGGACAAGCGGTCCATGCCCGACTTCAACGTCTTTTACCGATACCATGCCACTTATCCTTTTTACTCGGATGGCATCTGGTTCCTGACACAGATGAGAAGATGGGGGCAAATCCCGGAATCCAAGCCAGAAGAATGGTATCATGAGACCATTAAGAAAATTTACCGACCAGACATCTGGAAGGAGGCCGCAGACATGTTGGTAGCAGAAGGTAAAATCCCCGCTGAGGACATCCCTGCTACGGATGGTTACAAACCTTCTACGACCAGTTTTATTGACAGCAATCCATTTGATGGTAAAAACGCCATCTCGTACATCAACAGCTTCGATATAGGAAACAAAAATTAGGTTAAATGTACGTAGAGTGGGCAGCATGGACTTGCTGTTCCGCTCTACTTTTTAAATGACAAATGAAATGAAAGAGAAATCAATTAAAACATTAAAATTCGTAGGACTGGGGTTTCTGGAGCCGCTCATACGGCTCATTAACAAAGAAGAGCCCAGGAAAAACGCGACCCTTTTTTTCAAAAAAGCCTTGCTACCGGCACTGTCCATCTGTACGTTTCTTTTCATCTGGTACGCAGGATCAAGCGCTTTATACATCAGCGAGGCGACCGACCGAATCGAAAAAGCACGCACTGAGCAAGGTGATACTGCTGCCGAAGAAATGAGAGCATGCATCGTCTCAGGTGACATCAGTTGTCAACCCAACACCCTTCCCTCCCCTTCACAAGTGCTTACTTCTTTAAAGACACTTTGGAAAGATCACCAGGAGATCTCAGAAAAAAAGGCCGCATTCAAAGAAAAAGTAGCCTCTACCAATAAACAGCGTAAAGCCCAAGGACTGGCTCCTATCACTTATACGGGAAGACCTTCGTTTTTAGACCAAATTGGCACCAGCTTGAAAACCGTCGCTGCCGGCTGCCTGCTAGCCATGTTAATCGCAGTCCCGATAGGAATTATCATTGGCCTTAGCGAACCCTTGCGAACGGCATTTAATTGGTTGATCCAGATTTTCAGGCCCGTGTCGCCGGTTGTGTGGCTCCTGCTCGTTTTCATGATTGTAAAGACCGTCATCACTGACCCTGATCTCGACAAGTCATTCATTATCTCATTTATCAGTGTTGGACTATGCGCCATGTGGGCCACGCTTATCAACACCAGCATGGGGGTCTCTACGGTAGACAAAGATTTTGTAAATGTAGGAAAAGTATTGAAGCTCAATGTAGGTCAGAATATCTTCAAAATCGTACTCCCTGCCTCACTGCCAATGATTTTTACGGGATTGAGAATCACCGTTTCCGTTGCTTGGATGGTATTGATTGCCATTGAGCTGCTAGCACAAAGTCCTGGGCTGGGATCATTTGTATGGGAAGAGTTTCAAAACGGGGCCAACGACTCCAATGCAAAAATCATTGTGGCCATGTTTATCATCGGCATCATCGGGTTTTTACTGGACAGAATCATGCTCACAGTACAGAATTTCATGACATTCAATAAAGGCGCAGTATAATGGCACTCATCTCGAGCCAGTCCATGTAGTCCGAGAACCACTTCCGGAGGCCGGCCTGCTCCTTCTCGTTCAGGAAGCCGCCCTTCTCGACGATCCGGACGGCGTCGAGCATAAAGTACAGGTCCTTCATCTCGATGACGCCGTAGCTAAAGCCGGTGTTGTTGTGGTGGTTCCGCCGGACCTGTGCGAAGGACAGCGACGGGTTCATCC
>JBCCXH010000422.1:0-4764 GCA_039192005.1 Bacteroidota bacterium
ATTAACGGTTTAAAACCAATGTTTAACCATAGAAAATAGTTTTATGAAGAAGACTATACTTTTTTATTTAATGTTCCTGATGGCCGGGTCGCTGACGCTTTTTGCACAGCAAACAATATCCGGTAAGGTTACGGATGAGGGAGGCGAAGGCTTGCCTGGGGTAACCATTACAATAGAAGGAACGGCCTCAGGTACGACAACAGATTTTGACGGCAACTATCAAATCGATGTCAGTCAAAATTCAACGTTGATTTTTTCATTTATCGGATTTACTACACAGGAAGTAGCGGTAGGTAGCCGAACGGTGATCGATGTGTCACTAAGTTCCAATGCTACGGAGCTGCAGGAAGTAGTAGTAACGGCTATTGGCTTAGAAGCAAAAAAAAGGGACTTGGGCTACTCCATTCAGGAAGTTGGTGCAAACGAAGTGAATCGGGCCAATGAAGTAAACCTGGTAGCCGGTCTGGCGGGGAAAGCTGCGGGTGTTCAGGTAACCAGTTCGGGCGGCACTCCGGGTGCTGGCGCGCAGATTAGGATCAGGGGTAATACGACCATTCAGGGTTCTAACTCCCCTTTGTTTGTAGTTGATGGTGTGCCCATAGACAATAGCACGTTCAATACCGCAGATTCGCCAGAAGATGCCATTTCAGATTTAGGTTCCGGCGGAGTAGGCAATTCCAATCGGGCCATAGATTTAAATCCCAACGACATTGAAAGCATGACTGTACTCAAAGGGCCCGCAGCGACAGCACTTTATGGTGTGAGAGCGGGAAACGGCGCCATTATTATTACCACGAAAAAAGGGACGAGTGGAAGAGCAAAGATTACGTATTCATTCGGGGTGACCTTTGATGAGGTAAACAAGCTTCCTGATTTACAAACCACTTATGCTCAGGGAAATCCGGTAGAGACCTCTGAAGGCTCAGGAGTATTTGTACCTACTTTCGAAAGTCCCATGACCGGATCATTTACCGGTTTCAGCTGGGGTCCGAGAATTTCGGATTTGAGGTATGCAAATGAACCCTCCGTTTGGGACCCTAATGGACTCATTGTCAGCGCGGATGATCCGAGAGCGACCAACAGAGTGGCGCGAGCTTACACCAATGCCGAGGACTTTTTTGAAACGGGAGTGACTGCCAACCACTACATCAGTGCAAGCGGAGGAACAGACAATGTGAATTACTTTTTGTCCTTCGGCTACCTAGATCAGGAAGGGATCATTCCAAACAATACGTTTGAACGTACTTCTGTTAAAGCCACTATTTCCTCGGATTTGACTGATAAACTAAAAGCAACGTTTTCGGCCAACTTTATAAGGAGTGGCGGTGAACGCGTACAAAACGGATCGAATACTTCAGGAGTGATGCTCGGCTTGCTCAGAACCTCGCCCACTTTTGACAATAGGGGCGGAGTCAACCCTGAGAACGATGTCTCCGCTTATCAATTCGAAGACGGCACGCCACGTTCCTACCGGGGATTAATCGGAGGTGGAGCCATTTACGACAACCCCTATTGGACCGTCTTTAAAAACTTCATGACAGACGAAGTCAACCGAATCATCGGATACAGTCAGCTTTCGTACGAGTTTCTGGACTGGTTCTCCTTAAACTCCAGGGTGGGAATAGATCAATACACGGATTTTAGAAAGTTTCGTAACGACATAGGTTCCGCTACGTTTGGAGCGGGTCAGGTAATTAACCATGCCATTAACAATACAGACCTGACCATTGATGTTTACGGGTTGCTTAAAAAAGACCTAAATGATGATTTTTATGTTACGGGTACATTTGGGTGGAATTATTATGACAAACAAGTTGATAATCGGAGGGAAGATGGCCAGGGGCTTGCGTCCAGAGGTTTTTTTAACGCAGCAAGTGCTTCCGCTTACAGTGTAGTCGAAAGGCCAACAGCCAAGCAGCTTTATGGAGTCTATGGAGACGTGAGATTTACCTATCAGGATATGTTTTTTCTGAACCTTACCGGAAGAAATGACTGGTCTTCCACTCTGGGAGCAAGCAATAACTCTTTCTTCTATCCAGCAGTCGCTTTTGGGTGGTCTTTTACTGAGAATTTTGATCTGGGAAGAGCCGTTCCTTATGGAAAGTTGAGGGTTTCTTATGGAAAAGTGGGGAACGATGCTCCCTTTGGGTTGACCTCTACCGGATTCACACAAGCACGGGTACGGGATGGGTGGACCAATCCAAATGGTGTTTTATTCCCGGCGTTGGGAACCAATTCTTTTGTGCCAAATACGATTTTGGGAAATCCCAACCTGCGACCCGAGTTTACCTCCACGTGGGAAATTGGGACGGATTTAAAGTTGGCAGACGGAAGGATCACGGCGGATATAACCTGGTATAAGGCATTAACGGAAGACGCCATCATTAACGTGGACATTCCAAGGTCATCCGGGTACCTACAGACGGCCATCAATGCCGGGGAAATAGAGAATGAAGGAGTCGAGGCGGTAGTTACCGGGACCGTATGGAGAACAAACGATTTCAACTATGAAATAGGTCTGATCTTTAATAAATACACGACGATCGTTAATAAAATCGCACCTGGCTTGGATGTAATCACCATTGATCCATTCAACACACAACGTATACAAGAAGGAGAGCCCTACGGCATCTTTTTTGGAAGCAGGTTTTTGAGGAATGACCAGGGACGAATGGTGATTGATCAAACCACCGGACTGCCGCTTCAGGATCAGAATGATGGGAAAGTGGGAGATCCTACACCTGATTTCACACTGGGTTTCAGGAATACGTTTACTTATAAAAACTTCGAGTTATCGATGTTATTCGATTTTAGAAAAGGAGGAGACGTTTATAACGGTACATCAGGCGTATTGAACAACTTTGGAGTAGGAGCGGAAACGCTGGACAGAAACGAAGTCGTTGTTTTTGATGGAGTGGCAGCAGATGAAAATGGCAATCCTACAGAAGCCATCAATACCGTGGCAACCGTCAAAGGAGGAACAGACGGAAGTGCTAATTTCTATCAGGCATATGGCTTTGTAAACCTGACGGAACTTACCGTTCAGGATGCCTCATGGATAAGGCTGAGAGACGTCAACCTGACTTACAACCTTCCGGGGTCGCTCCTCTCAGGTGTTCCATTCTCTGCAATAAGTGTCAATTTGAACGCAAGGAATGTTTTCTTGATTACGGATTACACGGGTATTGATCCTGAAACCAACCTGACAAGTGATTCGAGTAACGTGTTTGCCTATGATTACTTCAACAATCCCAACACGAGAAGTTATGGGTTCAGGTTGAATTTCACTTTTTAACGATTCAAAATTCTGAGATATGAAACAACTATATATATACCTTATTACAGGCATTATTTTCATCGCATCTGCATGCGACTTTAGCGATGAGATCAACGTAAGTCCCGCGATACCAGAAGATGTATCTGCTCAGTCCATTGTGCCCGCAGCACAAGCAGGGTTAGCATGGGTTGTCGGTGGTGAACTGGTTCGTTTAAGTGGGCTATTCACTCAGCAGTTTATCGGTATCAATGCACAGCAAGCAGACAATTACCGTTATTTATTTATATCGGCGGATGCGGACGGGATGTGGCGTAGGATGTACGTATCCGCGTTGCAGCCGTTAGTCATTGTTCGGGAAAAAGCCCTGGAAGATGGGTCCAATCATACCGCTGCGATGGCAGATGTCTTGATTGCACATGGACTTGGATCGCTTACAGATGTCTTTGGAGACATCCCTTACACGACTGCTTTTGGCGCAGAAGAAATGAATTTTCAACCTACCTATGACACGCAAGAAGAAGTCTATGCAACAATTCATAGCCTCTTAGACGAAGCGATTGCTACGTTAAACGGAGATGCGGGCAATGGTACAGCATTGGGATCAGAGGATTTGATTTATGGAGGAAACACGGCGGCATGGGTGGCAGCAGCCTACTCGTTGAAAGCCAAATACTATTTGCGGACAACTAAAATCAATTCCAATGCGTACTCAGAAGCTGAAAGTGCGTTGGCAAATGCCATTACTTCAAGCGCAGGAGATTTTCAGTTGTCTTTCGGAAACAATCCAAATGAGCCCAATCCGGCTTATCAGTTTTCTCAGGATCGTGCCGGTAACATCAATATTGATCCGTCTTTCTTCAACCTACTCAATAACTTGAATGATCCGAGGAGAGGCGCACTTTTTTTACTTGATGAATCTGATACACCGGACCCTTCCGGGTTTTCTAAGACTTTTGATGCAGGTACCTTTTATACAGCCATCAACGCGCCGGTGATACTTACCAGTTTTGTAGAGATGAAGTTTATCGAGGCAGAGATTGAGCTGATGGGCAATGCTGACGTTACTGCTGCGGAGGCGGCACTGGCAGAGGCCATAAGTGCGTCGATTATCAAGCTTACCGGAAGTGATGATGCCGCTTACGCCACGGCAAATTCAGCATTGGCCGGTTTGACAGATAATGATGCCCGCCTTGAGCAGATAATGGCTCAGAAATACATTGCGATGTATTCAAACGGGATTGAACCTTGGACAGATTTTAGGAGAACAGGATTTCCTGCTTTAAGTCCAAATGCAAATGGAGTTAATTCATTTAACTTAAATGGTGAGATTCCGAGAAGGGCCTCTTATCCTCAGACCGAAATAGACTTAAACAGGGTAAATGTCCCAATCAAGGATGCAAACCTTCAGACACCTGTGTGGTGGGACGATGCGCCGTGATTTTATTAATTGATTTTTGAGAAAAAAAAGACTGTTTAAAAGGGTAAAT
>JBCCXH010000423.1:0-4758 GCA_039192005.1 Bacteroidota bacterium
AAAAAAACCTGTTTTCATTGAGTTATTTCTTTTTTGAGTACTCGTAAAGAGGTGTAATTTATGAATTATGTGAATATTGCCTTGAAAGGGTATTTTTTTAACTGAAAATTCACGTTTTTACGTAAAAGTTGAGATTTTTGCCTCTTATCTAAAGCAAAAAATTATAAAAAAATGATTTTTTGGCTTCTTATAAGTAACACAATAAAACTAACGAGCTTAAACAGAAAAAATGGATTTTTTAGAAGTAAAAGAACAGTTAGGTAATGCCGCAGAATCTGTAGGCACGCACCTTCTGGCAGATGCTTCTACAGCTGTAGATGTCACATCAACTGCCGTAGAACAATTACCACCCGATCTGGCAACACAGCTTGGGAATAACCTATTGACCACGAACAATGTATGGATGATGGTGGCAACCGCACTCGTCTTCATCATGCACTTAGGGTTTGCCGGAGTAGAAGCCGGCTTCGGTCAATCCAAGAACACGGTAAACATTTTATTTAAAAACACACTTACACCGATCATCGGTCTGTTGAGTTATGCCATCATTGGGTTTTTCCTCATGTATCCTGGGTTTGAAGTCCCTGGTTGGTTTGCTTTCGATGGAAGTGGATGGAGCATGTTCTGGGGATCTCCCTCTAAAGCAGACGTTTCTGCCGGGTATGCAAGCGGAGGATATACCTACTGGACCGACTTTCTTTTTCAGGGGATGTTTGCTGCAACGGCCGCTACCATCGTTTCTGGTGCAGTTGCTGAGCGCATCAAATTGAGTGCATACTTGATATTTACATTGATTTTTGTCGGGTTGGTTTACCCGATTATAGGAAGCTGGAAATGGGGAGCAGGCGCACTAGACGCCTGGGGTTTTTATGATTTTGCAGGTTCTACTTTGGTCCATTCCGTAGGCGGATGGGGCGCCCTGGCCGGCATCATTGTTCTGGGCCCACGACTCGGAAAATATGCGGATGGAAAGGTAGTGGATAAGCCTGGATCCAGTGTCCCACTGGCAGTGATTGGTGTCTTTTTACTATGGTTGGGGTGGTTTGGTTTCAATGGAGGCTCGGTACTTTCAGCAGATCCCGGAGCAGTATCTTTTGTACTTGTAACTACCAGTCTGGCAGCTTGTGCCGGAGGTTTGGCCGGATTCATTACCGGATACGTTGCTTTTAAGCGACTTGATTTAGGAATGGTATTAAATGGAATATTGGCCGGTCTGGTAGGAATCACAGCAGGTGCAGATGTCATTAACCCCGGTCCGGCGATTATTGTTGGCCTGGTAGCTGGTGTGTTAGTGGTCGTCTCAGCGATCTCTCTGGATAAACTTCACCTCGATGATGTAGTAGGTGCGGTATCCGTACACTTAACTTGCGGTATATGGGGAACGCTGGCAGTAGGAATTTTCTCTACCAACCCTGACCATTCCTTTCTTACGCAGCTAAAAGGAGTGGCAATTTGTGGTGTCGCAGCTTTTGCCTGTGCTTTCTTAATCTTTCAGGTACTGAAAATAACAATCGGTATTCGTGTGACTAAAGAACATGAAGAACAGGGTCTTGACAGTCATGAGCATGGCATCAGAGGATATACCATTACGACGGAATAAGTCTACTCTACTCTTTTAAAATTTATTATTTAAGGTCCCCTCGTTTGCGACTTGGAACTCATCAAAGCGAGGAGACCATTCTCAATCACTTTCTATTAAAATAGCATAGTCATGAAAATCAACGTAAAATTAATTATTAAATCAACTTTCGTAACCCTATTGTCACTTTCTGTTAATTACCTATCCTTTGCTCAGGAAGATGAAGAAGATGATAGTCCTCTTTTGATTTCTGGGTCGGTAGATACTTATTATAAGTATGATTTCGCCGGTACGTCAAACATTGGAACTTCGTTTGCAACGGCTCAAAATACGATTGGTTTAGGAATGGTGAATGTCATCGTATCCAAAACTGAAGGGAAAGTATCTTTCGTTGGAGACATATCGATAGGTGGAGACAGAACAGGTGCAGCACCAAGTATCGCGGGTGATGCATCCATTCAAAATTTGTATGCTTCTTACGCACTCAGTGACATGATCAGTATCACGGGTGGATTTATGGGTACGTTCATTGGATATGAGGTAATCTCTCCCGCATCTAATTTCAACTATTCTACCTCATACCTTTTCAGTAATGGACCGTTCCAAAACGGAGGGTTAAAGCTCGACTTCTCCTTGTCAGATAACTTTGCTTTCATGCTTGGAGCATTCACAGGAGTATGGGATACCAATAGCGGTTTGGCAGGAGCAGATGAAGAAAATTCAGGATTGTCCGGACTGGGAGCCCAGATCTACTGGATGCCGACAGAAGGGCTGGATATTTATGCCAACTTATTTGCGGGAAGCCTGAACGGAGAATGGGACATTACCGGCGGGTATCAGGTATCCGATGAGTTTTATCTTGGTTTTAACGTGGCCAGCCGATTTGAAAAAGACGGGAACGATGAAGATACGTTCTTTGGTTTTGCTTTGTATCCTCAATATGCTTTTTCGGAAACTTTTTCGCTCGGGTTGAGGTATGAGAATTTTGCCAATACAGGCACCGCTTCTTCCTACCTCGAAACAGCCGATACCTCATTTACCGGCACACTGGATGACCTTTCCGTCTCTACTTTTACTTTGACTGCACAGGTAAGCGTAGGTGGGCTGATATTTATCCCGGAAGTGAGGCTGGATAGTGGGAGTGAAAACCTATTCCTTGACTCAAACGGAGCGTTTACAGATGCAGCTACTCAGGGGGTGCTAGCGGTTGTTTATTCGTTTTAAGAATGAAGTGTAAAAACTTCTTGTGTTGATTTAATGATTGATTATCAAAATGAAAAATTAACTTACAATATAAAAACAGATAAAAATGGCGAAATCTAAGTTAGAATACCTGTGGTTAGACGGGTATGTACCTACTCAGAATCTGAGAAGTAAAACAAAGCTGATCGATGATTTTGGTGGTACACTGGAAGACTGCCCTATGTGGTCTTTTGATGGGTCTTCTACCGAGCAGGCAGAGGGAAATTCATCGGATTGTTTGTTGAAACCAGTCGCTCTTTTCCCGGATCCGGCAAGAAAGAATGGATGGTTGGTGATGACGGAAGTATTAAATTCAGATGGCACTCCGCACGCTTCAAACGGTCGGGCACTTATTGAAGACGACGATAATGATTTCTGGTTTGGATTTGAGCAGGAGTATTTCATTATGGACTCTAAAACAGAGTTACCTCTTGGGTTCCCTCCTGGAGGGTATCCTGGTCCGCAGGGTCTTTACTATTGCTCAGTAGGTGGAAAGAACACCTGGGGCAGGGATATAGTGGAAGAACATCTGGATCTGTGTTTGGAGGCCGGAATTAACGTAGAAGGAATCAATCAGGAAGTAGCAGCCGGACAATGGGAATTTCAAACTTTTGCCAAAGGAGCTGCACGGTCAGGAGATGAAATGTGGGTCGCCAGGTACTTGCTCCAAAGGATCACGGAAGCGCATCATTATTACATAGAATTCCACCCTAAACCAGTAAAAGGAGATTGGAACGGATCCGGAATGCACGCAAACTTTTCTAATTCCCTCTTAAGAGAATGTGGAGAACAATCCGTTTATGAAGCAGTATGCGAAGCCTTTAGGCCAGTGGTAGACGAACACATCGCAGTCTATGGAGCTTACAACAATCAAAGACTAACCGGTCTGCATGAAACACAATCAATCGATCAGTTTTCATATGGTGTGTCCGATCGGGGAGCGTCTATTCGGATTCCTATTGCTACTGTAGAGAATGGATGGAAGGGATGGTTAGAAGACAGACGACCGGCTTCTAACGGAGATCCTTACAAGATCGCAGCAAGGATCATCGAAA
The DNA here is from genome assembly GCA_039192005.1 of Bacteroidota bacterium. Taxonomy (GTDB): domain Bacteria; phylum Bacteroidota; class Bacteroidia; order Cytophagales; family Cyclobacteriaceae; genus Ekhidna. The sequence continues at coordinate 3,877 of JBCCXH010000423.1, forward strand.
CCGTAAAATCCGCTAAAGTGCCTGAAATGGCCTAACAGTGGTTTCTTTCAAAAACAGACGTCACCTCACCAGAGGTGGCGTTTTTTATTGTACTTCAGTGTGTTAGGATACATCAGAAAGACCAACAATCCGGGGTGGAATCTCATGAATCCTTGTGAAAAACCACTAGTTTTGTTGGATGAATAAAATTCTCATCACCTTATTTATTCCCATTTGCATCGCTACAGTGGCAAATGGTCAGGTCAAAGTCGGAGCCACCCCCACCGGTAAGCACGCCAAGGCCGTTCAAACAGCAAAAGACGCCAAACAAGAGTGGAAAGAAAGAAAAGCACAAGCCAAAAAGGTAGGCGAATACGCCAAAGCAAAAGATAAATACAAAAAGAAGTATAAAAAGCTTAAGAAGCAGGAGGTAAGGAAATGGAAAAAGGATTCCATTCAAAACCCGGATATAGAAAAACCCCAATGGGAGTGGAACGAAAAAGACTCATTGGCCATTTCTGAGAAAATACTGGAAGAAAGCAATTTTCCTAAAGAATACAAAGCGTTGATGGAGAATCCGCCGAAACTGCCTAAGAAAGATTCGATTAGCTGGAAGGAATTGAAAAGAGACAGCACGCTTGTCAATCGGGCACAGGAAAAGGCAGAGTCGGCCGTAGAAAATAAAGCAAAGGAGTACCTTCCTGAAGAACTTGGCCAAGAGCAGGGCAACCCATTGACTGACCTGAGTTCTGACAACGTCACGGATTTAAACGCTGACAATCCGCTGGGTGGACAGCAACCACCGGACGTACAGGACATTAAAAAACCGAATAAGCCTAATCCAAACCTGATTAAACCGGACAAGGCGCGTGATTTATTCAAAAAAATAGATCCGGAACAGTT
>JBCCXH010000424.1:0-4731 GCA_039192005.1 Bacteroidota bacterium
AAAATAATCAAACATCCACATATCATGATTGCCGGTGAAAAAGTAGATCGGAATTCTTTGATCTCTTAGTTCTGCTATTTTACCAAGAAAACGAATAAATCCCCTGGGTACCGTGTGTTTATACTCAAACCAAAAATCAAATATGTCTCCGAGTAGAAAAATGGCTTTTGCGTCTGTTTGAATTTCTTCGAGCCAACGAATAATTTTTTTTTCTCGGTCAAAGCTACTGTGCCAGTCTGGCGCCCCTAAATGAAAATCGCTGGCAAAGTAGACTTTCTCTTTACCAGCGACTTGGATATCTTCAATTACTGAAGAAGGTGAAGTCATTTTCTAATTGTCCTTTTCTTCCGTTACTTCTTCTTTTTCCACCTCGTTTTTGACTTCATTTTTCACTTTTTCTACATCATCGCCAGTGGAGCCATTTGTTGCTTGAGTGAAAGCCTCATACGCAGTTTGGTTTTTAAATGGACGCTTTCCGATTAATTCTTCCAGGTCTGACTGAAATATGATTTCTCTTTTGAGAAGCTCTTTAGCCAATATTTCCAGTTCATTCTTTTTATCAAGCAGTAGCTTTTTCGTTCTGGTGTATGCATTGTCGATTAAGTTTTTCACCTCTTTGTCGATCAATTCTGCGGTAGCATCAGAATACGGTTTGGTGAAATTATAATCGGATTGTTTAGAATCGTAAAATGATACATTTCCAATTTTATCATTCATGCCATAAACAGAGACAATGCTATAGGCCATTTTAGTGATACGCTCCAAATCACTTAACGCACCGGTTGAAATTTTTCCGAAAATAATTTCTTCGGCAGCTCTTCCTCCCAAAGCCATACACATTTCGTCCATCAGTTGTTCTGTCTGGTACAGGAACTGTTCTTTTGGTAAATACTGAGCATAACCCAAAGCAGCGACACCCCTCGGCACAATACTAACCTTGACCAAAGGATCAGCATGTTCTAAAAACCAACCGGCAACGGCATGGCCGGCTTCATGATATGCCACAATTTTCTTTTCCTCAGGAGAAATCAATTTGTTCTTCTTTTCAAGACCTCCAATGACCCGATCAATGGCATCTTGAAAATCGGTCATGTCCACTTTCTTCTTGTCTTTTCTGGCAGCAATTAGGGCAGCCTCGTTGCAAACATTGGCTATTTCAGCACCTGCAAATCCCGGTGTTTGAGCAGCCAGCTTTTTCGGGTCCACATCTTTTGAGAGCTGGATGGGTTTCAGGTGTACCTTGAAGATTGCTTCTCTTCCAACAATATCTGGTTTGTCAATGCTGATCTGCCTATCAAATCTTCCAGGTCTCAGCAAAGCGGAATCCAGTACATCCGGACGGTTGGTGGCAGCCAAAATAATAACGCCTACATCTGTAGAAAATCCGTCCATCTCCACTAATAAAGAGTTGAGTGTGTTTTCCCTTTCATCGTTAGAGCCAGGCATTTGACCTCTTCCTCTAGAGCGACCAATGGCATCTATTTCATCGATAAAAATGATACATGGTGCTTTTTCTTTTGCTTGCTTGAATAGATCCCGCACTCTGGCCGCTCCAACACCGACAAACATTTCGACAAAATCTGATCCCGATAATGTAAAAAAAGGAACGCCTGCCTCACCGGCTACTGCTTTAGCAAGAAGTGTTTTACCCGTTCCTGGAGGCCCAACAAGGAGTGCTCCTTTAGGAATTTTTCCTCCAAGTTTGGTGAATTTCTCCGGGCTCTTGAGGAAATCTACGATTTCCCGAATTTCTTCTTTAGCCTCTTCTAATCCAGCGGCATCGGCAAAGGTGATTTTTACCTTATTCTCCGCATCAAATAATGCCGCACGCGATTTACCTATATTAAATAATTGTCCTCCGGGACCACCGCCTCCTGTCATTCTTCGCATCAAAAACCAAAAACCGAAGATTAATAGGATTAAAAATCCCCAATTAAAGATAAACGTGGTGTAATCTGACCGTTCTTCAATTTTAAAATCAAAACGTTGGTTTTCCGGAACCTTACTCATCGTTTCTTCAAAATCTTTGACAAATTTATCGACACTAACGATTTCTACTTTATAATGAGGACCGCTGGTCGAGCTGAATACGCTCTTGTTTTGTTCTAATTCAAGTTTGTATCTCGTGTTGGATAGTGCTTCTAATTTGAGCGTGATTTCAATGAAATCCTGATTCTTGATTAAAACAACCTTATCAACATCGTTGGCAAGCAACATTTTCTCGAAATTCCTAAATGTAGTGGGGACCATTCCGCTATCTCGTGAAAAGAAGGTGAGACCGACAACCAATGCCAGTAGCCCACCAATCAACCATCCCTGATAACCAGGTCGTCCAGATTTAGGGTTTAATTTTCTGTCTTGTTTATTTTCTGCCATACTTCGTATTTCCTAGCAATTTAAGCTTTCAACGCTTTGATTATAAATTAGTTCTCTTCTATTCTTTTGATTTTTGCATCTCCCCAGAGTTCTTCCAGACCGTAGAACTCTCTCTTCTCTTTATTGAATACATGAGCAACTACGTCCACGTAATCAAGTAGTACCCACTCTTTGTTTTCTCTCCCTTCTTTTTTCCAAGGATTTTGTTTGGATCTTTTGTGAATTTCTTCTTCAACCGAATCCGAGATAGCATCCACCTGAGTATCCGAATTCCCACTGCAAATAACAAAATAGTCTGCTACTGCATACTTGATATTTCTTAAATCCATTACGATCACATCTGAGGCTTTTTTTTCTAACATTCCCTCCACAACCCAACTACTTAATACTTCAGAACTCACCTCATTCTGTGTATGCTGCATTCACTTTTTCTTTACTTGTAAATTAGACTCAAAAATACATTAATTTATTATGCATAAAGTCTTTGCCAAACCTCTGTTTTTGGGCAAAAAAGTTCTTTTTCTGACAGAATGTCATTCTACTAACGATGAATTGCTCCAACTTGTTAAAAAAAATGACCCAATAGAAGGAACAATTGTTTACACAGATTATCAAACCAACGGTAAAGGACAGAGGGGAAATGTATGGTTCTCTGAACGAGGAAAGAACCTTTTGTTCTCAGTACTGGTGAAACCAACCTATGTGGAGGTGTCTAAACAATTTTTGCTAAATGTTGCAATGGGGCTTGGGGTAGTTAAATGTATGTCAAGGCATGTTTCTAAGGCCTCTCTACCCTGCTTAAAATGGCCTAACGACATCTACGTGGCAGATAAGAAGGTAGGTGGAATACTAATTGAAAACTTAGTGAAAAGTCATCTCATAGACGCTTCTGTGGTTGGTATAGGTGTAAACCTGAATCAAAGTGCTTTTGTAAACCCGATGGCAACCTCTGTTAAAATGATTACAGGAAGTGAGGTGAACAGCTTACAGTTCTTGGAGGAACTTTTGATTGATATCGAGTTTTACCTGATGAAATTGAAAAACCGTAAAGAAAAAGAACTCATGGAGACCTATTATTCGAGTATGTATAAGCTCGGGGAAGTGGCTAATTACAAAGATGAAATTGGGTCGTTTGAGGGAATTATTAGAGGAGTAGATAATCATGGACGGTTGATTATAGAAAAAGACGGTGTGAATTGCACTTACAGCATTAAAGAAGTGGAATTTTTGGGGGATTGATTCAAATAGTAAAAGTTTGTCTGTGGTATCTATATCTTTACGATTCTTTTAAGAAAACTTAGAACAAAATGATCGAGACGACAGAAAAATATAAGGTAAAAGACATTGCGCTAGCCGATTGGGGTAGGAAAGAGATCCAGTTAGCGGAGGCCGAAATGCCAGGTTTGATGGCTTTACGAAAAGAATACGGAGAAAGTAAGCCACTTGCCGGAGCTAGAATAGCTGGATGCCTTCACATGACCATTCAAACTGCAGTGTTGATAGAGACTTTAATTGAGTTGGGAGCAGAGGTGACATGGTCTTCATGTAATATTTTTTCAACTCAGGATCATGCAGCCGCAGCCATTGCCAAAGCGGGTATCCCTGTTTACGCATGGAAAGGGATGAATGAAGAGGAGTTTGATTGGTGTATCGCGCAAACTTTATTTGCTTTCGAAGGAGGAAAACCTTTAAATATGATTTTGGACGATGGAGGTGATCTGACCAATATGGTGCTGGATCAGCACCCAGAATTGGTTGCAGAAATCAAAGGCTTATCAGAAGAGACAACTACTGGGGTACATCGCCTTTATGAACGGATGAAAAACGGAACGTTACCTATGCCAGCCATAAACGTTAACGATTCTGTGACGAAATCAAAATTCGATAATAAATACGGCTGCAAAGAGTCATTGGTAGATGCCATTCGAAGAGGTACGGATGTCATGTTGGCAGGTAAAGTAGCTGTTGTCGCAGGTTATGGTGACGTGGGTAAAGGATCGGCAGCGTCTTTAATGGGTGCAGGAGTACGAGTGATCGTGACAGAGATCGATCCTATCTGTGCACTACAGGCAGCAATGGATGGCTTTGAAGTGAAAAAAATGACTGATTCTATCCCAAGAGCAGACATAATTGTAACTGCGACAGGAAACAAAGACATCATCAGAGGTGAGCATTTCAAGGCAATGAAAGACAAAACGATTGTTTGCAACATCGGACACTTTGATAATGAAATCGACATGGCTTGGTTGAACGATACATATGGTGCTTCTAAAGTAGAGATAAAGCCCCAGGTAGATTTGTATAATGTAGATGGAAATGACGTTATTGTTTTAGCAGAAGGTAGACTTGTCAATC
>JBCCXH010000425.1:0-4709 GCA_039192005.1 Bacteroidota bacterium
CCTTTGAAGTGACACTGGTCAATCGGAGTATAGAAGGTGAACAATTTAATTGGAACCTCGGGGATGGGACCACCTCAGACGAGGAATCTACTTTTACACACGTATACACCACTCAGGGGACCTATTTAATTACGCTAACGGCGACTGACCCAAACACCTGCGAAGTTCGGGATGTTGTCTCCAAGTCCATCTCCATTTTCGGAGATGCAGTCACGGTTTCGGGAGATGTAGCGATTTGTAGGGGATCTTCCACCAGAATCTCCGCTTTCGGAGGCTCTTCCTATGAATGGCGTCCCAGAGACGGACTAAATGATCCTTTTTCATCCAGGCCCATCGCTTCCCCTGTAAATACGACGAACTATAAAGTTTTGATCACCACGCCCAACGGATGCCTAAAAGAGGATAGCCTGGTAGTGACGGTCAATGAAACCATAGAAGAGTCTTTCGAAATCGTCCCCCGATATTCATGTGACCAGTTTACCTACGGCATCGCTAATGAGACCAACTACGAGGGCGATATCTTGTGGGATTTTGGCGATGGAACGGTTTCGACGGAACGAAACCCCACACATACCTACGAAAACCCGGGTACCTATACGGTAAACCTGCTGTTGCCTGATGCGGACTGTTTTGTTGACGAATCAAGAGTCATTGTACACGAAGATTTTTTCGTCCCGAATGTTTTTACTCCCAACAATGATGGTGTAAACGACTTTTTCGAAGTCAAAACAAACATTGAAGTGGGGATGAAGGTCTTTAATCGGGCGGGTTACACGCATTTTGAAACGGACAACTATCAAAACGATTGGGACGGAGGGAATTTACCCAGTGGCATTTATTATTACCAACTGAGTTTTCCTGACGAGGAAACGTGCCGGGGCTGGGTGCAGCTTTTGAGGTAGACCAATAAAGCTGACCCGCATTACTTCATCAGGAAAACGTTCGGTTTAGTACAAAGCCAATGACAGGGATGCCTGCCACAGGAATGCCTGCCACAATAAATAACTCTTGAATTATGCTATCTAACTACCCATACAGACAGGCAATCGTTCATGGATTTAAATCTGCTACTTTAGGCACGGCTTATAAATAGTTAGCTGCCAGACGTTACTTTAGCCGAGCGCAAAGTCTTATCATTCAGATTAACTTTGTGATATGACAAAAAAATTGATCCGGTTTGATTGGGCCATAAAAAGGATCCTAAGGGATAAGGAAAACTTCGACATACTGGAAGGGTTTCTATCCGAACTGTTGGGCCAAACCATCCAGATCGAGCAAATTCTTGAAAGTGAGTCCAATCAGGAAACCGATACGGATAAACACAACCGGGTGGACCTGTTGGTAAAAAACCAACTCGGTGAGCTGGTGATCATCGAAGTACAAAATAGTAAGGAATACGATTATTTTCACCGGATGCTCTTTGGCACATCAAAAGTTATCACCCAATACATCAAACAAGGAGATCCGTATGCCAACATCAAAAAAGTCATATCCGTAACCATTGCGTATTTTGACCTGGGCCAGGGGAAAGACTACGTCTATCACGGGACCAACCGCTTTGTGGGCATCCATTTCCACGATGAGTTAGAGCTTGCCAACAAGCAAAAAACACTCTATAAGAAAAATCAGGTTCAGGATATTTTTCCAGAGTATTGGATCATTAAAGCCGATCAATTCAATGATAAAATTGTCAATGCGCTAGACGAGTGGATTTATTTCCTGAAGAACAGCGAAGTATTGGAAGGTTTTTCTGCCAAAGGGCTTCAACAAGCCAAGGAAAAGTTGGATGAACTTCGAATGTCTGAAAAAGAACGCAGAGAATATCAACACTACTTAAAAAACCTCATGAACATTGCCAGTGAGCGGCATACCAAGAATGCAGACATCGAAGAGCTGCTCGTGAAAAGAGAAGAAAAAGGGAAAATAGAAGGGAAAATAGAGGAGAAAATAGAAGTAGCACAAAATGGAATCAAAGCAGGGTTAGACAATAAAACAATTTCCATGCTCACAGGGCTTTCAGAGGAAGAAATTCAGCAACTCCGCGAAAAAAAAAATCGTAATTAATCATTCACCCCTGTAGCATTTTATTACGACACCTCGGTTTGTGTCACCGCCAATCGAAAAAACCAAGTCACGGCTTATAATCTGATACTTCGATTAGCCCGGCGCTAAGTCTTATCATTCTCGCTAAGTCATTTATCAACTCTTCTGACCATACGTTAAAACTGCTTTAAAAAAGTGACCTTGACGATCCCCTGTTGGTCATGCAATCGTGTGGTCCTACCTGTCTCAGGGTCGGAAAGCTCCTGACGGTTATCATTATACACCAGGTAAATGTAAGAAAGCGGCTTGTACTCCCAGACAAACCGACTATTGAGCGTGGTTCTTTCAGAAGCGGTATTATATTGTAAGAATGAGATGAGTTGCACCCTTGGATTAAGTGCTAACCGCAATTCCGTTCCGACAAGGTGTGTTTCTGCCGTTCTACGCGCTTCTCCTAAACTGGAGAGCCGGTTAAATTCATAGTCAGCAGTGAATTGAATATGGGGCAAAGGCGCAAACCGCAGCGAAGATGAAGCCGTGTTGAGGTTTCCATCAAAGTATCCGCCAAACCTGTAGGCAGCACTAAAAGCAAATTTTCTTGAAAAGTCACCCCGGTAGCTAAAACGATGACTGGTGTATGCGTAATCACCGGGAAGGATATCGATTCCAACGGGAGAAAATGCATCCCGTAAAGACTGCCCGTTGGTACGTACTGAGTACAAAAACTCACTGCCGTTTTGAAATATGAGATAGAGCGGAGTGTAACTGATGAACCCTTCTCTAAAAGAAAAATCATCCAGGTAGTGATAAAAATACGTGGTAATACCCGGGCTGTATTGGCGAATGAATTTCGGAAGCCAGGCAGGTCTCAATCGCAATTCAAATGAAGGACTGGTGAGTAAATAATTATTGGCACTGATAAACCCTGCCCTGGGGTTGTACTCAGAAGTGACAAAGGCCTGGATGTGACCAAAATAGATCCAATTATTGGAGTAATACGTCCACGTTGCGCCTGAAAACCCTTCGTCATCAATGGAACCTGAAGTTTTTGACCCTGACACCATCCAGAAGGAGTTGATTTGTTGGGTTGGACGAAAGAAGCCATCAATGGTAGCCGTGGCGTTAGTCGTTGATTGGCCCGAAGCATTGGCCTCATCATGTCTCAAGGTGGCCATCCCTCCGATACGACCCTGGGATGAGAAATTGGTAGAATACCGCGCAACTGCGAAGTTGGCGGCCGGAGTATCCCCATTTTGTCGCTGACGGATCGCCAAAAGCCCCATGTTTTGCTTTTCACTTCGGTTGGTAAAGCGAATCCCCGCATCGATGGGTATCGGGTTGCCCTGGTCATCAAGGCCTATTCTTCGGCTAAAAAAGGGCTGTAACTCATCCCACGCTGCCATGCTGTAGATTTCATTTCCCTCCAGAAAGAACTGTCTCCTTTCCGGGAACAAAACCGAAAAGCGGGTGAGGTTTACTACTTGTCGGTCTACATCTGCTTGCGCAAAATCGGTATTGAACGTAAAGTCTATGACTGAATTGGGACTGGTTACCCATTTGACCTCGCCTCCTGCCTTGAACTCCGTGGTTTCCTCCGTCACCTCGCCGTCAATTGAGTTCCTATCATTATTGATAAGTGTATAAGGTATCACCTGCACGTTCGCAGAAGGGGGTGGTGGCTTAATTCCACTAAGAATGGCTTCATACGGCATCCGATAAACATTGAACGCACGAGGCACCGCAGGGAACGAAACAAATTCATTCCTGCTTCGGATGTTTCTGGTCAAAATAACGCCTATTTTGTCACACCCGGGAGGATAACGGAGCGTTTTCCAGGGTATGGCCATTTCAACGACCCAGGCAGAATCCAAAATTTGTGTTCGGACTTTCCATAAACCGGACCATTCCCGATTGAAAATCTCATCGTCCATCACCAATATTTCTCGTTGTGTGCCATGAGGGTTGGTTTGGAACGCCATCGCGTTGCGCTTATCCAGAAATCCGTCTATGGCGATTCCAAACATGTCATTTTGGAAATAGTCAAAATCCCGCTGCATGTTTTGGGTTCTAACATCAGCTCTTCCGTTGCGTGTTTTACAAACTGCGCCTACGTACAAATAATCCCCGTCAAACAAAATTATTGCCTCCGTAGGCATGCTCACGGCATCTCCCTGGTTGGGATCTTTTTGTATGAATGAAGTGATGGGAGCGGCAGCCAACCAGCTGGCTTCATCCAATTTGCCATCGATGGTAATCGGCTGAGAAGCCTCTACCGCCTCGATCCTGACGGGCTCTTCAGGCGGGTCAAAAGTGATTTGCGCCAGGCAACTACCTATGGTACAAATGGTAACTAGTGAGGTAAAAATGTGCTTCATACGGATCAATAGATTGGAATAACCTCTATCCTCCCCTTTTGCTGCTATGTATTTCAAGTAAAGCATCAAATACATTATCTGCAATTAAAATAAAGGAAGAGGCGCCTATTCAAACCATGAAAATACTGATTAAACGCAACAGTGTTGCATTATAAACCAATTATATGGTAAGTAACTCCGTTAATTTTCTATTAAGAGAACCATCCGAATTGATGGTCTGGTACCTTAAACATTGACCTGACATGAAGACATAAGGGTGGCACGGTTAACTTCTCTCCTACCGCCTGTCAA
>JBCCXH010000426.1:0-4707 GCA_039192005.1 Bacteroidota bacterium
GTGATTACCGGTATTAAAGAACGAACAAATTACGTCATCAGGCAGAGTCCCCGCAAAAAAGGACATGACCACCTCATCGCCAGCAACATCGATCAGGGAGTGTTGATAGCGACCTTGAAAATGCCGAGAACTTCAATTGGGTTCATTGATCGTTTTCTGGTTACCCTGGAGGCATTTAGAATTCCCGGAGTCATTCTTTTTAATAAAAAAGACCTTTACAAAACCAAAGACCTCAACCTGTATGAAGAGTTGAAAGGGATTTATGAGCCGCTGGGTTACAAAGTAAGGATTTCCTCTTTTCTGACAGATACAGCAGAGCTGCGAGATTTATTTGAGGGGAAAAGAAGCCTGCTGTCCGGACACAGCGGTGCGGGAAAGTCCACACTTATCAATCAACTGATCCCATCGGTAAAACAAGAAGTAAGCGAGGTGTCTTCGTTTGCGAACAAAGGCGTGCATACCACCACGTTTGCAGAGCTGTTTTTCATTGATGAGGCCTCTTCTGTGATTGATACACCAGGCATCAAAGAGCTTAGCTTATCGGAGATCGAACCGGAAGAGTTGTCCCACTACTTTCCTGAGATGAGAAAATACCTGGGCACTTGCAAATTTCATAATTGCCTCCATGCAAACGAGCCGGGCTGTGCGGTGAAAAATGCTTTGGGAAAAGATATTTCCGAGAGCAGGTACAAAAGTTATCTCGGTCTGCTACTTCAGGAAGACAACAGGAGGTAGACGGCTAAATTTAAACTACCGTCTGAAATCCTTTGATTGTCACTAGATATTCATTAGAATCGCTCTTAATCTAACTTACTATTCTATGAAAACCACGCATCAAATTTTATTTTTCGTTGTTCTTTTTGCTTTTGGATGCACCAGCACATCGACGCAATCTGAGCAGGCGGTGGCCGAAGAAATGCTACCGGACACCGTAGCGGCTGTCTGTGTTTGGGACAACATCTCGGTCAGGTCCATTCCCTCATCGGATGGAAAATGGCTCACTTCCATCAGTGTGGGAGAAGCGATTAAATACCTAAGCATAGACTCTGTAGAAGCAAGTAAAAAGAAAAGGGTTTACTCCAAGGTATTGCTTGCTGACGGCAAGGTGGGCTGGGCGCTGAAAGACTTCATTGTCCCAAATGGGAAGGTTGCCGTTTTCCTTGCCGAAAATGTTATTTACAAGCGACCGGACCTATTAACGAAATCAGACAAGTCTTTTGATTACATGAACATTGTAGCCATTAAGTCAAGTCAGGATGGCTGGCTGGAAGTAGTAGGCCGACGAGGAGAAGACGACTGGATCATGACAGGTTGGGTAAAAGACAATAACCTTTCTCAAGATCCGATTGATGTGGCTGTAGCCAAGTTTGGAGGAAAAGCGCTCGCTCAAAAAGATGAGGCGAAAAAAGTGGAGATGATAAACGAAATCCTGAACAACGCGGATTTTTCGAGTTCTAAATTTATTCCTGTACTTGAAAACCTATTGGATGAGGTGACGGAAGAGCCCGCGATGGAAGAACCTGCAGAGCCCGCAGAACTTGAAACAAATGCTGAGGAGAGCTGATCCCTGATCAAATTTTTACTATTCACATATTACCAACGTACGTTTAAAATACTATTCACATGGATTTAGGAGTTTTTTCAGCCAGTTTGACAGTAAAAGATTTAGAAGCCTCTAAGGCATTTTACGAAAAACTAGGATTTGAAGTATTTGCGGGAAGTTCTGAGATGAACTACCTCATCATGAAAAATAAAGAAACACTTATTGGACTGTTTCATGGGATGTTCGATACCAATATTTTGACATTCAATCCGGGTTGGGACAGCAATGCACAAACACTCCCGGAGTATCAGGATGTGCGTGAGATCCAGCAAGACCTGGAGGCAAAGGGTATTTCATTGGATAAAAAGGTAGAAGAAGGTCCAAAGGGTCCGGCTAACATCGTTTTGAAAGATCCTGATGGAAACGTCATTTTGATCGATCAGCACGTGTAGCAAACAAAAAAATAAGGCTATTCCTCAAAAAAGAGGAATAGCCTGTACTAACTAATCACCATTTAAAAACTATTCTTTCACCACAATTTTGTATTGAGGAGTAGGGTTCATCGGACAGAAATAAACGTACTCTCCAGCCTCCAACACTACTTCTTTTGACTGCGATGATTCTCCATCTTTTATCATTTTAGTAACGTAGGCGTTTTTAATGTGGTTGGCCTGATTTGTCTTGTCTGACGGCGCAACGACAAATCCTACTTCGTGATCTACTCCATTATTAGAAACCTCAAAGACGTAAGGTTTACCTGCCTTAAGCGTCAGTTCCGTGGTTGTAAATGCTCCCGGCGTCTGCTCAAGCTTTACTTTCTTTGCTTTTTGCGCATCGGCACCAAAAGCGACTGCTAGTAGAATGGCTGCTGTGAAAACTAATTTTTTCATTTATCTAAGTATGTTTTATTTGATTAAAAATTTTTGATCGGATCAGGTTTAAGCTACCTCTGCTTCTAACTCAGGAGCTACCGGAAAGTCCACCGGAATTTGCGTGGCTCCGTGAAGGAAATTGCTGATGGTTTTGTCTCCAATTGCAATGACAATGTCTACAAGATTGGCTTTTGTATATCCTGCAGCCAGTAAGTTCTCAGTGACCTCCTGATCTGGTTTGCTTCGGTTGACGACACTATTTTTTACGAATTTTGCCAGTGCGTCCAGTTTAGTATCAAAAGAAGCTTGTCCGGTTCGGATTTCAAGGATCTCTTCGTCGCTGAACCCGTTCATTTTTCCGATAGCGGTATGCGCTGACAAACAGTAGATACACTCGTTTACCTGACTCACTACCAAGTTGACGACTTCTTTTTCTTTGTTACTAAGTGTTGTTTTACGGTTGCTAAGCGTTAGGTAATCTCCTAGTGCGGTTTCATTATAAGCATAAGTTGCATAAAGGTTAGGAACAAATCCGACTCCTTTTTCTAATTGATCGAAAATCGCCTGGTTGTTCTCACTTACTTCTTCTCTGGTTGGGACATTGAATGTTGACATTTTCTTGTATTGTTTAGATTACTAATTGATTTACACTACAAGTTTACGGGGGGATGGAAGGCAGGTGAGTGGCTACATTTCCCTTCGGATTGTCAATTTTTCCCTTTCTAAGATTTTATATCGGATTTGAAGGTTTGAGGCGTCTGGTGGGTCACTTTTTTGAACAGTTTATGGAACGTTGCGGTCTCCTCAAATCCCAGATCAAAAGCGATTTCCTTCGATGTTTTGTCCGTATACATCAAAAGCCGCTTAGCCTCCAGGACAATGCGCTCATGGATGATTTGCAAAGGGGATTTATCGTTGTATTTCGTGAAAAGGTTGGATAGCGTTTTAGGAGATTTATATAACAGGTCCGCGTAGTCACTCACTTGTTTTTTTGTCTTGAAATGCGTGTCTACCAATACGTTGAATTTACGGATAATGTCGATTTGACTCTCCTTCAGTTCAGTGGGGATCAACTGCCCCTTGGCCAGCCTTGTGACCTTAATAATCAAACGCTTGAGCAGCATGACCAACATTTCGCCTTGTATGTTATCCCGTGTTGTAAACTCGTCTACGAACACATCCAGAAGGGTTTCAAACTTTTTTACTTCTTCCTCAGAAAGGGAAATGATGGGAGGAGACTGGGTTCCGAAGAAAATAATTCCGTTACAGGAAACTTCTTCGTCGTGGTCTTTGATGCAGTAAAACTCGCGGTTAAATGAAAAACCGGTCAGTGGTAGCGTATGCTTGTCAAATTTGATTTTTTGAAAAAACGTACTCGTAGTGATCTGATTGGGTTTCAACAGTAAGGGAACGTCATCCTTAAAGAAGGAAACAGGTGCGTCATTTCTATTCCAGAGAATATGGATGAGGCTGCTTTGGTGGGACAGGTTGTCTTTTTCTTGCTGGAAATCTGTGCTTAAAGCGAAAATGGAGCTGAGCACCTGGCTTTTGTAGGTATAGATCATAATAGGGGTAAGCAATCAAAGCGGAAACTTAGTTCAGGTTGGATGATTTTGTACTAACAGTATTCTTTGCGCTATAGATAAAAGCCTTACTGTTTTGAATAGAGAGGCAATGGACATTTTAGGAGGGATACCAATTGAGGACGGGTATGCCACATATGTATTGATTGGAAACGGTTATAATTAGATGTCTATGCTGATTGTTACCTTACCCCCAAGTCCTTTTTCAACGATGTCATAGAGCGTTTTCAGTGTTAAGTTGCTTCCGTCATTCTCCACCCTTGAAATATAGGTTCGTTTTTTATCAATGAGTTCGCCGAGTTGTTGCTGAGTTAGTTGTTTTTGTTCACGAGCTTGGCGAAGTAGTAAACCGACCTTGAGCCCTTCAGCTTCTCGTTCAAGTTGATCTCGCCTGGGAGTTCCTTTTTTTCCATAAATGTCATCTTTTATGATTTTCCAAGATTTAGTTTCCATTTTCGTTCGCTTTTTCCTGATAATATTATTTCATTAATCGTTCAGCTTTTTCGATTTCTTTCTTCGGTGTTTTCTGAGTCTTCTTTTGGAATCCGTTCAAAAGAATAACTAGTGTCAAGTCAAGCCTAGCCGGTCGCACCTAAACCTACGGGTAATCCGGGGCATCTTTTGAGCTATTCTGTCGTTACAAAAAACTCACCGCAGCGGCGGCCGCTTAACTATAGCTAGGCTCATTTTTTGTGTCCCGGCGGGGAAC
>JBCCXH010000427.1:0-4679 GCA_039192005.1 Bacteroidota bacterium
CATTACACCCATGTCCTTTTACACCGCGTATCCAGGCTTTTTGAGAATTCAATCCAAGATCAAAAATTGTCTCAAAAGCATAGGGATAATGATCTGGGACTTGTCAGTCGTTTTAAGACGTTGATTGAGATTAGTTTTTATCCTGATCAGTCTTTTGATTCAGGCGAACCGCATCAAGTGCAATTTTACGCGGATAAATTGAATGTGCATCCAAACCACCTAAA
The DNA here is from genome assembly GCA_039192005.1 of Bacteroidota bacterium. Classification (GTDB taxonomy): domain Bacteria; phylum Bacteroidota; class Bacteroidia; order Cytophagales; family Cyclobacteriaceae; genus Ekhidna. Next base: position 225 of record JBCCXH010000427.1, read on the forward strand.
TGCCATTGTTAAGCGCATTACGGATACACCTGCATCGACTCATATCCATAAGCATGTACTGGCGCTTGCCAAATCCAAGCTGCAGAATACCACTAAGTCAGTCAAGGAGATAGCTTACGAATTATACTATGGCTACCCGAACCACTTTGCAAATTTCTTCAAAAAACAGACCGGAAATACACCCCTAGACTTCCGTACAAGGCTTGTTTAAGCCTTTGTGAGTCGATTTCTTTGAAATCCGTACTTCTCTCTTTGAATTGCGTAGCCCTTAGTATGTAACACCTTCTGAGATTTGAAACATGTTCAATGAAAACGAAAACAGCATGAAAACAATACTCATTGTATCGGTACTGGCTTTGGGACTTTTGGCTTGTACGGATGGATCACAAAAAAACAACACAAAAATGGAAGTGGCAGCAGAAACCGTATCTACTGGTTCAGTTACAGATCAGTCCGAGATTATCAGTCTGATGAAAACGTTGTTCAATGAAACAGATAATCGCAATTGGGAAGCTGTCAAGCAGACCATGGCCGACACTGTCTATGTTGACTACACAGCACTTGGTGGAGATGCTGGTTTCAAGACACCTGATGAAATTGTATCAGGTTGGCAATCATTACTGCCAGGTTTTGACCGAACCGTCCATCAACCCCATAACTTCTCAGTTTGGGTGGCCGGGGAGCGCGCTTCGGCAACGTTGGATGCCATTGCCACGCATTACATTCATGGTACGAATCACGGGAATCAATGGACTGTGTTTGTCGGATATGATACTGAATATGTCAAAGACAACGGAGTATGGAAGTTGGCTCGTATCGACGTAAGCGTTTATGACCAAAGTGGTAATACCGGATTGCCTTTAAAAGCCATTGAGATCGTGAAGAATGGTGGAATAAAACCTTTGTCTGTTGATACTGAGGTTTCAGAAGCCGTTGATCGCTTTTTTAGGGCGCTTGAAGACAGAGATCTGGAAAATGTGCTGTCCACTATGGACGAAGGCGTGATTCAACATATGCCTTTTGCACCCTCAAACTTCCCCAACCAATTGACTGGAATTGATGAGATGAGAAAGCAATATACCGGGGTCATGGATTATCAGCAGTCCTATGATCGTGAGTACTTTACCACCGCGGATCAGGGTACAGTGCTAGTCAAGTATTCCGGAACCATCACTACCGGTGAAGGTAAACCCTATAACAACTCCTATGTAGGTATTTTCCAGGTTAAAAATGAAAAGATTATTGATTTTAAAGAGTTTTTCAATCCTAACATTTTACTTGACGGATGGCCAGGCTTACAACCGGAGACGTACTCTGTTCACGCTACAGGTGCCAGGACAAATTCCGGGGTTACCGTCGAAGATGTAGTTTTTAACAGCAATGGGGCAAACCTGAAAGGCCATCTTTTTCTACCCACCGACTTCGCCATGGGTGCCCAATATCCGGCCGTAATTGTAACCGGGAGTTGGACAAGTGTTAAGGAACAAATGCCTGATGAGTATGCCAGCTTAATCGCTCAAGAAGGTTTTATGGCACTTACCTTTGATTTCACCGGTTTTGGAGAGAGTGAAGGTCAGCCCCGTCAGGTTGAGGATTATGACTTAAAAATAGCTGATATCAAAGCAGCGGTTGATTTTCTAAGCACACACCCAGCCGTGAATAAAAGTAAGCTTTCCGGATTAGGCGTTTGCGCTAGTTCCGGTTACATGGCACATGCCACTGCACAGGATGAAAGGATTCAAAATTTAGTATTGGTGGCTCCATGGCTACACAATGCCGAAATCGCAAGGGGAATTTATGATTTTCGTCCGGGGGGAACGGATGGGCTGTTAGCATCCGCGAGAAGAGCGAAACAAGACTATGCTGAAACCGGTAAAATGGAATACGTGCTGGCTGCTAGTGAGTTGGATCCGCTCAGCGCCATGTATGTGCCCAATAACATTTTTGACTACTATTTAAACCCGGCAAAAGCGGCAGGGGAGGTATATGATAATCGCTTTGCCGTTAGCAGTTGGGAGCCTTGGTTGACTTTTGACGGAATATCTGTGGCCAGCTCAATCAAACAACCGGTTTACATTGTTCATAGTGAAAGTGGGGCCGTACCTCAAGGAGCAAAGCAGTTCTACGCATTGCTCGGAGGGGAAAAGGAAATCACTTGGCTCAATGAGTTTAACCAGCAACAACTTTACTTCGAAAAACCTGCTGTAAATGCTGCAATTGGAAATGTGGTTGATTATTTGAATAAGTAGCAAATAAGTCGACCACTTTCAGTGGTCTGGTGATCATTTAAAAAAAATTAAAAATCAAAGAATATGGCACTTAATGAGTATTATACTTTAGGAAATTCCGGCCTTCGCGTAAGTAGACTGGCTTTAGGAACCATGACATTCGGCTCCGAATGGGGCTGGGGCGCAGAGAAAAAAGGCGCAAAAGAGTTGTTTGACCACTATGTTGATGCCGGAGGTAACTTTGTTGATACTGCCGATCTCTATACAAATGGAACCAGTGAGACATGGCTTGGGGAGTTTGTAAAAGATCGTGGTTTACGAGATAAGATGGTCATTGCCACTAAATTCAGCTACAATGGAGAACCTGGAAATCCAAACGCCGGTGGCAATGGACGTAAACATATACTCAGTGCGGTGGAGGGTTCCCTAAAAAGGATGGATACTGATTACATTGATCTGTATTTCCTGCATACCTGGGATACACTTACCCGGCCAGAAGAGGTGATGCGTACACTGGACGATCTGGTTCAGCAAGGTAAGATCCGACATATCGGTCTTTCAGATGTACCCGCGTGGTACGCTTCCAGAGCTCAAACAATGGCAGAGTGGAGGGGATATGAACCCATTTCTGCCTTGCAGATGGAATATTCATTAACGGAGCGAAACATCGAAAATGAATATATTGATCTAGGACAACGGTTAGGTATGGGAGTAATGGTATGGAGCCCGTTGGCCAGTGGCTTATTGTCCGGAAAGTATAAGCCCTCCCAAAGCGCGGTAAAGGGAGAAGGAAGATTAGCCTCCTTGGCCGGTTCTGGTAATCCAGCCTTTGATAAGTTTACCGAAAAGAACTGGGAGATTGTAAAAGTGCTGGAAGAAGTAAGCAAGGAAGTAAATCAGCCGATGGCTTCAGTAGCCATTAACTGGGTGGCCAATCGTCCTGGAGTGTCAAGTGTGATTTTAGGGGCTACCAAGTTGAATCAACTTGAGCAGACCGTACAAGCCCTTGATTTTGATATTCCAAAGAAACTCATGAATCGATTGGACGAAGTGAGCAAGCCGGACCTGCAGTTTCCTTATTCCTTCTTTACCCCTGGTATGCAGTCCATGTTGACGGGAGGTGCCAAAGTAGGTGATAAACCTGTTTCATATGCTAAGACCAATTTCATAGATGCAGCTCCGGCCGGAGTGGAATAAGGGATTAAAGTCGTTTGACCACTTGGAGTGGTCGGACGACTATCATTTAAAATTATAGCATCATTTCCTGGAGGGCCGGTTGACTAAAATTATTTGTTCAAAACGCTATCAATCTGCTCTACTACATTTCCGACAATCTCATTAGGTATGGGTACAGTAAGATTGTAGTGGGATATCTTCCAACCCTCAAGAGTCCTGGTCAACACGCCTGTTCCACGTGAGGGTCCTAGATTAGGAGTATCCAAAACTTCATCGAACCAAGAAGTCTTTCCATCCTTTGAAAAATAAACTACTCGTTCTGTGGCTTTGAAGCTCCAAGCTCTTCCACGATCAAAGTAAGGTTTACTCCAGGGCTTAAATTCTGCAATGATCCAGCGTTCGGTGGCATCCGTACCCATGAAAATAGAGCTATCATTTTCGAAATAGCTAAAATATTTTTCGAAGTCGGCATCAGCCGCGGCTTGATGCCAATCGTCTAAAAGGCTGTGAATATCCTCAACTGTGGGTTCTTCATACTCTACGTTCACACTAGTGTTACAGCCTGCCAGAAGTAATAATACAGGAATTAGTTTTTTCATAGTTTTTGCCTCTAGAAAGTGCTATTCGTTCGACCGCTCAATATAGAATAGTGAAAGAAATGAGTGAACAGCTTACGTAAAATTTCTTTCCATTAAAGTTTGAAAGAAGTCGTCTGACCACTCGAAGTGGTCTGACGACTAAAAACCTAAATTATTCTTCCATCAATTCCAATCCAGGATCAATACCCTTCTGCACCGCAGGCACACCTTCCGCCATCCACTTAGGCATGGGCTCATTTTTAAGGTAGTGGTCGAAGAACTGCTGCATGCGGACATTGAAATCACGAATATTTTCCCATTTGGTAGGCCAGTGCGGCTCTCCATTATAGATGAGCATCCAGGAGGGTTTACCTAACCTTCTAAGTGCCACATACATTTCTATGCCCTGGTACCAGGGCACATGTCCGTCAGCATCATTGTGCATCAATAGTAATGGAGTCTGGATTTTGTCA
>JBCCXH010000428.1:0-4676 GCA_039192005.1 Bacteroidota bacterium
CAAACTCCATCGAAAAATAACAAATTTATAACCTGTTGAAAATCAGCATACATATGACTGAATAGTAACCTCAACTTCGTAAAGTAGAATTAGGTAAGCCACCAAAAGGGTTAACCCTTTTGGTGGCTTCGTCTCATCGCTTTGATTGCTACAACGTCACTCAATGATTCGTATCTGATCTTCGCTTTCCAGCCTGTTTCCTGCACCCGACACCGCTGCTACATTGAAAAAACCAGCGACTGATGTTTCGGGATCATCGGGAACGATGTTCGTAGATACATTCGCTAAAGGAGTCGCAAATAGTGCTCCAAACCCTCCCGCTCTGGTGGTTTCAGTGATCACCTGATTCATAAAGAAATAGGCTTCATTGGAAATGGAGTGAATTTCTACATACACCGAGTCTCCCTGAAGAAAAATTTTATCACTGCTTATCTGGACCAATTGTTCATCATCCAGCGGTATAGAAAACACATCATCCGGTAGTTTGGTGTTGTCTTCTGCTATCATAATGTTTTCACCGTCAATAATCCCAAATGGAGTGCCATCACTATATAACAGAGCTGGAAAATTAATAAAGATAGTGTCTCCAGCGGCTAAGGTTGTATCGGCAACTATTCTTAAAGTGTCGGGTAAACTATATGGAGATAATGTTTCCTCCTCCCTTGACTCTTCAAACGGACTAATCAAATCTCGTATGGGTTGAATAAACTGGACGCCATCGTTATCAGGATCTACGGAAAATGCAGCATCGTATGCGATATTGATTTCTCCCGGTTTCCCCAGGTAACGTCCATTTTTCCACGCTTTTATCCAGTATGTATCGTTGATTCCTTCCAAGTCAGTAGCAAAAAACTCCGCAAAAATCAGATCGTCAAAAAAGGCATTTTCTTCTTCCAGACGAAAGCGGATACTATCTACGGGAGGAACGTCACTAAGTTGAGTAACAGAGGTAAAGGAAGCCCCACCCACTTCCACATCGAGTTGGTATTCGTGTCCTATGACACCCAAAGTACTCCCATCCGTACTCTCCCAGGTATAGCGGTCCGCCCTTTCAGTAAAGACAAAAGCCGGCACGGTCGGGTCGGTCAGGTCGGTTACGGTCACAGTAGCACCACCTACTTTTGTGGGTGCACTGGCATCAAAAAACGGCTGGGACCGGGTAATGTTAATGTGCTGAATGGGATCATTATTTGTCAGCCAGGCATCGATCACCAAAATGTTCAGTGACGAATCCAGGCCAGGGTCTACTTCCGTCTCACAGGAAAACGCTATGAAGGCAACTAAAACGTAAAAAATCTTTTTCATTAGAATTTGAAATTATAGGTGACAGATGGAAGAATAAAGAACAGGATAGACGTCTCAAAAGCAGAGGTTTGAACGGCCTGCTGAGGGACATTCAGGTTGTTTAATCGTGTGTAACCAATTCGCTCATCGTCCTGGGTAAAGTTGATGGCAAATGCATTTTTCCTGTTGTACAGGTTGTATACAGATATCACCAGGTTGCTGGACCTTTCTCTGCCCTTTTTCGTCACCCAGTTGTAGTCGATGGTATAGGAGACATCCAGCCGGTGGTAATCGGGTATCCGTACATTGTTTCTGCTACCATTGTTGATGGGAATAACCTGTCCGGCAACGAATATCCGATCGGTAGCATAGGTAGTGGGAGTACCTGTAATGTAGCTGAATGTCGCCGATAGATTTTTCCGGGTCGTCAGCTGATAGTTGGAAACCAACTTCAGGTTATGGGTTTGATCGAAGCGATTGGGGTACCACTGTCCGGTCCGGTCGGCACTATTCAATCCGATGTTGATCCCGTCAATTTTCAACTCTGATCTCCCAAGGGTGTAGCTGAGCCATCCCGTCATCCTTCCCGCATTCTTTTTGACATAAAACTCCAGGCCGTACGCCCGGCCGTCTCCAGATAGAACATCTGCCTCTAATAGTTCATTGATGAAGAGATCCGCTCCGTCAATGTAGTCCAGCTGATTTCGCGTTTCTTTGTAGTAACCCTCTACAGAAGTTTCGTATTGGTTGTTTTTGAAATTTCTAAAATAACCCAACGCGATCTGGTCACCCTGTTGCGGTTTGATGTTGTTGGTACTGGGCTGCCACACATCGATTGGGGTCGCCGCTACTGTATTTGAGATGAGGTGAATGTATTGATTCATCCGGTTGTAGCTGAGCTTAATGGACGAAGTACGATTCAACTGATACTTCAGCGCCAGCCTAGGCTCCAGGTTGTTGAAGGATGCGAGCGCCTCTCCACTACCCACCTGTACGGTATCGATGACCGGCTTCCTGAGACCTGCCAGCGTATCTCCGAAGAAGTATTTCTGAGAAGGTCCAAGGTTGCTAAAATGCGAGTACCTTAATCCGTATAAGATGGACCATTTGTCATTAACCTTCCAATCATTGCTCAAATACAGACTTGCTTCAAGCGCATTTCTTTTATCCAGACTCAGGTCGATGCGATCACCTGAAGAAAACCCAACGGCATTGGCAGGAAAAAAGGTATAATACAGCAGTTCTCCTCCAAAGGCGAGCTCATTCTTTTGGTCCAAAAAGTAGGTGAATTGTGGCTTGAAGTTGACCGTCTGAATTTTAGAGTTCCAGTCAAACTGGTCATTCTCAGTCGAACCAAAGGCAAAGGCATAATCGTAGTTGCTGTAAAACGTGGTAAAGTTGCCAAAAAACCGATCGTTGAATAGGTGGTTCCACCGAATCGACGCGGTCTGGTTTCCCCAGTTAAAGCCTTGCAGTTCATCAAATTTGAAAACATCACGTCCGAAGTAACCGGAGACGAATAGTTTATTTTTGTCGTCGATGTTGTAGTTGGCTTTCGCCGTAAGATCAAAAAAGAACAGCGCGGCACCATCGTCCAGAAAGTCCGTCAATAGGTTGATGGGAATATCTGCGTAGGAGCGCCGACCTGCCACAATAAACGATGCCTTGTCTTTAGCAATGGGCCCTTCTATTGTCAGCCGGCTGAAAATGGTCCCGATCCCCCCTGAAATGTCGTATTCTTTGCTGTTACCCTCTTTCATTCTGACATCGAGTATGGAGGATAAGCGCCCCCCGTATTTGGCCGGAATTCCGCCTTTGTAAAGTTTTACATCCTTGACCGCGTCCGGGTTGAACACAGAGAAGAAACCAAACAGATGCGAACTTTGGTAGACCGGCGCTTCATCTAAAAGAATCAGGTTTTGACCTACTCCTCCTCCTCTCACGTTGAAGCCGGAGGCCCCTTCCCCTACGGAACTGACACCGGGCAGCAATTGTAAGCTTTTCACAATATCCACCTCTCCGGCAAACACCGGGATTTTACTGATGGTCTTAATGTCCAGCTCGGCAACACTCATCTCGGAAGAGGTCACGTTTTCGTCTTCCGGTTCGGCGGTAATGACTACTTCTTCTAGCTGCACATTATCTTCGGATAATTCAATGTCAATTCGTTGGTTTTGACGTAAACTAACCGTTTGTGTTTGCGTAATAAATCCAATATACCGATACTCAATGGTGTAATCCCCCGGGGGAACTGTGATGGAATAAAATCCATAGGTATTGGTCACATTTCCACCCCCTATTTCTTTAATAAGGACGGTAGCGCCAATCAATGACTCTCCATTGGATGCATCTTTCATGTATCCATTTACCGTTATTTTTTCTTGTGCATACCCTGTCACGCACAAAAAAATTGCAATTAAGCTGACTATAAGTTTCAACGTAGAGACTGTTTATTTTAAGTGTTTCACCGGAAGTCGTCAACAGACCTGAAGGTGAGACCACCAAACTGCACCATTGGCGAATCCGATTTATGTAGTAATCTACCCAATGACGTATACAAAGAGGAATAGTTTCTGAACTAAAATAATTTTTTTAAAAACTTGATTGAGAAAGTTTCGTTTATTTACTTTGTAAATCAAAGTACTTTTTAATGGATAAAGAAAAATACCTCGAAGACTTAAAGGATATACGCACAATGATGGAGCGGTCTTCCCGATTTATTTCGCTGAGCGGGCTGTCTGGGATAGCTGCCGGAGTATTTTCCCTGCTTGGTGCCTGGCTGGCTTATCAAACGGTGTACCAGGGTCAGGATTACATGGGGTACCGAAAAGCTGTACTTACCTATGAGAGCCTGTCACAGCTACTTGTCATTGCTGTTTCCGTGATTGTGCTTTCGGTCCTTTTCGGTATCTATTTTACCACGCGAAAAGCAAAGACCAACCGACAGTCGCTGTGGGACGCGCAGACTAAGCGGTTGATCGGCAGCTTCGCCATTCCGCTTGTTACGGGTGGGGTGCTTTGTCTGATGCTTCTATTGAAAGGGTACATTGGTTTCGTTGCTCCGTTCACACTTATTTTTTATGGACTCGCACTGGTCAATGCGAGTAAATACACCCTTTCTCAAGTCCGAAGTTTAGGTATTTTAGAAATTATCCTGGGATTGGTGGCTACGCACTTCATTGGTTTTGGATTACTTTTCTGGACCATCGGCTTTGGAGTGTTGCACGTGGTCTATGGTGCACTGATTCAACTTAAAAGCGAATAAGTGAAAGAAATACTTAAAGATTTAGATAAAGCGTTTGAAAACAAAACAAGGCTGGGCATTATGTCTGCACTGGTAGTTAATGACCGACTGGATTTTAATTCTTTAAAAAAACTACTGGATGTAACTG
>JBCCXH010000429.1:0-4660 GCA_039192005.1 Bacteroidota bacterium
ATAATGATCATTTTTCCACCTCTCAACGAAATACACGGTTTCTTCAGGAATGTGTGCATAATATATAAGTAAGAACTGAGAGAACCAGATGTAAGTCCAGAAAATACTGAACGCAAATACGAATTTACCTAGATCGTGTACGTGATTTGCATTAACAACAGACAGGTAACCTTTATCCTTAAGTACGGCGACTAAGAAAAGCGTTAATGCCAGTCCGGATACCCACCAACTTGCAAAGACATACCATCCAAACATGGTACTGAACCAGTGCGTATCAATAGACATGATCCAATCCCAAGCCGCCATGGACGAGGATACAGCGAAAAAGACTAGAAAAATAGCTGATGTCTTACGCAATTGATACCATTTTTTTGTTCCACTCTCAAGGTCTTCCTGCAATGCCAGTTTTCTCATTTTTCTGAACATTAAGTACCAGACGGTGAAAAAGATCACCAACCTACCCAGCCAAAAAACCGGAATATCAGGGTGTTCATGCAGAGGCCAGAAAAAGTAAGCCTTCTTTCCATTGATGATCTCATCGAAATGGCTCGAACCTTCGTGATAAAGGTCCTGATGTGTCCAGTGAAAAATGTCATGACCTCCGAAGATAAAAATGAGGAACAAGCTTGCGAAGGCAATAGGTAACCAGGATCCAAATGCCATTGGTATGCGTTTGATTCCTGCCGACCAGCCAGCCTGAGCAGCATACTGTATCGCGAAGAAAAATACACCTATAATGGCGATCCCGCCAAAAAAGACACTGTTTATCCAAAGGTTGGAATACAGCCTTTTAATTGGTTTGAACCCACCATGACCTTCTCCGTGCGCCTCACCCTCTCCATGTGTGTCATGAGAATCAGCGTATCCCTGACTTTCGCGGCCTGAGTCAGAATGCTCTGTATCATCATTTTTTTTGTGATCTCCGCCCGAAGAATGCTCGTCCCCTGAATGACCTTCCTCTGATTTTTCAGAATGGGCTTGAGTAACTACCGCATGATCCTGTTCACCCTCGTGATCCGATGTACTGTTATGATCATCAACCGATTTTCCATCTCCATACGGTTCTTCATCGTGCGAATCTCCATGAACTGCAAGCGCGTGGTCATTACTACCATGACCACCTGTACCTAATGTGACGTATCCTATCGATGCAAGAAGAATACCTGTTATGAAGAAAATTCCGAGTGTTTTTTTTGACCTCGAAGTGAATTCGTATTTTTCCTCTGATACCATCTACTAACTATTGGTTCTTTTGAAGTTCTTTAACATATTTAGCGATTTTCCACCTGTCCTCCGGACTCACCTGCGATCCATGCGCTCCCATTAATCCTTTTCCGTAAGTAATTACATGGAAGATATGACCTTCCGTAATTTCTTTATAAGCTGCACCATTAAGGTTAGCAACTCCCGGATACTTTTCTGCTACTTTTCCGTCCGCATTTCCTTTTTCTCCGTGGCAATGCTTACAGTAGCTGTTGTACAACTCTTTGCCTTTAGAAATAATCACTTCCTGATCTTTAGAGAAAGGGCTTTCTACCGCCGCCGCCGCCTCCAACTCATCTGATTGGTACCTGTAGGGCAACGGCTCCCCTCTTCTTACAGTGTTTGCCACTGGTTTTCGTACCGTCATTCGGTAAGGATTGTACGGATTGGAATTGTAAAACTCGCCATGGTTATCTTCCGGGTTAGAATCTAACCAGGTACCTGCATCCTCATCGGTTATTTGTGTCAATGGTTCGTAAGGTGTACTGTGGTACATCTGTGGGGCATATTCAAACCCCGGTTTATCCGGACCAGCTGCACATGCAACGATCGATGTGCATATGGCAGCTACTCCTGCCTTATTTATCAACGATTTGAAATTCATTAAGCCTCGAACGTTTTATTATTTACCTCTGTCGCTCCACTACCCTCCAGCACTTTCTTAATATCTTCTTCTTTGTACTCATTCTTGTCCAGGTCAATCGCCATGATGTGCTTGTCATCCGTTATGCGAATATCATAAATCCGTGGCTTTGCCCATGGTTTCAGATTGGAGATCCCAAAAAATGTTCCGACCATACCAAATGAAGCTAATAGAACAGTTAGCTCAAAAGTAACGGGAACAAAGGAGGGAAACGGCAAATAATCCTTGCCACCAATGATCATTGGCCAGTCTACACCCATCATTCCGATTTGCATGGTTAAAGCCAGTGACGTTCCGGTGATCCCAAACATGAATGCGGCAATGGACAACCAGCTTCTTTTATAACCTAGTGCATCTTCAATTCCATGGACGGGAAATGGTGAGTACACTTCTTCTATTTTCAACCCCTCACCCCTTACTTTTTTTATCGCATCCATCAAGACATCTTCGTCATCATAGACACCCAATACGTAGTTCGTTCCCTGAGACATAGTTATTTCTTCTTCTCTCCTGTTGCTTTAATAATACTTTTCACCTCTGCCATGTTGATCACCGGAAAGAATTTCGCGAATGCAAAGAAGGCAGTAAAAAAGAGTCCGAATGTAAAAATGTACACACCCAAATCATGCTGAGTTGGATAGAACATCGCCCAACTTGAAGGAAGGTAATCCCTGTGCAATGAGGTAACAATGATGACAAATCGTTCAAACCACATTCCAATGTTTACAATTATCGAGATGATAAATGTGGCTGCGAGGTTGGTTCGTATTTTCTTAAACCAGAATAGTTGTGGTGAGATGACATTACAGGTCATCATCGACCAATAAGCCCACCAGTAAGGTCCTGTGGCTCGATTAATAAAAGCATATTGCTCAGCCTCTACTCCAGAGTACCAGGCAATGAAAAATTCTGTGATGTAAGCGATACCAACAATGGAACCGGTCACAATGATGATGATGTTCATCATCTCAATGTGTTGTATCGTAATGTAGTCTTCCAGTTTGTAAACCTTTCGGGTGACTAACAGCAGGGTGAGTACCATGGCAAAACCAGAAAAGATCGCTCCCGCCACAAAATAAGGAGGGAAAATGGTGGTATGCCACCCAGGAATCACTGAAGTCGCAAAGTCAAACGATACGATGGTATGCACGGAGAGTACTAGTGGAGTCGCTAATCCGGCCAGCACCAAAGATACTGTTTCATAATGCGCCCATGTTTTAGCTGCTCCTGTCCATCCAAAGGACAAAGCTCCGTATACCAATTTTGAAATTTTATTTGTTGCGCGATCTCTAATTGTGGCAAAATCCGGGATCAACCCAATGAACCAAAAGACTAGAGAAACAGAAAAATAGGTAGAGATCGCAAATACGTCCCAAAGGAGCGGAGAGTTGAAGTTTACCCATAAAGATCCGAAAGTATTGGGTAGTGGCAATGCCCAGTAAAACCCTAACCATGGACGTCCCATGTGAAGCACCGGGAACATAGCAGCGCAAATAACGGCGAAAATGGTCATGGCCTCAGATGCTCTGTTTATCGACATCCTCCAGCGCTGACGGAAGAGGAGAAGTACGGCTGAAATCAACGTACCCGCATGGCCAATGCCTACCCACCACACGAAGTTGGTTATGTCCCAGGCCCATCCAACTGTTTTATTCAGTCCCCAGGAACCTATACCTTCCCAAACCGTAACGAAAACAGAGTACGAACCGACAGCAAGAGTCGCCAATGAGACGGCCATCGCCAGCATCCAGGTAATGGTCGGTCGTTGTTCTACTCGTCCTGCGATATCTTCGGTCACATCGTGCACCGTCTTACCACCAGTTACGAGTGGAACTCTTACCGGTGACTCCGAACTATGTGAATGTTCGGTTGCTATTTCTACATCTTGCTCTAAAGGGATACTAACGTCTGACATTACGCTTCAGCTTTTTCGTTGTTTTCATCTTTATTTCGAACCTTGGTTAAATACCAAACGTTTGGCATTACCCGTAACTCTTCCAGCACGTGATAGGCTCTGGGCTCTTTTGATTCCACGCCTTTCTCTTTATTCTCAATTTTGAGCATTTTAGAGATTTTACTTTCAGGATCATTCATGTCACCGAAGACCATGGCGTCTGAAGGACAAGCACTACTACAAGCAGATTCAAAATCACTGTCTTTAGGCCTTCTTCCTTCTAGTTTCGCTTTCAGTTTACCAGCTTGAATGGTCTGAATACAGAATGAACATTTTTCCATCACTCCTCTTGCTCGTACCGTAACGTCCGGGTTAAGAACCATTTTACCTAAATCGTTATTCATGGCAAGGTTCTTATCAAATTTATCGTTATCATGATATTTGAACCAATTGAAACGACGAACTTTATAAGGACAGTTATTGGCACAATACCGCGTACCAATGCACCTGTTATAGGTCATTTGATTCAGACCTTCTGTACTATGGGTAGTAGCAGCCACCGGACAGACCGTCTCACACGGAGCAGCGTTACATTGCTGACACATCATGGGTTGAAAAACAACCTCAGGATTTTCTGCAGCAAGCTCTTTCTGCTTCACCGTCATGAGTTTTTTATCCTCTTCACTCAACTCATTTTCCGGACGCATGCTGTAGTAGCGGTCGATACGTATCCAACTCATTTCCCTTCGGTTCAGGACTTCCTCTTTTCCTACTACAGGAATGTTATTTTCTACCTGACACGCGATGGTACATGAACCACATCCTGTACACGAATTAAGGTCCACGATCATGCCCCAATG
>JBCCXH010000430.1:0-4656 GCA_039192005.1 Bacteroidota bacterium
CGATATGATTACCCTAATTTCGATTAATAATTTTAAAAAGTTAGAGGATATTTCATTTTCCGTTGCTCAGTCAGTGGTTGTTATCGGCCCAAATAACTCAGGAAAGTCTACTATATTCCAAGCATTATGTTTATGGGAAATCGGTGTGACTAACTTCATCAGTGCTCACAAAAAAGGAGATTTGAATAGAAATGGTGCGGTTACGTTAAACAGAAGAGATCTATTGAATAGTCCCATATCGGATGCAAGATTTCTGTGGAGAAATCGTAGCGTGACAAAGAAAAACGAAAGTGGGCATACCGAACATGTCAAATTACAAGTTGAGTTGGAAGGAGAGGAGAGTGGAGGGAAATGGAATTGTCTTGCTGAATTTGAGTTTTCAAATGCGGAGTCATTTACGTGTCGGATTGTCAGGGGAGTTGAAGAAATAAGTAAGTTATATGATACGGATAAGGGAATCCACTTCGGGTTTTTACAACCAATGTCCGGTATTTCGACTGACGAGGATAAACTTACCCAAGGGTCAATTGACCGGAAGTTGGGAGAAGGAAAGACTGCAGAAGTTCTAAGAAACATTTGCTTTGAAATTCTTTATCCTGACACGCCTCACCCGAAAGGATATGATCCAGAAGAAAAATGGACGAGGCTTTGTTCGAGTATGAAATCAATGTTTGGGGTCAGCCTGTCAAAACCTGAGTTTATCAAGTCAACAGGACTGATTGAGCTTCATTATTCTGAAAATAACATCAAATACGATATCTCTTCGGGAGGACGTGGGTTTCAGCAGACTCTGCTTTTATTGGCCTATATGTATGCAAACCCCAATACCATACTGTTACTTGATGAACCCGATGCTCATTTGGAAGTTTTGCGACAAAGAGAAGCCTTTCAATTAATAAACGATGTGGCGAATGATACGAATTCCCAACTATTAATCGCATCACACTCGGAAGTGGTACTTCAAGAGGCTTCCGAAGCTTCCAAAGTTGTTGCAATTATTGAGAATAAAATTTTTGAACTCAACGAATCTTCTACCAGTCAGCAACTTAAATACATCAAGAAGTCTTTGACGGAAATTGGTTGGGAAAAGTATTATTTAGCAAGATCAAGGGGCCACGTGATTTATTTGGAAGGTTCGACGGATCTTCAAATGCTCCAGCGCTTTGCTAATAAACTTGGGCATAAAGTTGAGCCTCTTCTTCGAACGGCTAACGTAGCTTACACTTCCGATAACGTTCCGGGTACGGCCATCAACAACTTTGTGTCCCTAAAGGAGATTTTTCCAGAATTGAGAGGTGTGGCGCTTTTTGATCGTATCTCCAACTTTCAGCCCAATCCCAAACTGGATATTATGTGTTGGAAGAAGAGGGAATTGGAGAATTACTTTGCAAAACCAGAAATCCTGTACAGGCATGCAAATTTATTAGCTGTAAAATTTCCTTCCATCGGATCGGCAAAACTTGTGGAACTAATGAAAACCAGCGTGGAAGAATCAACCGTTCCAATTTATTTGAAAAACAACGCCCACGAATGGTGGAGCAATGCAAAGCTAAGTGACGATTGGCTCGATGTAATCTTTGCTCAATTTTATAAGCGAATTGATTTTCCGCAAGATTTTTACAAACGGGATTACTACCAGTTAATATCGTTGATGAATACAGAAGAAATTGATGAAGAAGTCTCGGAAAAGCTGGACACCATTTATGAAACATTAAAATAAATTAGCTGATTTTCCGACAAGTACAATAAACGCTTATGTTCATACTGCTCTCCCTTGAGAGATTGTTAATTACATGATTATGTATTTGTATTCTAATTAAAGATTCGTATGCCGGCAGTAAGATCTACCCTTGAGATATTAAAATCTGCCGGACGCACCGTTCCATTATCATTGATTTGACTAAGCGATGATAAATTAATTTCAATGCCTATACCCACTCCTATGGATTTATTAAATAGAAAATCATACTTGAAGCCCAGGTTGACACCAAATGTTTCTCCTTGCTGAAAGTAGGGAACGCCGTCCCCCAATAAGTCCGTCCGATACTCGATCATACCAAGCGATAGGAAATAGTATACGATTTCATTATCATACAAAAATTGCCTTCCCATAAACGAAAGACCGATATAATTAAACCTGATTTTTTCGTCTCTTAATGCATTAAACCCAAAGAGTCTGCCAAGTTGTGGGGAGAAATCCTCATTTGCCTGGGTAGCAATTCGGTTGTATTTAAAACCGAGGCCAAAGTTTTCCGAGGTAAAATAATGAAGCTCACCGCCCACATGCCAGAGTGACTGCACTTGACGCCGATAGGAGTCGGGTAGCCCTTCGTATCCTCCCCACTGGAACGTGTAGCCACCGTTGAAACTTAGCCGGTAGTTAGGTGGTGAGAGGTCGTCTGAAAAGTCAGGTTCGACAGGAAGGTTGTCGGTTTCTGAGGAGGTGGGTTGTTTTGATTCCTGACCTTCTCCGGAAGGCGTTACTTTTGATTGCGTGTAGGAGTGTACACCCGATAAAGGTAGCCTGGACCTCATCAGGATGATGCCGGTTTTTGAGTCAAAGACGGAAAAGTGGATAAACTCGTCCGTGATGCGCGTGATTTCGCACATCAGTGTATCTCCTTCGGTTGTAATGATCTGGTCTTCTTGTGAATAACCGAGATGTACCAGTGAGACCAATAGTAAAAAAGAAAAAAGATACTTCATGAGGTGCTGATTGAAAAACCTTACAATTATCAATCAGAAAAGATATCCAATGACCGTCAATCCGTCAACACATTTGTGATAAATGTGGATTTGGTGATCAACCACAGTAGGAGAAAAAGGACGGCCCATTTGAGGTAGACGGTATAGTAGTCAATGGTGTCCTTGTACCGTGTTTCTTTAATTTCCGCCTTTTCCAACTGGTCGATCTCTTTAAATACCTGAATGAGTGCCTGCTTGTCCGATACCCTGTAGTAATTACCCCCACCAATTTCCGCAATCTCTTTGAGGGTGGTTTCGCTAAACGTGTTTTCAACGTATCGGGTGCGCCCGAAAAAATCGGTTCCATAGGGGACACGTCCTTCTTTCCCGATGGCAATCACATAAATCGTCATGTTGTATGCCGCGGCTAGCTTAGCCGCAGTAATGGGGTCGATGTTTCCTGCGGTATTATCCCCGTCACTCATCAATATCACTACCTTAGAATCGGATTCGGACTCTCTTAACCGGTTGGTGGTGACTGCCAGTGCGCTACCGATCGCCGTCCCCCGACTTTCAATCAGGTCAAAGGAAATATCGTCTATGTAAGTATTCAATAAATCATAGTCCGTAGTTAATGGAGAGCGGGAATAAGCATCTCCTGAAAAAACCACCAGCCCGATCCGGTCTTGAAACCTGCCTTCTACAAAATCCCTTGCCACCTCTTTTGCAGCTTCTAACCGATTGGGTTTGAAATCTTCTATTTGCATGGATTGTGAGATGTCCACCGTCAGCATGATGTCGATTCCCTCACTCCATTGTTCGGTTTGTTCGTTGGTAGTTTGTGGGCGGGCCATCCCCACAATCATGAGTGCCAAAGCTAACGTAAAGAAGATCGCCGGGATGAACCTTAAAACAGCAATGGGGTCGCGTTTTAAATCCGCCTTTGTCAAAGCAATGGGTAACTTTTGCCTAAACCGGTAAATGATCAGCCACCTAAGCAGAAAAAGGATCGGAATTAATGGGATGGCGTAGAACCAAAGTGAATTTTCCCAATCAAAACTTTGAAGTCTTTCAGGAGTAAACCATTCGAGTGATAACCAGTTATTTCCCATGCTTAATCTCATCTACTTTCTTATTGTACCGGTGTTGAGTGAAGTCTTCTATCTGTTGAAAATCCTGATAGACCGTTTCCGTATCTCTTTTTCCGTAAATCAATCGATCGATCGATTTAAGCGGTTTTTCAAGTTCCTGATTAACCTCTTTTACCAATATCTCTCTGGTGGTGAGTTTGGTAAAAGGAAACTGCTCCAACTTTTCCTGGTATTTTTTCCAGGTATTCAATGCATATTCCGCCGTATCGGGATCGGGTCGTTTTTTTAATTCTCGTATAAATGCTGTCAGCATTTGTGAGAACGTCTCGTATTCTTTTCTGAGCTTTCTTAGTTTAAAATATTTCAGGATTTTCTTTCCAAAAACCAAGGCGAGGACCACCAGCAAAATAAGAACCGCACCGAGTATGATGTATAGCAGTGAGTAATTAAAGGCACGCGTTACAGAGATGTAGTCGGCATTTGTAAGTAGTTGCGTGGTGTCGGAGACGACAGGCGCAAGCGCTCGCAAGTAGATGGAATCTATCGGGGTCTTGATGACCGTAGAATCCTCGCCATCCAAAATGGTTGCGGTAAGTGATAAATACTGGACCGGATCAATTTCAAAGGATTGTAACAAATAGATGGTACTATCATAAGCCAGTTCATTGATCACTTTGGTGGGAAAAAAGCGCTTGGCTGCATATTCAAACGGAAAAAAGCTGGCATTGCTATCAGGAAAGGACATTTCCAGGTGAGGAGGGTAAGACCAACGGCAGCCGCCTGCTGCGTGCCCGGTTCGAAGGCTATTCGAACGAAACTGTGGTGGCCAGGGTCTCGCGACACCTACCGGGCGTTCCGACTAGCGCGAAATCGCTTCGCA
>JBCCXH010000431.1:0-4651 GCA_039192005.1 Bacteroidota bacterium
ATCCTGTCTCATGTTAGGAAGTATGCTCCTGCTAATGGTAGGATTGATCCGGCCCTCCAAAGGGTTGATCAAAGGCATTTTTGCTTGTACCATTCTTTTAGGCATCTATTTTAACCTAGGTGTTAGCTTTGAAGGAAGCGTACTTTCTTCAAGCCTGTTTGTGAACGAATCTACGCAACAATTCTCCTTTATTTTTTTGGTAAGCGGATTGCTGCTATTAGTTTTTAACCGATCCGGTAAGCACGCCACAGAGTTTTATTTTTTGTTGTTGAGCATCCTTATTGGAAGTATTTTTTTAATGACAGCCAATAGCTTGTTGGTTAGTTTCCTGGCCTTGGAACTGACTTCTTTTGGATCTTACATGCTGACAAGCTTTTCTTTCAAAAAGAAAGGATTCGAAGCTTCCATCAAATACCTGATCTTTGGTGCCGTTAGTTCTGCTATGATGTTGCTCGGCCTGGGCATCCTATACGGTACAGTTGACTCGTTTTTTATCCATCAATGGGAGGCGAGTTCCTTCGATGAACTTCATCCGGTCGTAGGACTGGGTCTGATGCTTTTTGGGTTGTTTTTCAAAGCCTCGGTTTTCCCTTTTCATATTTGGGTGCCGGCCACTTATCAGTCTGCGCCTAATGATGTGGCTGCATTTATCTCTATCGTTCCCAAACTGGCCTCGCTGCTTTTATTGAAGCGGGTACTGGCAATTTTTCCTGCGACTCATTTCATTACCGAGTTATGCCTGGGGTTTGGGTTATTGACCATGGCGGTAGGAACGTTTGCAGCATTGCGTCAGTCGAACGCTCGTAGGATGATCAGCCTCGGAGCCATCGCACATTCCGGGTTTTTGCTGCCTCTTGCCATCATTCCCACGACTTCGTCTGAAGCGTCGCTCTTCTGGTACACCACCGTTTATATGTTTATGAACTTTGGGATCTTCTATTTGATCGATTTTTTTGAAAGTAATGAGGTGTACTTGCTGGGTGGATACGCGTCATTAGGAAAGAAATTTCCCGTAATAGGAGTTTCGTTAACGATCCTTTGCATTTCGTTGGTTGGGCTGCCACCGGTGGCTGGATTTACCGCTAAATTCTTATTTTTCACAACGCTATGGGAGCAATATGTAACGGCCCATTCTTCCATTTTGATGCTATACCTGGTGGTTTCTGTTTTGCTTACGGTCGTATCCTTATTCTTTTATTTAAAAATTCCTTACCAGCTTTTTTTGGTTAAGGAGCAGACATCCCAGTCGATTAACCCCACAATCTCAACGAAAATTATTGCAACTCTTTTTTCAATTGTTATGTTATTGCTGTTCTTTGTACCGCATTTGGTTATGAATTTGCAGAGACTGATTAATTACACCTTCCTATGAGTGACTCGATCAAGCACGAGTGTGGTATTGCACACCTCCGACTTAGAAAACCGCTACAGTACTACATTGATAAATACGGAACGCCTTCGTACGCCGCGAAGAAGATGTACCTGCTGATGCAAAAACAGCACAACCGGGGTCAGGACGGGGTAGGCATTGCCAGCATCAAGATCGATTTACCTCCTGGTCATCGGTACATTAGCAGGTATCGGACCATCGCAGACAATCCCATTGAAGAGGTTTTCGGGAAAATCAGCAAAAAGTATGAGAAAGCCCGGAGAGACAAGAACGGAGCATATAAAAGTGCGGACTGGCTCAAAGAAAATTATGCATTTACGGGCGAAACGTGGCTTGGACATTTGAGATACGGGACGCACGGGAAAAACAGCATCGAAAACTGCCACCCCTTTTTAAGACAAAACAACTGGCGAAGTAGAAACCTGGTCATGGCAGGGAACTTTAACATGACCAACGTAGATGAGCTTTTCAATAAGTTGGTAGAGTTGGGCCAATTTCCCAAAGAAAAGGTGGATACGGTCACGGTGATGGAAAAGATCGGCCACTTTTTGGATGAAGAAAATCAGCGAATCTTTGATAAATACCATCAGGATGGAAAATATACCAATGAGCAGATCACGGAAAAAATTGAAAATGAAATAGACCTTCAGCGGGTTTTGCAACGCTCATGTCGTGATTTTGATGGAGGGTATACCATGGCGGGCATGATCGGGTATGGCGCCTCGTTTGTTGCCAGAGATCCCGCGGGAATCCGTCCGGCCTATTACTACCACAACGATGAAATTGTCGTTGTTGCTTCTGAAAAACCAGCGATAAAGACCGCTTTTGGTTGTGAGTACTCGGAGATCGATGAAATCAAGCCTGGTCACGCGTTGATCATAAATAAAAAAGGAGATTTTGAAGAAAAGCAGTTCATTGAGCCGATCGGTCGAAAGTCATGTAGTTTCGAACGGATTTACTTTTCCAGGGGCACCGATCCAAACATCTACAACGAACGCAGGAAATTGGGAGAGTTTTTGGTCCCCCAGATCTTAAAGTCCATTAACTCAGACCTGAAAAACACTGTCTTTTCTTACATTCCCAATACGGCAGAGACGTCATTCCTTGGGCTGATGAGAGGCGTAGAAAACTTCTTGACCGCAAAGCGTAAAGAGGTGATATTAGATGGAAAGCCTTCTGCAGACTCCATCGAAGACATGCTGAGCTTTCAGCCGAGGGTAGAAAAACTGGTACTGAAAGATGCAAAGCTCAGGACGTTTATCGCTGACGATGACCATCGCGATGAGCTGGTTTCGCACGTGTATGATACAACCTATGAAGTGATCAAAAGACATGCAGATACCATCGTTGTCATAGACGATAGCATTGTGAGGGGTACCACGTTGGAGAAAAGCATTCTGACACTACTCGACCGATTGGAGCCCAAGAAGATTGTCATTGCTTCGTCCGCTCCACAGATCCGGTTTCCCGATTGCTACGGCATTGACATGAGTAAGATGAAAGAGTTTTTGGCCTTCAGGGCGGTCATTGAATTACTTAAGGACCACGACAAAGAAGAGCTACTCGATGAAGTCTTTGACAAATGCCTGGCCAGTCAGTCGGATATGACACCGGTTAATCACGTGAAAGAGTTATACGATCCGTTCACTTACGATGAGGTCTCTCAAAAGATCTCGGAGATCGTCAAACCTGCACATGTCAAGGCGGAAGTTGAAGTGGTGTATCAAACGGTAGAAAACCTCCACAAAGCGATCCCTGGTCATTTAGGTGATTGGTACTTTACTGGAGACTACCCAACCCCCGGAGGCAACCGGGTCGTAAACCGGGCATTCATTAACTACATGAAAGGCGTAGAGGTCAGGGCATATTAGATCAAAGGTTTTGTACATTTTTCGTTTCTTCGGCTCCTGTTGTGTCTGATGACCAACAAGGAAATGGCGGGCTTGTAGGTGATCACATCAGCGAGCACCGGAAATGCGAATAACTTTGGATGGATGAATAACCACTTCAATGAATGATACGTTTTTTTAGCAAATAACGACTGGTGTTCGAGAAAAGATTTTTCGATTTGGAAATAACTCGTAAAATCACCACTAGCCGCGTGCCTCCTTGCCGGACGCTTTTTATTCCTTTAAATTTCCCAAAGCCTTACCCGGCTGGGACACCCAGTTCAGGAGCAGCTCCTTGTTGCTCTCTTTAGGCCGGGTCGACGTTCGATGGGGACGGTCCGAAGCGGTAGTTTTCAGCATTGAAGAAAAATCAGTTCTTGGATGCTTTAAAGACACAAAAATTGATCTTTTAAATTTTAGTCGGATATCATTACTTTTAAATAGCAAATAGCTATCTTTGATTTAATGAATAAAAGCACAGATATCGAGCAGGCAAAAAAAACTCTTATCAAGATGATAGAAGATAAGAAAGCTGTACGTGCTTATCTTAAAGGTGAAATTGATCATCAAGCCTTAAAAGACAAAGGAATCAAACTTGCAACACCCGTATAATTACTCGTTAGACGGGGATACATTCACTTACAGGTTTACGACTAAGTTAGGCATTGAATACTACCTTGTTTTCGTTGAAGATAAAAGTCTCGAAAACGTTAATCCGAATCTAGGAGATAATATCTATCAGCTTATTCTGGATAAAAAGGGAGAACAAATCGAGCCAAAAGATGCCCAAGTATTTTTGACTATACAAAGTATAATAAACGATTTTTTCCAACAAATAGAGCATGCATTGATTTACGTATGCGCTGATTCTGATTCAAAACAAGACAAGCGGGAAAAACTGTTTAGTAGGTGGTACCAACAAAGTACTTCTAAACACTATCTGATCAAAATTGATAACCAGATAAAAATTCAAACAACATCCGGCTTCATCTACATGTCTTTGTTGTATCACATCGATAACGCTAAAGGAGACGAATTGACCCGATCATTTAGACAATTAGCAAAACTGCTTGAACAGGATAAATAAGGCAAACCGAGTATTTGGGTTTTGTTTCATAGCCACACAGGCACTCTTCGAAAACCAAAAACACCCACTCTTTTCAAAAGGATTTTGGTGTATTCAGAGATACGCTTTATACTTAGGCTCTGCTGAGAAAGTCTCAAGTATGTTAGCCCTGCTTGCTGCAGGCAAGTACGCGGCAGCCGAGGTGAAGTCGTATTCATATACATCGATCCTTGGCAAACAAAGTAGATGATATGCTTGAGGCTAACGTTTCAAATGATTACAAAGTGATCATTTGAACTATTTAAT
>JBCCXH010000432.1:0-4650 GCA_039192005.1 Bacteroidota bacterium
ATTTATTACAAGAGAAACCAACGCTACTGGATCAACGCTAACAGAATATTGCATTAATACAGATATCTATTTCGAAAATGGCACCACAGGCACAGGAATATATACTTATTTATGGGAGTTTTTTGATGGACCATTAGATACAGACCCGTCTCTTGGTACTTCTACGGATGTAAACCCAACGTTTCAATACGCAACCGGAGGACAAAAATTAGTTCGTCTTATTGCGACAGACAACAACGCAGATGGATCGTGTGAAGAAGTTTTTGAGGACATTGTAGATATTGCACTTAATGCTGTAGCGGATTTTGATTTTTATGATGAATTTTTCACCTCTACTATCAATCCAGTTTTTTGTCAAACCGGTTCCGAAACATTTACTGTTGGATTCAGGGATAACACAATAGACGTAGCCAATACAGAATATAGGTATGAGTTTTACGATGAAGCCGATAATCTAATAAGCACGGAACCAACGAGTGGGGGTTTCCTAACTGATCCTGTCCCGGATTTCACTAGGAGTTTTACGAATGAAGAATTTATTCGGGTAAGACTCGTAGCTTTTAATACTTCCACAAGTTGTAGCAGTTTTGCTCAAGATACCATTTTCATCTATGACCAACCCCTTGCATTCTTCGAAGCTGATACCGTATGTGAGGGTGAGTTAACGACTTTTGCCAGTATTTCTCCATCAAACGACATCCCGATCATTGTTAATAATGATTTTATTGATGTCTACGAATGGGATTTTAGCTATGATGCCGTTGCAGGGTTCAATCCGGAACCTCCGCTTGCCAACAACACCAATTTTACGCGTTTGATGAATGATGGAGACATCGTCGCACTTCGAACGACGTCTAATAAAGGAGGCTGCCCATCAGAAATTTATGTTGATACGGTAAGTGTACACCACAACCCTGTTTCCACCCTTTTCGCCACACTTCCATCGGAAATTTGTCCTGGGGATTTGATTCAGTTTACCAACACCGCCATTGTCGCCAACTCGGCCATAACCGGCCTGACGGTAGATTACTTCTTAGATATCAATCAGGGTGGCACTCCGAGGCCTACCATTACATTTAACACACCCGATACCCTCTTAGAATTCAATAACGTCACAACCGGGACCCTTCAGTACGATGTCACGCTACGTGCAGTCTCTGGTGATGGATGTACCATTAACAGCGCACCGCCGATTTTGGTGGATATCTTACCGGAAGCAGTTTCGGACTTTGACGATCCGGTTTATGACCTGTTCAGTTCCAACTGCTCTCCATGGTCCAGCGAATTTGAAGTAGATGCCGCGACCCTGGCACTTGGACCGGATGCTATTACCTGGTACCTATCCGAAAACGGGGCCTTTATCCCTGAGTATCCTGCACCTATTGTGAAGAATTCCGTAGATCCTGATTTTGACATACTCGCCTATGACATCACAAATACCTCCAACGCCATTCGAAACATCGAAGTGGTGATGGAAGTGTCTTCCAGTACGATTTGTATTGCCAACGATACGTTCAACATCCAGATCAGCCCTCAACCTTCAGCGGAGTTTACGATCAACAAAATTGGAGACTGCGACGACGTGGTTTTTGAATTGGAAGCGGTCCAGAAAGGATTAACGAATTACGGATGGAGTTACGTCCCGGCACCTACTAACGAGTTTGGCTCGGACGATCAACGCCTTGTTTCTTATACCCGTGATGTCAACAGCGGAAGTGATTTTAATGTGACCATCTCATTGACGACTACCAACCTGGCAGGCTGTGTCAGCACGACCGCAGATTCTGTTAAGGTCGTGGAAAAAAGGCGACCGGACCTGACCGCAGAGTTTACTACTTCGAGCAACATCGTTCAGCTACCGGATGCGACCGTCAACCTGACCAACACCAGCACACCGGACAATGGGTTTACCTACGAGTGGGACTTTGGCGGACAGGGCACGTCTACAGATCGGGACCCAGGGTCTTTTACGTTTACGAATTTCGGCACCTTCGAAATCGAACTAACGATCACGGACGAGTTTTGTGAAGATAGCTTTCAACAGACCATCAACGTTTTACCTGCGGACCCGGTTATCGACTTTGAGGGAGACACACTCAGAGGTTGCGCCCCACTTACCGTTAAGTTTACGAATTTATCTCAGAGTGCCATTCAGGGCGAATTCTTATGGGAGTTTGGGGACGGCAGCATTTCCAACCTGGATGAACCGGAGCACACCTATTTTGACGGAGGATCTTACAACGTACGGCTGGTAGGTGAAAACAACGTGGGAACTGTACAAGACACCACCAAAGTTGCTTACATCGAGGTGTTGGACAAACCTTTCGCCAATTTTGTGTCCTCACAACGTGTAGTGACCATACCGGACGAAGAGGTATTTTTCCGTGACCTGGGTTCCGGGGTCGATTCTTACTTCTGGGATTTTGGAGATGGATTTACGTCCACCTCTCCTGAACCCAGCCACTCCTACACCCTTGCAGGATTTTACGACGTCACGCTTATTGTTTTCAATGAGCTGGGTTGCTCGGATACGCTCGCCCGTGTGGAAGAGATCGAAGCGGTAGAAGGTGGAGAAACGGACTCACCAAATGCCTTTACACCGGACCTCAGCGGACCGAGTGGAGGGGCCGATGATGGTCGGCTGGATGTGAACAGCGTCAACGATGTGTTCCTTCCCAAAGCCGAGGGAATTGTCAATTTCAAAATGTTTATTTATAACAAATGGGGTCAGTTACTATTTGAAAGTTCCGACAAAAACGTAGGATGGGATGGATATTACCAGGGAAAACTCGCACCGGCAGGGGTGTATGTGTATAAACTGGAATTGAAATATTCCGACGGGAGAGATGAAATTCAAGCAGGAGACGTTACGCTTATCAGATGAAAAAATCGCCACTATTCTTATTATTATTGATGGCTGCGCTATCAACCACTGCTCAGGATATGCAGTATTCGCAGTTTTATTCCAATCCGGTATACCTCAATCCTGCCTTTGTGGGAACGAGTCACGATACCCGGGTTGCGTTTAACCATCGCATCCTCTGGCCGAGTTTGCCCAGTGTGTTCACCTCCACTTCTGCGTCTTTTGACTACAGTGCGGTGCATTACAACAGTGGGTTTGGATTCCTGATTAACTCGGAGGCACAGGGTACAGTAGACCTGGAAACCACGACGAGTTCTTTTATCTACTCGTATCACGCAGTGATCCATAAGACGCTGGTCGTGCAGCCGGCCATTAAACTGGGGCATGCCATCCGGGGGTTTGACCAGAGCAAACTGATTTTAGGAGATCAACTCAACTTTGGTGGGGGCATTGTGTCTCAGGATCCCGGCTTGAGGAACTTCAGACTTAAAAATTACTGGGACGTTGGAGGTGGACTTTTGGTCTACACCGACCGGTATTGGTTTGGTGTAGGCGTTGATCACATCAACCGACCCAACATCTCACTTTTGGGTGGCGTAGACGAACTGGCCATACGGTATTCGTTCCACTTTGGTGGACGATTCATCTTGATAAAGCACTTGCCGACTGGTCGGGTTCCCGCATCAGTCGCGCCAAGCATCCTTTACAAAAGGCAGGGAAACTTCCAGCAACTGGACGTCGGTGCGTCCATTCACATGCAGCCATTGGTATTAGGTGCGTATTATCGGGGTATTCCGATCTTACCATCCATCGAAGGCTCGAATCAGATCAATCAGGATGCGATCATTTTTCAGGTCGGTTTTGAGTATGCCAGTTTTGAAATTGGCTACAGCTTCGACATTCAACTGAGCAAGTTTGATGTTGTTACGGGTGGTGGGGCGCATGAGTTTGCGATGCAGTACAACTTTGAGCTTCCCTGGAAAAACCGAAAGAAACCGCGTCGAAAGCTTCACTGTCCCGCATTCTTGCACGGATTGCATCATTAGTTTTTGATTGAAGAATTGATGCGATTGGAGGATTTTTTCGATTACGGGATTGATGCGATTAGGGGATTATTGATATCCGATTAAAATTTAAAAGATCAATTTTTATGTCTTTAAAGCATCCGAGACCTGATTTTTCTTCAAGGCCGAAAACCACCGCTGCTTGCGGACCATTCTAACCCGAAGATTCGGGACTCTTTTATTGTGGCAAGCCTGCCTATGGCAAAGGCAGGTCTGTTTGAGACAATTCAACACGCTGAATAGGAGCCGCAGCTAAGATCCTTGCTAAAGGACTGTTTTGGTTGGTTGCTCCTCTCCTGCTTGAAAGGACGTGCACAAACCTGATTGCCTCACTCTTTTTGAACTATTGAGGTTTTTTGCTGTAATCGATATCGATGGGTGTGGGTCCTTTGACAGGTCCGATAAGGTGCAACATCTGCATGCGAAAGCGCTCTACGATATCACGCTTTAATAACCACCGATGGAAATCCGCAGGTGACGTGTTGTGATGATGTACGGATTGGTAGCCCGACGGTGCTTCAACGTCTCTTCGCACGGGAAACTGTAGCCATTTCTCTTGAAATTCTTCGGAGAGCATCCAGTTTAAATAAAGTTTGGCAACCGCTTTATGTTGCGCCTGAGTGGGGATACCCGCCGCCTGGAACCAGGTTAGAAAGTAATCTTTTTTTGGAAGCATGAATTGGGTATTCATCCCCGGGATGGGTTCGAACGCCCAGAAGGTGG
>JBCCXH010000433.1:0-4647 GCA_039192005.1 Bacteroidota bacterium
ATAAGTTTTAATCCACTATACAACTTCTAATTTGCTAAAATATTTCACCTTTTCTTTAAAACATTAGATTACACCCACGAACATCGGAATTATCAAAACGACCAAGTACCTCAAAGGAGTCGCTATTTTTTCTCCCCAGGTCTTTTGTTTCAATAAAAGCGCAGCTATCGACATTAGCGAGGTCGATGATGTTCATGCCTCCGGTTTCCCCATTTTCTTTATAAGTAAACGGGTCATTGATGTCTCGTATCAACACATCTGCCCATTTAGGAAATTTAAAAAATCCATTTTCACCGTATGCCTGACTAAATAGCTCAGTCATTCCATATTCCGAGTGGATAGCGGCTACTCCGAATGCACCCTTTAATTCATTATGTAAATCTTCCCTTATTACTTCTTTGCGTCGTCCTTTCATGCCCCCTGTTTCCATTACAATCAGGTTTTCAGATTTTGAAGGGCTGGTTGCTGCATAGTCCAATAACGCATAGGAAACTCCCAGCAATATTTTTTTTTCATTAGAAGCCAATAACTCATCATTCAAATTCTTGTATTCATTTAGAAAATAGCGAGATCCGGGTAAGGACCTGCTCATGAAGTCGTCCACCATGGCAATTAATGATGAATCTCCCTGCTCTTGATAAGAAGGAAGCAGTGCATGGATTTTTATTTCTTTTAGATTTCCGTAAAATTGTTCAAATGCCTTTTTTGCAACATTGAAATAAAAATCGAGGGTTTTGACGTAGTGCTTACTTCTTCCTGAATTTGTCGTACCACTGCTTAAAAATATTTTCTCTTCTTTCCATGTTCCTGATTTTACTGCATGATTTTTGAAGAACGCTATCGGTAAAAAAGGGATTTCCTGAATACGAGATACGTTAGAAGGACGTTTTCCAACCAGGTGGCAATAGTGTTGATATAACGGGCAGGAGTGGAATTGGTACGAGAATAGCGCTAATGAGTGAGATTCAAAGCTGTCCTTTTCAATACTAAGAAGTGATTTTTTGAAACTGTCTGAGAAGGACATAGGTTATGATTATTAAGGTTAATTATTTATATTTTTGTTACGAATGATATGAAACTAACGGCTAAATTATTCTTCATTGGTCTGATTATTATCACGACCTCTTGTTTTGAAACAGAAGAGTTTTCAAATGTTCCTCAAATTCAATTTGAAAGAGTCCGGTTCGTTGATACCGATGCACTTGATTCGTTGATTGTTTCATTTAGTTTTAAAGATGGTGACGGAGATATAGGTTTAGGGAATGATATAGCAGACCTTTCGGAACCTTATCAGATTTTTAATGTAATCATTGATGCTGAGGATAATGCGGTTTCCATTGGGGAAGAATCTCCTGCTTTACCACTGTTTAGTGCTCCTGTAAGACTTGATAATAACAACGGAGAGACGGAATACATCTTTTTCCCTCAGGATAAGCAACTCTTTTCAGAGACCGATAATCGTCCTGCTTATGGATGTGAAGACTATGAGATCATTGATGCGGATACGTTTTATGTGGCGCGAAATGAGTTTCACGATAACATGCATATAGATTTTTTGAGAAAACAGCCTAATGATACCTTTCGAGTCATAGATTTCAGAGCGCTTTTTAACCGACCAGACTGTACACTTGGGGATTTTGATGTAAGAATTCCTGTTTTCGATCCTAATGGGAATGAAGGCACGATCACGCATTCCATATTGTCTAGGGCTTTTAGCTCTGCTTTTCTTGAAGATAGCATCAAACTTCGCTTTTATATTTATGATCGGCAACTAAACCGAAGCAATACGGTTGAATCCAATCCTTTTATTCTCAGAGATATTTTATAATACTTAATTACGGGCATCCGGGAAAGATTTTTAAGTACCGTGCGAAAAGCTTAAAAACATTGGCGAGCCATGTGCTTCCGGTCCAGACTTTTAACTCCCTAAAGCCCTGCCCTGTGGGGACGCCAAGCCTGATCTTTTTGTGGTGACGGTCTGCCGCGTGAGGATATGTCGTAGCGGTAGACTCAGGTTTTAAAAATGAGTTCTCAAATGCTTTGAATACTCAAAAACGGATCTTTTAATTTTAGTCGGAATTAATAGTAGTCCATTAAAAAATGCGCTTAAAACGCGAAGGGTCTGACTCAGACATCAACGCATACACATCTTCTACAATGTCTTCTACATTTGGCTTAGAGAAGTAATCCCCATCGCTGCCATAAGCGGGTCTGTGATCTTTACCAGTGATTGTCAAAGGCTTGGAGTCTAAGTGGAAATAACCGTTATCCCTTTCCAGTACTTTTTGTAAAATGTAGGCCGAGGCACCACCGGGTACATCTTCATCTACAACCACGAATCGGTTGGTTTTCTTCAGAGAATCGACGATAACCTTTTCTCTGTCAAATGGGATAAGCGTCTGGGCATCTATTACCTCTGCTTCTATCCCCTCTTCAGCGAGTTGGTTGGCAGCATCCATCACAATTCGGCAAGTCGATCCGTACGTAACAATCGTGACATCGGTACCTTCTCTTAATAGTTCTGGTATGCCCAAGGCAAGTTGAAAGTCTTCCAGGTTGTCCGGGATACGCTCTTTTAAGCGATATCCGTTCAGGGATTCGATGACCAGCGCCGGATCATCCGATTGCATCAACGTGTTGTAAAAACCTGCGGCCTGAGTCATGTTTCTTGGAGTAAGGACGTAAATACCTCTAATTGAATTCAAAATCATGCCCATAGGTGAGCCTGAGTGCCAAACACCCTCCAGGCGATGGCCTCTTGTTCGTATAATCAAAGGGGACTTCTGTCCAGCTTTCGTCCGATGAAGAAGTGTAGCCAGATCGTCGGATAGCGTTTGTAAGGCATAAAGAAGATAATCCAGGTACTGTATTTCAACAATAGGCCTTAACCCACGAAGGGCAGCCCCTATTCCCTGACCAATAATGGTTGTTTCTCTGATGCCTGTATCTGTTACCCGGATCTCACCGTACTTTTCCTGCAGGCCGGCAAATCCTTGGTTAACATCTCCTATTTTCCCCACATCTTCTCCTATGGCGAATACTCTGGGATCTTTTTTGAGTAGCGAATCAAAGCAAGCGTTCAGTATTTCACGACCATCCATCAATTCGCTTTTTTCAGTATACGTAGCCGGTACTGAATTGATTTTAAGCGCAGAGGATGTGGAGGTGCTGTATAAATGAGAGCTGTATTGATTCTGAAATTTCTCTTTCAGGGATTTTAAGAGGTCTAGTAAATGACTCCTTTCAACCAGCTCTTCATCTTTTGTGTAACGAAGTACTTTTCGGACAGCTTGAAGAACGTCTGATTTTTCAGAGTTCAATGCTTTTTCCAGGTCATCTGCAACTCCTTTAACCACGCTTTTAGATGACGATACATTGGCTAGCGTTCTGATAAGATTGAGCGCTTCTTGCTGATCTCTTTTTATTTCATTTAAAAAAGCTTTCCAAGCTTGTTCTCTGGATGTTTTTGCTTCTTTTTTTCCTGCGCTTTCGATCTCGTCCAATTCGGTGGACGAAGCTATTCCCTCCGCTAACATCCATTCCTTCATTTTAAGAATGCAGTCATGAGCTTTTTCCCATTCAAGACGTTCTTTTGGTTTGTATCTCTCGTGTGATCCGGAGGTGGAGTGTCCTTGAGGTTGCGTGACTTCTGTCACGTGGATAAGGCAGGGGATGTGGTGTTTTCTGGAAAGGTCTACTGCTTCTTTATAGGTAGAAAGCAGACCGGCATAATCCCACGCTTTGACAGTGAAAATTTCAAATCCAGGCTGTTCGTCGGTTTTTTGAAATCCGGCCAGGGCTTCTGATATGCTTTGTTTGATTGTATGAAAGCGTTGAGGTACCGAGATTCCGTAATCGTCATCCCATACGGATAATACCATGGGTACTTGTAGTACACCTGCGGCGTTCATTGACTCCCAAAAGTGCCCCTCTGAAGTAGACGCGTTGCCGATGGTGCCAAAAGCCACCTCATTTCCATTTATACTGAAGTCTTTGAGGTCTCCAAGTTGTTTGTTTTCCCTGTAGAGTTTTGAGGCATAAGCCAAACCGATCAATCTCGGCATTTGTCCCGCGGTTGGCGAAATGTCCGCACTTGAATTTTTTTTATCGGTCTGGGTGAGCCACTCTCCTTTGTTATTTAAAAATCGGGTAGCGAAATGACCATTCATCATTCTTCCGGCAGAGGCGGGTTCAGCTTCTACATCCGTATGTGCGTAGAGTTGTGCGAAAAACTGTTGTGCGGTTAATTGCCCAATCGCCATCATGAATGTTTGATCTCTGTAGTAACCGGAGCGCCAGTCACCATTTTGGAAAAACTTTGCCATGGCGATTTGTGGGATTTCTTTGCCGTCTCCGAAAATTCCAAACTTCGCTTTTCCCATAAAAACTTCCTTTCTCCCAATTAAACTGGCCTCTCTACTGGCCACCGCAAGCTTGAAATCTTCAATAATTTCTTTTTTTGATACCGGAAGCTTCGTCTTGCTTTTTGTTTCACTCATGGCACTTCTTACGTTAATTTGGATAATGGAAATATTCAAATATATAAAAAACCAAGCTGACGACAAAGGGATTTCCATAGATAAGTGGGCGTGTTGCGTTTTTATTTGTTGTTGTTAATATAATATGTTGGTTTATTTTTAATTTTAA
>JBCCXH010000434.1:0-4634 GCA_039192005.1 Bacteroidota bacterium
CATCTCTCCACTTTCGTTTTGCTTTTTCATTACCCTGTAATTCCAAGTCAACCGATCTATTTCTTCTTCCGTCATTTTGAGATATCCATTCGTTCCCTGAGACAATTAAGTCCTTAAAATTAACCCATACACAAGAACCTCCTTAAACACTGGTATCAAGCCCAATAATATTAACTTAAGCAGGTTTTCTTTCTTCCTCTCCCTGCCCCCTCTCTAGGAGAGGGAAATAATAAAAGCTTAAGTTAACAACATTGGGGTCAAGCCTGGCCGGCCGCACCTAAACCTCCTAAACTTAACGGTCCATCCAAGGCACCTTTTGAGGCATCCCAGTGCTACAAACTACCCGCAGCGACGGCCGCTTACCATGCTGGCCTTAGACTAACCACGCCGTGTCCACTCAAAACCTACAACCGCCATACCTGTCATTTAAACGTTTTCTTCACACCAGATAGATGAGTAGCATGGTATTCGGATCCAGCATGTTACTTATCGCGAAAGTGACATTTGCAATGATCATATCACCTAATTACTTAGTTAGCCCTTGATTTTGCTAACAATTAGCCTAACCTTCCGTTATCCAAATAAAAAACAATGAGGTTATCGTTTATTTTAATTCTTAGCCTTGCATATTTTACCGGGGCTTGCCAAACAAAATCCAACACAAAAATGGAAAACCATTCATATCCAATTCAAAAGACCAATGAAGAGTGGAAGAAGATGCTTTCTGACGAGCAATTTCACATACTGCGCGAGCAGGGTACCGAATATGCTTTTTCCGGAGCCTATTGGGATAATAAGAAAGAAGGAACGTACTACTCCGCAGCTACTGGTCAGCCCTTATTCAGCTCCGAGCATAAGTACAAGTCCGGGACAGGATGGCCCAGCTTTTACCAGCCAATCGATGAAAATGCAGTCAAAGAGATTGTCGATAAAAGTCACGGCATGATTCGCACAGAAGTTGTTGATAGCGGAAGCGGCTCACACCTTGGTCATGTATTTAATGATGGTCCGGCACCAACAGGATTACGGTATTGCATGAACTCTGCTTCTTTGATATTTGTAGCAGAAGGAGAAGAATTGCCTTCACTAGTCAAAGAATGGAAAGATAAACAAGGCAACTAATTTCTTTGCTTACGAAGTAATTTCGGAAAGCGCCTATTTTTTACAGCGTCCCTTTTCTCCTTTGTTCTGCAACTCAACAAATTGAAAACTTACAGATAAAATGGCCGGAAGGTTATGGCAAGACTTTAACCTTTCAAAATGGCCATTTTCATCCCTTTGCTTCTGCATTAAGGTTTCTAAGGTATTCTTTAGTAACAGATTTGTTCATAGCATCAAAAGAATAACACCCGTGTTTTTCGGATTAATGGACTTATAAATTAAATGCTCGTACTTCACATCAAGATGTTTTAAAATAAGTTTTACCAGTTCCACCATCACCTGATCACTCTCTACACGAAGGATCTTGTCACAGTCTTGAAGATCAACGGTTGCCTTTTTGTGTTTCAAGTCACATTCAATAACGTAACATACTTGCCTTGCTTTTTCCCGACAGCCAATGTCTGTTTTAAATACCTCTACCATTTTAAATGAAAAATTTAGTCTTATAAATCATGGTATCGTAATGGATAAGGTATCCAGACTATAAGCAGTAAAATGTCCTAAAACCCCTGCACCTCCTGTCCAATTGCTAACGGGATTTCCAGGTGCTGCAATCCCACTTCCCAAACCTTCCGCGGCTACGATATCTACAAGTGCTTTGAAATAGTCGTATGCCGACTCATCAAGGTGCCTTAATTCTACCAGCACAACTTCTCCTGATTGAAAGATGTCTCCCGTAATGGGAAACTTTGCTTCAACGCCGTCATTAAAGTCGTCAGTAATTACCTGCATTTTTTCTCCTTCTCGTTGAGGAACTCCATCGATGGAATAAACGGGGCGATAATAATTCCGCTGTCCTGCAGGATCGTTGTATTTCATTAGTACTTCATATCCCTCTTCGTCATTGAATGGACTCTCGGGTTCAAAATCCGCTTCCAGCTCCAGTAGTTCTACATTTTGGAGCATGGTGGAAACTGCCGTGTAAGTCGCATCACCCAGTATGACTTCTAAACGATACGTTGTCCCTGGCACTCCGACCATTTCAACCGCGTACTGCCCGTTATCCATGTTTGGAACAGCGGTGATATTTCCATGATCATCGTAGAGCGTTATGATGGCTTGATCAATGCGCTCCTCCGTGCCTGGCTCAAAGTACGGGGTGCTTCTTGAAACGATCACTAAAAGTGTCGTCTCACCTTCTGCAAGGTTTGCTTCAATCACAAGTTGAGGCGAACTCTCATCGAGATTCAGGTCAATGGTTTTTTCACAAGCGAAAAGGGTAATACTTATCGCTAATACGTTGAGTAACTTTTTCATTTATGTATGATTTATATTGAAATATTCTGCGTTGAAAGAAGGGGCCGTTTTCAGTCACCTTCCTACTTACCGCTTTTTTACTTTCGGCTTACGGGCTAAAATTTGAAGTTGTATGTAACTGACGGAACAATGGTGAACAAAGAAGTTTGAACTGCTTCGTTTACATTCGGGACGTCTTCGCTGGGTCCGAAGTCTATAATGAAGAAATTCTGGCGAGCATATACATTGTAAAGTGAAAAGTTCCAACTGCTTTCAAACCTTCCTTTCTTCGGTCGATCCCAGGTAAGACCTACATCCATGCGGTGAAAAGCTGGCGCTCTGTTTCCGTTTCTTTCCGAGTATAATGGAACTGAAGCACCGTCAAGTTGATATTGGCCAGAGGGGAAGGTGACGGCATCGCCCGTATAATATGAAAAATTTCCGGTGAATGTCAGGCTCTCACTAATCTTATATAAAGCTACCAGCGATACATCATGCCTTCTATCCTGTCTCGCGGGAAAGCGCTGTCCATTATTTATTTCATTGAACCGCCGATCGGTCCATGACAACGTATAGCTCAACCACCCGGTCAATTTTCCATTGTTTTTTTTGACAAAAAATTCTGCACCGTACGATTCGCCATCACCTGACAGCAAGTCGGCTTCTACTTCATCATTAAAAAACACATTGGCACCGGTTCGATAATCGATCACATGCTGCATGTCCTTATAATACACCTCAACCGATGTTTCATACGCTTTGCCACCAAAGTTTCTGAAATAGCCAAGGGATATTTGATCGGCAATTTGCGGCTTTATGTTCTTCCCACTCATAATCCAGGTATCCAGCGGTGAAGAAGACGTAGCACTGGTCAATAGATGGATGTACTGATAATTTTTATTGAAACCGAGCTTTAACGAGCTGCTCTTGTCGAGTGAAAAATTTGCGGAAAGACGTGGCTCAAACCCGCCCTGATAACTCATCCGTTCTCCAGGCCCAAATTCTTGTTGACCTGTAATATTCCTATTCTCATCCAGCGCGAGCTGAGTCCCGCTCCCGAACCGTTGAAGGAAAGAATACCGAATTCCATAATTCACATTCAGCCTTGACGATAACTGTTGCGAGTTTTGGATGTAAACCGCACCCTCTAACCCATTTAGTGGGGTTGCTTTTTCTGAGGAAAATCCCGATTCAGGACCCGCATTCAAATTTCCTGGTTCTAACGTATGGTCAATAAGGTTAAACCCAAATTTGATCTCATTCTTATCGTCAGGAAAATAAGAAAAATCTTGTTTTAAGCTGAAATCTTCAATGACGGACTCTAACCCGATTTCTTCTTCACCGCCACCCAGTGTCGCACTGTAATCGTAGTTGCTGAAGAGCAGGGTCGTATTGGAAAATAACCGGTCGGAGAAAAGGTGATTCCAACGAATGGTACTTGTGATGTTTCCCCATGTAAAACCAAACTGATCCTGAAATCCCAACTTATCCCTTCCTGTATAGCCGGAAACAATGATTCGATCCTTATCGCTGATTCGATAGTTTGCTTTTACGTTGGCATCGTAGAAGAACAGTACATTTTGATTTACTGAGGGGTCATTAGAAAGTTTTAGAAACAAATCAGCGTACGTTCTCCTACCGGAGACAATGAATGAGCCTTTATCCTTAACGATGGGTGCTTCTAACGTAAGGCGAGAGGCGATTAACCCGATCCCACCCGATCCCGCAAACTGTTTGTTGTTACCATCTTTCATGCGTATATCCATCACGGAAGAGGTTCTGCCACCATACTCTGCCGACATCCCTCCTTTATACAACTCCGTATTTTTCAGGGCATCGCCATTAAATACGGAGAAAAACCCCAATAAATGCGACGGGTTATAAACCAATGCTTCATCAAGTAGTATCAGGTTCTGATCGAGTCCGCCGCCTCTAACATAAAAGCCCGAATTCCCTTCTCCTGCAGTTTTTACTCCAGGGGTACTTTGAATGATTTTTAAGATATCCGGTTCACCTCCGAGGGCGGGTAAAGCTTTAACACTTTTCATATCAAGTGTAATGACGCTTCCCTCATTTCTTGTGATGTTCTGGTCTTCTCGCTCTGCTGTGACCACCACTTCCTGGAGGTTTTGGCTGTCCGCTCCCAATTCAATGTCTATCCTCAGATCTTTGTCCAAAACAATTTTTTTCATTTCGGTCTGAAACCCAAGAAATTGATAAGAAATGGTGTATTCTCC
>JBCCXH010000435.1:0-4628 GCA_039192005.1 Bacteroidota bacterium
GCACAAACCAGCAACACCATTTATGTGGATAATGGCAAAATACGTTCTTCTTGTGGAGAGGAAATTGTGATGCGGGGCTACAATGAAATGTTTATCTGGTCAGGAGATCGAACAGGTGCCACTACGTTGCCGGAAATCGCAAAGACCGGATCCAATGCCGTACGATTGGTCTGGACGACGGAAGGTGACGAAAATGAATTCGACCAATTGATCCAGAATAGCCTCGATAATAACATGATACCTGTAGCGGAGCTACATGATGCAACAGGTGATTTCAGCAAATTACAATTACTCCTTGACTACTGGAAAAGACCTGCGGTGCTCGACCTTATTCAAAAACATAAAAAATGGCTGATCGTCAATATTGGTAATGAAGTGGGTGCCGGAGGAGAGACCGTTCAGCAGTGGGTGGATTACTACAAAGATGCCATTACGCAACTACGGGATGCCGGCATCGATGCTCCTTTAATGATTGACTGTGGTGGGTTTGGTAGCTTCGAACATTACTTTCTACAAGGTGGCGAAGAGTTGCTGGCACATGACCCGCTTCACAATGTCATCTTTTCCGTACATACGTATTGGTTTGGAGGGACCAGCGCTGACAAAATCCAACGTTTGAATAACATGGTTGCAGATGCCCGGTCAAAAAAGCTTCCCTACATCATCGGTGAAGGCCCTCAGCTCGCCGCTTCTCCAAGTTTTTGCAATGAAATTTTCCCTTATACCGAAATGATTGACATTTTGCAAAGAGAAAAAATCGGATGGTTGTCCTGGTCCTGGGGATTGGTAAATAACAATGACTGCGGTGCTCCCAACAGTGTTTTTGATGTCACGACCGATGGTACCTTTGGCAACTGGGCAACGCCTTTTGCGGAAGAAATTTCAACCTCTGATCCTAATTCCATACAAAACACATCCATCATCCCCGAATCGCTATTGACGAATGTATGCCCCTCACCTTCTGCACCGGAGAACTACACGGTAAGGGCAAGAGGAGTGCAGGGCGATGAGGAAATCAGCCTGATTATTGATAACCAAACGATCCAAACCTGGACCGTCTCCACCAGCTTTCAGGATTTCGGTGTCTCCACAGACGCAACGGGTACGGTCCGAGTAGAGTATACCAATGACTCCGACATCCGTGACGTACAAATTGATTATGTGGTAGCAAATGGTGAAACGTTTGAGTCTGAATACCAACCGATCAATACCGGAGTATGGCAAGACCAGTGTGGCGGGTCTTACAGCGAATGGATTAACTGTAGCGGATACATCCAATACGATGTAACCGAGGCCCCCGTGGAGCCAGAGCCTAACTATACAGTAAGAGCGAGAGGAGTCCAGGGAGATGAGGAAATTAGCCTGATCATTAACGATCAACAAATACAAACATGGACCGTAACGACTGTTTTTCAAGACTATACAATCTCCACAGATGTT
This sequence comes from Bacteroidota bacterium, assembly GCA_039192005.1. GTDB lineage: Bacteria > Bacteroidota > Bacteroidia > Cytophagales > Cyclobacteriaceae > Ekhidna. The sequence goes on from JBCCXH010000435.1 coordinate 1,441, forward strand.
GTGGGCACGGTAAGGTTAGAATACACGAATGACTCCAACATCCGTGACGTACAAATTGATTACGTCGTTGCAAATGGCGAAACGTTTCAGTCTGAGGATCAATTGATCAATACCGGGGTATGGCAGGGCCAATGTGGTGGATCAAACAGCGAGTGGATTCATTGCAACGGGTACATTCAATATGAAACGAATGAGGCCGAGGCTGCAGAAATCATCGATACAGTTACTGAAACGACCTATGTTGTAAGGGCAAGGGGCGTTCAGGGAGATGAAGAAATCAACCTGATCATTGATGACCAAATTGTATACACCTGGGCACTGTCCACCTCCTTTCTGGATTACCATGTGACTACAGAAGCAACCGGCACGATACGCATCGACTATGGGAATGATTCGTTCTCCCGGGACGTACAGATCGATTATCTGGCTATAAACGGGGAAACGTTCCAATCCGAAGATCAACTGATTAATACCGGAGTATGGCAAGGCCAGTGTGGTGGATCTTTCAGCGAGTGGATTCATTGTAATGGGTACATTCAGTTCGATACCAGCGCTCCGTCTTTTCAAGCCAGAACCACCTCGGTTACTGAAGCGGCAAACCTGAAAGAAGAAGCGGAATCGTTTGTTGTTTACGCAAATTCAGCGAATGGAACAATTCATGTAAAGAATACCTTTTTCAATGACCCCATTCAGCTGGCGGTCTACACGACACTTGGAAATCTGGTATTTACCAAGGAAAACATCATCGCGAATGATCTCATCACGATTGAGACGTCATTGCCCTCCGGAATGTACCTTGTTACTGCTTCCAACGGACAGCAAAGGGTGATTACGCGTTTACCGATTATACGGTAGCATCGCCCCAAACTTCTGGTGTGGCATCAGGTTCAACCCGGTCGCAATGGCATTGCGACCGGGTTGATGCTTTGTTGAAACGATGAAGGATTCATTTCTACAACCCTACCTATGCATTTCCAATCTGATATTTTTCAATTACCCAGCCATTTTACATAAGTGTAGTACACTCCGTAGGTTTCCTGGCCTTCAATAAAATCTGTCACCAACAAGCTCTTTCCTTTTGGCAATTTTGTCCTGAAGGTTACTGAGCTTTCTTCTCCGTTTACTTCTTTTTCGAGGATTTGATTAGCAATGCGTATGCGCACCTTCTCAGGACGAATAGTTTGATAGTCAAACAGGTTTTTGGGATTGATTTCCGGGATGCCCCACATCGGTCCCGGGCATTCTTTTGGCCACCTCCTGCAGGCTATTTCGTACCACCCTTCATGGTGAATGCTCAATGCATGCGTGTTGTTTTTACTTTTTACTCCCGACGATACCTGCTCCGTCTTCCAAATGCCCCGATCTTCACCAGCGGCATGCTGAACGGTTAGTTTGATCTCTTCCTGAGCAGGGTGGCCCGCCACGTGAACGGGTAATTCGTAATAGGTTAAATTCTCTTTGGATGCTTTGATGAATTGATCGTTTTCTGCTAGTAACCCACTTAACACGTCGGGCCGGGTCTTCGACAGGTCCTCTGTCTGTTGGGGGTCTTCGGAAATGTCATATAGTTTGCTGCCATTGATAAGGCGCCAGCTATCCTTCATGATACACGTTTGGTCTACATCAAATGGGGGTCTCCAGTCCTGCCGGTGATGGACAAACACAGAACGCTTGTCTATTGTACCGCTGTTTTTTAAAACCTCCGAAAAATCAACACCATCTACCGGCATATCGGACGGCACGGAAATTCCACATAAACCTGCCAGGGTGGGTAATACGTCTACATGAGCAGTTAATACGTCCACATCTCGCCCTCCAACGATATTTTCATGTGGCCAACGTAAGAAAAAAGGAACACGATGCCCTCCTTCCAGCTTACTGCCTTTGATTCCCCTCCACCCTTGATTGTAGCCCAACGTTCCATCTTTACTGTAACCAAACCGGGTGCCATTGTCACTCATGAAGATCAAAATGGTGTTCTCTTCCAATTTATTTTTTTGGAGGAACTTTCTGAACTTTCCAAAGTTCTCGTCAATGTTTGCAATCATTCCATAGAGGTTTGCGGAGACGATCTGTTTATCTTCCAGCTCCTTGTAAGGGGCCGCGTATTTTTCCTCAACGATGAGTGGATCGTGAGGGGCATTCAGCGGCAGGTAGATGAAAAACGGTTCGTCTTTGCTTTTCTCAATGAACTTCATAGCTTCCGTGAACCATACATCCGTGCAGTAGCCTTCAAACTGCTTAGGTTCGTTGTTCACATAAAAGACATCATCAAAGTAGCTGTTGCCCCAATAGTCCGAAAGTTCACCAATGCCGCCTGCTAAATGATGTATCGCCACCTCAAAACCACAATCCGTGGGACGCGTGGGATAATTATCCCCCAGGTGCCATTTGCCAAACAGGGCTGTTTTATATCCGTTTTCTTTGAAAACATCTGCAACCGTCTTAGCGTCTTCGGATAATGCATCCCGCCCTTTGAATGTCGCCCAAGCCCCATTGTTGATCGGATACTGCCCTGTCATTAATGCGCTTCGGGTAGGGGTACACAACGGACTTACGTGATAATCCGTCATACGAACCGACTCCTCATAAAATTCATCAATATTAGGCGTTTTTAACCAGGGGTTCCCATGACACCCTAAATCACCAATACCCTGATCATCCGTTAGTATAAAAATCACATTGGGTCGTTGAGTCTCCACGCCATCGTTTCCAAATAACCGAAGTGAAAGGATCAGTAACAGGAAAAGCATACTCTTCTTCATCTGTCTAATTTCTTATGGGACGTACCAAAAATCCAAATTTCAGGAATGAGAAAAAGTACCTTTCAACTTGCAAACTAAGAATGTATTAATGGTGTCATCATCAGACGCTTCTACTCAACCGATAAGAGATGACTCACTCATCATCCGATCGAAATAAGGTCTAAAAGATCATCGAGAAAATGATGGTCAACTTTCTCAAAACCTGAGCTCAATTAAAAATCTCAACCTCAGCAAGTCATATTTATGTCAGTTTTGTTTTGAAAATTCAGAGGAATGATAAATCCTTTTGATGAATTTTTGAAGCAAAAATGACGTGAAGATGATTTGTCTTAAAAAGATTTGATCGTGCGACGAACCGCTGATTTCGGAACAAATTTCACCAAAGCCCTTTGAAATATCCCGATATTCCTTCACTTCTTTGGC
>JBCCXH010000436.1:0-4624 GCA_039192005.1 Bacteroidota bacterium
CGGATCACCACCGTTATCATCACTGCTACAGCCGGTCAAAAACATCCCAGCCACAATGGCTAGACTTAGAAATTGAATTAACTTTTTCATCATTTATGTAATTTTAGTTTAGAATTTATAGTTGATACTCAAATTGGCATTTAATCCTCTGGTGTACGTTAATACCGTCTCTTCTTGAGTAGCCGTAGAATTGCCAAAGTTTGAAGCTACCTCTTGGAAGCGACGAATCTCTGGGTTTAAGATGTTCTTTGCTGAAGCTCCAATACTCCAATGTTCGTTTATATCCTTACTAAAAATGAAATCGAGTACTACAACACCTTTTTCAATGATTTCACCATTAAAACTAGTGTCTTCGAAGAAAACTCCAGGGTTATTGGGATCCTCACCTTGAAAAATTGGAGAGCCTAAAGAAAAAATTCTATCGGATGCGTAGTTGGCTGTTAAAGTGAGTTCGTAAGGATACTTTTTTCCCGTGTTCAGTGTTAATGCCAAATTGGTTGTCCAATCCGAAGCACCCTCTAAACCTATTTCATCAATTCCCCTATACTGAAAGGTTCTTGGAGATCCGTTTTCATTTATGCCTTCGGAAACGTCCTTTAAATTCTGAACGTGGTCTATATAGGATACATTTCCAGAGAGTTTGAGGTTAGGTAACGAATCCCTTTTCTTGATTAAGAACATGCGCCCTTCCAATTCCAGCCCAAGAATACGCGCATCTCCAGTATTGTAAAAAGAAAAGACATCCCCACCTCCAGTACGCAGCGATTTATTAATTGCGTCGTCTATACTTTTGTAATACGTGGTTACGGATAATAGCTCCCCATTTGAAGGGAAAAACTCAAACTTTAGATCAACATTTACATTGGTAGAAGCCTCTAGGGTTGGGTTACCCGCTGTAATTTGGCCCTGTGGATCAACGTATTCAAAGGGTGCAATTTCTTTGAATTCCGGCAGCGTTTGGCTTAGACTTCCTGCCAATCTAAGTGCCATTCTATCATTTAAATCATACTTTAGATTTAAGGAAGGGTACAATCTATCGTACGATAAATTTCTAGAACCTTCACGACCGCCAGGAGCATTATTTACGTCCCAATCTATATCGATTTGATCGCTTTGAAAACGTAGTCCAACCCCAGCGGTGAATTTTCCAAAAACCCCTACAAAATCCGTAAACGCCCCATAAGAAGTCAATTCGCCGTTATACGTGTCCTCGGGCTGAACGTTAAGCTGTAACAAACCATCATCAATATTCTGTTGTGTGAAAATATCGTCTAAATCATCAATGGAATTTACAAGCAGGGTTCCTATGGGGCCTCCCTCTTCAAAGCCCGTAAAAACAGATCTAAAATCCCGTTGTTTAAATCTTCCATCACCCCCAAAACTTAATTTATAAATAGCGTTCTCGTCCTCATCCTTTTTTAAGGTTATGGCATCTTTAATACGCCCATTGTATTCGTTATCCAGAATATCTTGTGATGTTTTTCGCTGTTGAAAGCCTCCCGTATTACCAAACTCTATGGGTCTTTCATTTTGAGGAACACCATCTACATTTCTAAAATTGAATTCGTTCCTAATACGATTGGGTTCATCGGCCGCTGAACGGTTATACCCTATTGCCCAATCGAGTTGATTACTTTCGCCAGTGTTATGGGTTCCTATTAGCTGAAAGATGGATAAGAATGTATTTTTTATATTTTGGTCTCTTACGAACTGATTGCCCGCAACGGAATTTGGCGTCAGTTCATCAAAAACTATGGCTTCACCACTCCTTCCCGCTTCACGAGTTTCTTCAAAGACTTTATTAACGGCAAAAGCATTAAACTTAAGCCTATGGTTATCATTGATCCTATACTGAGCCACTAACATGGCATTCGTATTTACGGTACGTCTCCAATAAATGTTATCCCCATCGGGCACAAAATCCCTTGCACCACCAGTTATGTCCAACAGACTATTTGTTATGCCCCTATCAAATTCCCTAAACAATCCTTCGCGGTACTCATGATCTACAGATTGTCCACCAGCAAATAATAAGCGAAACTTACCCGCTTCATCTAAAAATCCACCAGCATTAAAACTAAAGGAATAATTCAATGGCACATCAACGCTTTGCGTATTCCAAGTCTGACGCGTTAACGATTGCACCATATTATCGATTTGGTAGGGTCTTGAAAAAATGCCAAGATTAACATCACTATTAACGGCAGTTGCTTTAAAATTATCAAAAGCATCCCCACTGGCTACGTTGGAATTGCCTCCTCCACTAAAACTAATCCCAAAGTCACTTCGGGAAGTAATGTTCTTGGATTCAATGTTAATATTGCCAGAAGCTTGATCGGCAGAATTATTGGGTGCAAAGGTTTTACTTATGGAAACGTTCTCAATAAATCGCGTAGGAAACAATCCTAGGTCTATATTTTTCTTATCCACATTATCCGACGGGATTGGCAACCCATTCAAGGTAGTCGTTAAATAGCGATCACCTAAACCTCTAACGTAAATTTGACCTGACCCCTCGGATTTTGACACTCCCGAAATCTTTGTTGTCGCGGCAGACGCATCGGATACACCCAGCCTAGAAAGTTGTTCTGCCCCAATACTTTCCTTTATTTCTACAGCCTTTCTTTGGTCTAAGAGCAAAGCCACTTCGGAATCCTTTCGCGCTACGGTCGTGACCACGACCTCGTCCAAGGAGACCCCTTCACTGGCAGACATGGGGATATCTATGGTGGTGACCTTGCCCGCCTCCACTTCCACATTGGGAATCTCAATGGTCTCATAGCCCAGATAGCTAAAGACTACGGTATAGGTGCCGGGCTCTAGATCCGCAATCTCGTAAAGACCGTCAAAGTCCGAAGTAGTACCTTTGGTCGTCCCCTTTATCAGTACGTTTGCAAAGGCCAAAGGCTCATTGTTAATTTCTTTGTCAGTTAATTTTCCAACGACGCTTCCGGTCTCTTGGGCCACTAAAATGGTACTTGCAAAAAGGCCGAGACATACCAGAAAATATTTCATTCATATAGTTTTTATCCGGCGCAAAGAACGCCACAGGGTGTAAAAGTCGAGTTACGCAGATGTTAAACCTTTATTGCAATAATGTTACCTAAATGTTACTATATTAAATGAACGTTAAGCCGTTTTAGGGTAGGTTGATTATCTTTACATTTGGCCCATCACACGTGGTTAATAGCATGAAATCGAATTGACCGGAATGCTCCAATCGAACCATATCGAAAAATAGTATTTTGGTCGTCAGGCCCCTCCTGAACCGGAATGGGCAGAGGTTACATCCCTGTGCTGCCCCAAGCCGATGCATGACCGTGAAAAGACAATAAAAAGAGAAAGATGAAAAAAAAGGATATCAAGATACTTCTGGTAGACGATGAACCGGATATTCTAGAAATCGTAAGCTACAACCTGGCCTCCGAGGGGTACCAGATCTTTACGGCAAAAAACGGTGTGGAAGGAGTAGCCAAGGCCCGCAAAAAACTGCCGCACCTTATCATACTGGATGTAATGATGCCCGAAATGGATGGCATAGAGGCCTGTGAGATCATGCGCAAGACCTCGGGGCTGGAAAATACCATCATCACCTTTCTTACGGCACGGGGCGAGGATTATTCCCAGGTAGCGGGTTTTGATGCCGGGGCGGACGACTATATTACCAAACCCATTAAACCAAAAGTACTCGTTAGCAAGGTAAAGGCGCTCCTCAGAAGGTTAAAGGACGATACCGAGTCCCAGGAAGATATTGTTAAGGTGGGTAATATAGTAATCAATAGGGAGGAGTATAAAATTGTAAACAATGGCAAGGAAATCGTACTGCCCCGAAAGGAATTTGAATTACTGGCCCTGCTTACCTCCAAACCCAGTAAGGTCTTTAAACGGGAGGTTATCTTGGACAAGGTATGGGGCAATGAAGTGGTCGTAGGGGGCCGTACCATTGATGTGCACATTAGAAAGCTTCGCGAGAAGATCGGGGAAGGTCATTTTAAGACTGTTAAAGGCGTGGGATACAAGTTTGTGCTCTAACCGGCTTCACCCATTTAGGAACATTACGGGAAGATACCTGCGAGAAGATACCCGCCAAGGGTCTAAGGCCCGTTTCAAGAAAATCCTATTTTTGCTAGATTAAAGGCCCAGGGCTACCGGCCCGGGGAAAAGTAGGCTCCGTTTAAACGAATAAGGCCATGGCCATAAAACTGAAAAGACCCTATAGGTTTGCCTTTAGGTCCGCTGTACTGATCTCGCTATTCGGTTTTTTGATTTTGAGCATACTCATGTACCTTTTTCAGAAAATGGATTGGCCCATTCTTGGATTATTCTCCTTGTTAGTTTTTCTAGGTTCGTTCGCCATTCTTCAGGTACGGATACAGAAATTTATTTACCGCAGGATTAAGAAGATATATGACGATGTGGCCCTGTTGGACTCCTCTTCCTTTGCCAAAGGGCCCATAACCACGGATATGCGTACATTGACCGAAGAAATTGAAAAGTTTGCCCAAGACAAAAAAATAGAGATCGATACCCTAAAAATCCGAGAAGAATATCGCAAGGATTTCCTAGGGAATGTCTCCCATGAATTAAAGACCACGCTTTTTACAGTGCAAGGCTACATCCTTAC
>JBCCXH010000437.1:0-4601 GCA_039192005.1 Bacteroidota bacterium
CCCAATAAATAACACCTGAATTTTTCAGGTTGAGTTGTGGGTGAGCAAGCAATGCTCCGCATCAGGTTAACTTTTCATGCTATGACCAAAAAAAAGCGCCGTAAAGGCGCTTTTTTTAAAAGAGTTTAGAAAGTATTTAATATTTACACAGCCGGATGATTTTCTCAATCTCTCCGGTAGACTCGTTTCGAACCACCAATACGTAAAACCCTCTTTGAAGGTGACCAAGGTCCAAAATGACATCGGAGTTGCCAGCTTCAAAAGTGGTGGTTTGATTGAATACTTCTTTTCTTGTGAAGAGTCTTTTGACCGATAAGTTAACGCTTACGGACTCCGAGCACTCCAAACTCACTTTCAGCTTATTTCTGAATGGATTTGGCCATGCGCGGATGTTTCTTACCCTTGCCACATCACAAACCGGGTTACACTCGCCTAACGTAGCTCCTTTTGCCAAAAGTCGGGTAGCCATAAACTCCGGTACGCAAAGGCTTCTTCCTCTAAAGCAAACCTGAACTTTTGTTCTACCCCATGACTGACACGCAACATCTACTACATTGACTTGCGTGGTGTCCGAAAGTTGATTGCCAGCTGCATCGGTAATCAATACGGTGAAAATAGCGGTGTCCTCAGGCGTAACGTTGATGACGGAGGTCGTATCTCCCGTGTTCCACTCAAACGAATAGGGGGCCAGCCCTCCGGAAGGGGTAACTTCCAGGGTTGCTGTCGCTTGTGGAGCATACCCTGAAAATACCGTTTGCGTTTCGGAAATACTGCTTGTCAGTGGGTCGAGCGGAGGCACGACTTCAAATCGGGCAATCACAGGTAGGTGATCGGATGTGGTTCCTTCAAAGTTGCTGATGTCGTTGAATGGAAAGTAGATGGTTTCCGATCCGGGTACCAGGTCACTGAACAACTCATTGCTGATCGTGATGTGATCGATGGTGCTCCCGGAGCCACCGATGAACGTAGGGATGTTGGCCTCACTCAAAGATCGGGTAATGGCACGATAGTTTAGCGTATCGCCAATGATCACCTCATAAGAGGAAGGTCCGCCACCGATAGACGTCGTCACGTCATCGTTGTAATCACCAAGTACGATTAACCGATCAGAACCGTACTGCGCATCCATAGAGTCTTTTAATACGGTGTTGTCAAAAACCTTTCTTGCCAGGTCATTGGCACTGGAACCAGACTTGCCATGGACATTAATCAGGTTTACCCGCTCCGTACTGCCTGAAAAAGTGACATCCGCAATTAATTGATAAGGTAACCTGCCACTGGACCAAAACGAACTCGCCCCGCTTGAGGTAGGATACCCATCCAGGTCGTTGATGACACCTGTTCTTGCTTGCGTATAAAATTCATCAAAAACAACGCGATCTTCTACCACCGTTACTACTGCCGTATTATAGATGTAGCAAAGCTTTTGAGGAGGGAAGGGGTTGTTGGGGTCTGGTGTTTCAAATGATCGGGAGAATACATCCGAACAAATGAGTTCGTATCCTGGTAATGAATCCAGTACAGCCATGAGGAGCGAATCGTTAGACACTTCCTGCAGGGCGATGATATCCGCATTTAGGCTGGATAGGACGGTAAGCGCATTTTCAGCCTGAAGCGTTACGTTTGACGGTCCGAAGCCATTGATGGTCGTTCCAAAAAACTCCATGTTCCAGGTCGCCACGTCCAACGTCTGGTCAAATGGCAGGTCCGATCCGCCGGGAGTGAAGGGCGAAGAGCCGGGTAGGTCAGGAATAAATCTGGGAAGTAGCTGTACAAACGATTGAAACCTGCCAATGACACCAGTAATGGAAGTTACACCATTTGGTCGTTCCCTACCTACCAGATCGGTGCTGCCATCAATTCTCACCTCTTGAGTAGACGTGCTGTCGCTAATGTCATAATTTGTGTTAGGGAAAAGTACGCCATTGGCCACGTCAAATGAAACATTTTCGATAGTAACCAATTGCCCTTCGAATGAAGCAAGCTGGTCCAGCGTAATGACTGTTGGTGTAACAACAACGTTCGAATCAATCAGAACAATTGTATCCACATTGACCAACTGTATCTGGTTGCTAAATTCGCCTATCGAAGCTTTTATGAGCAACTCATCTCCGATGTGATAGGCCCCTTCGCCATGTACCTGTGAGTCAAAAAGAGCGATTCCCCCGGTAGCATCTTGCAAGTAAGCCGGGCCACCAAATTCATCCGCTACCGTTAAGACGGCTTGTACCACCACTTCGGTATTTAATGGTAGCGTTCTGGCTTGTGCAAGCGTCACGGTATCCGAAGTAGGAGGAGTGACGATGACACCACCAAAGCTTTGATTGGTATTGACTGCTCCAAAAGTATTGGCCTGCGCGTCTGTCCAGAAAAAGTCGGTGTAAAGCTGTCCGGTACCTTCTAGCTGTAGCGAAAAGCCAACAGGTGTTCCGCCGGATTCACTCACCCCAATGTCTTCGCTTACCACGCCGATAGCAGGACCGTCAGCAGCAGTAAAACTGCCTTCGTAACTGAGTAACTGGACCACGCTATCGCCGGGAGCAACCAGTGCGACCCCGTCAGGAGCTCCGTTTTGAATGCCGGAAATGGTGAAAAACAGAGTGCCAAAGCCATTGTCCTGATCTGGTAATGTTCCACTTAAAGCTTCGGTTCGGTAGGCAGTTCCTCCATTGCCATTGTAAAGCACCAAACTCCATCCACTCAGGTCCAGACCGGCCGTACCGGCCACCTCGATGGCTTCATTTTGGTCAGATCCTGCATTGTCATAATGAATTTCATTGATGAATGCGATGGGGGCTGTAAGGCCAAAAGATTGGTTCGTATTAATCGCATCATAGGTAGAAGCGCCGGGAGCAGCCCAGGTAAAGTCCGTGTATACGCTGCCTTCGCCTTCCAACTGAAGAGAGAACCCTACCGGAGTAGCACCTGCTTCTGAAACGCCTATGTCTTCACTCGTCAACCCGTTGGCGGTGCCACTGGTGGCAGTAAACGAACCTTCGTAACTAAGGAACAATAGGACCGAGTCATCCGGGCTGACCAGTGCGACACCGTCCGGGCCTCCGTTTTGTATGCCGGAGATCGGGAAGAAAGCCGTGCCAAATCCATTCTGCTGATCAGCGATGATTCCGGTCAGGCTCGTCGTGTTGTACAGTGCGCCGCCATTACCGTTGTATAATTGTAGCGTCCAGCCGGTAAGGTCCGTGCCTGCTACACCGGCTACTTCAATGCCTTCGTTTATATCTCCTCCTGCGTTGTCATAATGAATTTCGTTAATGAACAGGTTGATGTCAACCGGTTGAGGATCGATCACATCACCAAACGTTTGTCCTTCATTGATTGCATCGAAGGTGTTGGTAGCGGCTATCCAGGTAAAATCTTCAAATGACTCACCTGCTCCGGTTAACTGAAGCGAAGAACCGATGGGCGTATTGCCCGGTTCGCTGATCCCGATGTCCGTACTCTGCAAGCTATCTGCCGGACCGTCGACAGCGGTAAAATCTCCTTCATAGCTTAAGAACTGAATGACACTTCCTGCTGCGTCGACCAACGCGATTCCATCGGGCGCACCATTTTGAATTCCCGCAATAGCGAAACTGATAAAACCAAATCCGTTTGCTTCATTGTCGAAAACTCCGGTAAGAGTCGTCGTTGAGTAAGCGGATCCGTTAGAGCCATTGTATAAAACCAATGACCACCCTGCCAGGTCTGTACCTGCGTTTCCTGCAAGTTCTATGGCTTCATTTGTATCTGCACCACTGTTGTCATAGTGGATCTCGTTGACGAATACTACTGGAGTAGCAGTACCTAATACCTGATTTACATTTAAGCCATCAAAGGTGCTGGAGAGGTTACTGGTCCAGGTAAAATCCTGATAGGTCGTCCCTTCTCCGGTGAGCTGCATGGACTGATTGCCGGTTGTACCTCCGGACTCGGAGACCCCAATGTCTTCGCTGGTCAAACCGTCTGCCGGGCCACCAACTGCTGCGAAGTTTCCTTCGTAACTTAAGAACTGAACAACGATTCCTGCAGCATCGACCAACGCGATTCCATCGGGTGCACCATTTTGAATGCCATTGGTCGGGTAGCTGGTGGTGATAAAACCAAATCCATTGGAAGAATCGGTAAAAACTCCGGTGAGCGTTGTTGTTGAGTAGGCTGATCCATTGGAACCATTGTACAAAACCAACGACCATCCTGCCAGGTCTGTACCTGCGGTTCCTGCAAGTTCAATGGCCTCATTTGTATCCGTGCCGCCATTATCGTAATGAATTTCGTTGATAAATACCGTTTGGGCCAGCGAAATGATAGGAATACATGCGACTAAAAATACGAGTGTTTTTCTCATAGTGGGTAAGTATTTTGTTTTCAGCTGACGAATATATCGGGCTTGTTAAAGCTGAAAGTTTCCTTAAGGTTATCTTATCTTTAAGGGATGGTTTCCTGCCCATAATAGGAAGCTTCAAACCGGCTTATGAAATTGAAATCTACCGAGCCTGTCTACTTCTACTCACGGACTATTTCACATGAGTAAATACCATCACACTTTTTGATAAACGTTACGAGGAACACCTTACTGTATATGCAAAATGATCTCAATGTGC
>JBCCXH010000438.1:0-4601 GCA_039192005.1 Bacteroidota bacterium
GAGACATTTGAAAGAGTTAACCAAAACCTAAGGTACAGGGGAAGAATCAGGTTTAGAAATCACTATCATTCCTCGTTTGACTTTACCAAAAACGAAATAAAGGCGGAAAGAAAAAGAAGCTACTATGGGTCTTTTACTCACTTCAAGAAAGCCCTTCTTAGCAACAAACTGAGAAAAGAAGGGTTTCGAATATATGAAACCAAATCCTTGAGGTATAGCAAACTCAAGAAGATTCAGGCCATAGACGAAAAAGATGTCCTGGTTTTTAAAGGGAAAAATTGGGAATTAGGCTTCAATAATTACTTGTTAGTTGAGTACATGAAAGAAAGGGAAAGTCCGAATTTTTTGATGGATGCAGAGTTCTCGTCCATACTTTACGAAGATTTTATTCATGATGATAAGATCAGCCGTCAGCCATCGAAGCAAGTATCCATTTTAAAATTGTTGGATGGCCCGGTAGAACTGGACCTCAATGGACAGATAATAAATAAATTTGCCATGACAAGCTACGGTTATTGGTCCTGGGAACGCCTGGCCAATCTGGTGCCATTAAATTATGATCCAAAGTTCGATAATTTTTAACAATTAATGATAAGGGTGAATAGATGTGTAAGTTGTTAATAGTCAGTTAGTAAGAAAATGAAAGAAGAAGAGTTAGCAAAATATTTTTCGGGTGAAATGACGCAGGGCGAAATGGATGAAATTCATTCGTGGAGAGAAGATTCATTTGATAATACAAAAGTATTCTTAGAGGCAAAGAATCTTTGGTTTTCTTCAGGAGATACACCCGCTCCGGATCAGAAGGTATTAGACCGTATTTTGGATAGTGAAGAAAGCACAAAGACGTTCGTCATAAAACGAGTATGGTATAAGTATGCTGCAGCAGTAGCGATGATTATCGGACTCTCTGCTATGTTCTATTTTAATAGAAGTAACGAAGGTAGCATGGGGACGTATGCCCTGGAAGACGGAAGTCAGATTGTACTTCATGGAGACTCTGAGTTGTCTTCCATCAAAGTTGATGAAACCTCTCGCGAGGTCACACTGATGGGGAAAGCGTATTTTGATATCGAAAAAGACGAGAAGAGGCCGTTTATTATCAATACCAGCAATGCTCGAATAAAAGTTTTAGGAACCTCTTTTCAGATTGATTCATACAGTGATAAAAAGACGGAAGTCATTGTCGAATCAGGACTTGTTTATTTAATAAAGCCGGGAGAAAGAGGAAAGGCTGATTTGTCTGTCAAGCTTGCGGAAGGGGAGACCGGAACGGTTAATTACACAAGCAAAGGCATACTGAAAAAGAACAATAGAAACCGAAACTACCTTGCCTGGAAGACGAAATCACTTGCTTTTGAGCGGACGACCATGGCAGAAGTCAAGAAGACGCTGGAAGACGTTTACGGGATAAATGTCGAGTTTGAAAACGCTTCGCTCCTTAGCTGTAAACTAACCGCAAAATTTAACGAGAGAAAAGCAAAAGACGCCATAGCGATCATCTCCAAGACGTTTAATCTCACGTATGAGTTTAAAGAAAATAAAGTAATATTTAAAGGAAAGGGGTGTTGAGAGTTAGTTATTAACATTCGCTCTTGTTCATTGACTTTTGAATAAAAAATTCAACGAACAAGAGCGAACAACCATCACTTCACGGAATCCACTTGATGTCTTTAAAATCGGGCTTTCTTTTTTCCAAAAACGCATTTCTTCCTTCCTTCGCCTCGTCTGTCATGTAGGCAAGACGTGTTGCTTCTCCGGCAAATACTTGCTGCCCTACCATTCCATCGTCGGTTAGGTTGAAAGCAAACTTCAACATTTTGATCGAAGTTGGTGATTTTTCCAGGATCTCTTGTGCCCATTGAAACGCGGTAGCTTCCAGTTCATCATGAGGGATGACTGCGTTGACCATCCCCATTTCGTACGCCTCCTGAGCAGAGTAGTTTCTACCAAGGAAAAAGATTTCACGCGCTTTTTTCTGGCCCACCATTTTTGCCAGATAAGCAGACCCATAGCCACCGTCAAAGCTAGTGACGTCGGCATCGGTTTGTTTGAAGATGGCATGTTCCTTACTAGCCAGGGTCATATCACAGACGACATGTAGGCTATGTCCGCCACCAACGGCCCATCCTGGAACAACGGCAATCACGACTTTAGGCATAAACCGAATCAACCGTTGTACTTCCAGTATATTGAGCCTGGGCATTCCATCCTCGTCGACGTATCCCTGATGCCCTCTCGCTCTTTGATCTCCACCGCTGCAAAAAGCGTGCACTCCATCTTTTGGTGAAGGGCCTTCACCACTAAAAAGCACCACCCCGATGTTGGGATCTTCCCGACTGTCTAAAAATGCTTTGTAAAGCTCACCTACTGTTTTAGGTCGAAACGCATTCCTTACTTCCGGTCTGTTAAAGGCAATTCTTGCTACTTTCCCACACTTGTTGTAGGTAATGTCTTCAAAATCTCCCGCAGGAGTCCAGTCAATGGTTGAGTTGTTCATGAATGAATTGTTTTAGGTCTTTAAAAACTTGTTGGTTGACGTTAGGTTCAGTGAAAACTTCTAAAAGTTTCGGTTGATTTCCAGGGTGAAAGAAATCAGCCAGCACTTCCTCCAACTCCCTTTTATTTTTCGCTGTGTAGTATTCAATGTGATTTTCTTTACAAAGATATTCGGCCGTTCTGTTGTGACGCGTCTCAAAGTAATCTTCTAATTCCGGAAGCCCCGATGGGCCATCTATTAACCGAAAAATGCCTCCTCCCTGGTTGTTGGAGACAATCACCCGGAGGTTTTTTGTTTGGTAGTTATGAAAAAAGGCGTTGCGATCATAAAGAAAGGCAAGTTCACCGGTGAGAAGGACATTGAGTTGGTCGGATACCATGGCGGTACCAATAGCGGTAGAGGTACATCCGTCAATTCCACTGGTTCCCCGGTTGCTCCAGACCTCGATGTTTTGTGGAATATCGAATAGCTCAGAAAAACGAACCGGCATGGAGTTACCTAAATGAAGATCAGCACCTGACGGAAGTTTATTCAATAAGTAGTAAAAGCATTCCGTCTCGCTCAGTGTTTTCGGATATCGGAATTTACTTAAGCTTTCTTTCGTGATACGGCTATACGTTTTCCATTGTTGAACATACGAAGTGTTTACAGATTGCAGGTAGTCATTACTTCGTAGAAAATTCAGCAGCGTGTCACGAATCAATACCGGATTGGACTGATAGGTATCAACCGCTACTCCGGACAGGTCAAAGTGAAGGTGTCGCTCCGGACGATGCTTTCTGATAAAGTTTTTTAGCTTTTTAGATAAAACAGAAAGACCCGTGGTGATGAGAACATCAGGTTTGAGTTCCGGTTGGTCGCTTAGGAAGTAATCCACGTGCCTGATTCCCTGTAGCATCACGTTGTTGAGTGGCGAATGCAGGATGGGAAGGTGATGTGCTACTTTTTCCAGTACTTCATCAAGTTCAGAGTTACTCCTTTTTTGACCAATTAGTAGGAGGACTTTCTTATCCAGAAACCATTCTTTTTTGATTTCAGGTAGTTTATGCGGTTGAGTTGAGGCTTGGGTTGGCGCACCTTGGGAGATGTTGTCAAAGACAAGTTTTTGGTGTGGATCAGGATAAAACGGCTCTTGAAACGGCACGTTGATATGAATTGGCCCCTTGGGCAACTGGTGCAAATTCTCCAGGGCATCCCGCAACAAGCGTTCGTATTCTGCTGCAGAGGCGGTATCGTTTATGATCGGGAGTTGGTAGGAGGCCTTTACATGTTTTTTAAGCACTTCATGCTGCCGAATGGTCTGTCCGTCACGTTGGTCGATCAAGTGCGGTGGACGGTCCGCAGAAAGCACAATGAGCGGAATTTCCCGATAATAAGCTTCAGCAATAGCAGGAGCGTAGTTAAGTACAGCTGTACCTGACGTACAGCATAATACGACCGGCTCTTCCGCTTTTTGAGAGATGCCCAAAGCCACAAACCCGGCGGCACGCTCGTCCGGGATGATCCACTTTTTTATCTGCTCATTACGGGCGAAAGAAACAATCAATGGGGCATTTCTGGACCCGGGTGAAAAAACAGCTTTTTTTATCCCATGACTTTCAAAAAATCGGGAGGTATTGAAAACGGTTGGATGCATCATTTACCTAAAAATTAAAACCGATCTTATAACAGGCTTTGTAACGTTGCCATTTTCATTTCTGTCTCTACCCATTCTTTTTCCGGGTCCGAGTCCTCGGTGATACCCGCACCTGCATAAAGCCTGGCTACTCCTTCTTTTACATTCATGCATCGAAGGTTGACAAACAAATCGGTCGCACCTCGAAAATTTACCGGGCCGAGAAAACCGGCGAAAAAAGAACGATCAAACAGTTCGTTTTCATCGATAAACGATTTGGCTTTTTCAATGGGCATGCCACAAACGGCGGAGGTCGGATGAAGCAGTTCGAGCATCTGATCCGCCAGGTTTTCGAAAGTTACTTCCGTATAATCTACTTTATAGGTCGTCTTCAGGTGAGCAAGATTTCCTGCTTTGATCGTTCGGGGACCTACTTCATGGTATTCCCTCAGTCGTATTCGTTTGAAGCAATTGATAATGTACCGGCTC
>JBCCXH010000439.1:0-4540 GCA_039192005.1 Bacteroidota bacterium
ACCTTCCTTCTTTCAGATCGAATTACAAATTGATGAAATACATGAAACGCGTTTTGTCGAAACTCAGGAAGGATGAATTCAGAACTGGTAAGTTCATTCAGGTAAAATCTGGCGTTGTCTTGTCTACTAGCATTCCATTGGTCGAGGTATTTGAGTTTAACATACAGGACTGCCGCCTGTATGGGGTCGAGCCTACTGGTAGTTCCGGACAGTACATGTACATCACGTTCTTTTTGTCCGTGGTTGGTCAGTAAACGAATTTTTTTGGCTATCACTGAATCGTTAGTAGTTACACATCCGGCATCCCCCAGAGCACCCAGGTTCTTCGTTGGGTAAAAGCTAAATGCCGCGGCATTCCCAATACCCCCTACCTTTGTTCCATTAAACTTCGCTCCGTGAGCCTGTGCGCAGTCTTCGATAACAATAAGATTGTATTCAGCAGCTAGTTTTCTTATTTCATCCATATCACAGGACTGACCGTACAAGTGAACAGCAATCAAGGCTTTTGTTCTTGGTGTCAACCTGTTCCTTATGGATTCAGGACTTATAGTGTAGTAGTTGTCAACGTCAGCGAAAACTGGTTTTGCTCCTACATTTTTAACTACCTCCGCATCCGAAACCCAGGTAAGCGCCGGAATAATTACCTCATGACCCTCACCAATGTCATAAGCTCTTAATATCAGTTCCAAAGCATCTGTTCCATTCGCACAGCCTATGCAATATTTTACCTGACAGTATTCTGCAAAAGAAGCTTCAAATTTCTCCACTTCTTCCCCACCGATATACCAGCCACTCCGAACTACACTATGAATGACCTCATTCAATTCTTCCTGAATCGGACCGTGCAATTTGTTAAGATCTACCAGTGGGATCATACCAGGCAAATATTAATAAAAACGCTTCAAAAAATAAGGAGATATACCTAATAGGTACAGAAAAACAAGTGCTATGTTCTTGAGCTCTTGCCTCACTACACCGTTGCGTTCAAATCGTCTCGCTGAAGTGACAACAGGCAAATCCAGCTTTTGAAAGTGACATCGTTTTCTGATTCTCCGCACGAGATCTATATCCTCCATTATAGGAATCTGACGGTAGCAGCCTAGTTCTAAAAACAGACTTCGTTTAACAAAGATACCCTGGTCCCCATAAGTAAAAATACTCCAGTTTATTTTGCTGAACTTTGAATACAAAGTATACCAAAACCCGCTTTTGTCAAACTTTAAAAAACAACTTCCTGAACATTTGGACTTTTTTATTTGGATCAGCAAATCATTAAGAATACCACCTTCAAAACGACTATCAGCGTGTAAAAACCATAAAAATTCTCCTTTCGCTTCCGTTGCACCCATATTCAATTGAACGGCCCGCCCCGGCTGCGAATTGAGTAATTGTACCCCAGCATATGAGTTTACTACCTCAACCGTCCTATCATCACTACCGCCATCCACAACTATAATCTCCAACTCGTTTGCATTCTTTAGATCATTTAGTAAATGTCCTATTGTGAGTTCCTCGTTTAACGTTGGAATCACAACTGATATAAACTTGCTATTTAAACTTTCCAACCAATGAACAGTCTAATGGGTCTTAAAGCATAGTGATTTTTGTGCGAAATTGAACACCGAATGCGTCCGGGTTCGTCCACAAAAAATCCAAAAAAGCTAATATAGCTCGTTTTAAGCAGATGGTATTGTATTTGGATCTTTGTGATTATGTCAGGACTATTAAATCGTAGAAATATCGTTATCGTCATAGGCTTTATTGTAGCAGTGATCATTGCCGTTTCGACTAGAGCTGATGCTCATGGACTAACGACCTCACTACTTTTTTAGGAATTTTATATTCCACAAGACATCCTGAAATGCATTATATTCGTTTAAACACCTACTAATCCTTTCACAAATGAAAACCTTGATTACCATAGCCATCTTATTTATTGGAATACGTACCGTTGCGCAAGACAGCGAGTTTAAGCTGAACGAGAATTATCCAATTAAATCTTCGGGAACCGTTGAAATGTGGAGTAGCGACGCAGAGGTAACGATCAAAGGAACAGATCGCAAAGACGTTTCTGTTAATATTTACCGAAAGGTTACCGTAAAAGGTGTGCGTTTTGGTGAGCGGGACTTCAAGGTAGAAGTATTTGAAGAAAATGGAAACTTAATCATCAGAGAAAGATCAAAAGGAAGTGTTTCTATGGTAGGATACAGCCGGGAGGTTTACACCATTGATATTGAAGCTCCTAGAAATGTGAGTCTAGACCTTGAAGGTGATGATGATGATTACCTCATTGAAAATATAGGAGGCTCAATTGTTCTGGATATCGATGATGGTGACGCGGACCTTAGGAATTGTGATGGAAGTGACTTCGATTTTGATTTCGACGATGGCGACATTCGTATGGATGGTGGCAAGGGAAAGATAAGAATCAGGTCAGATGATGGGGATGTAAATATCAGAAATGCATCATTCAGTGAGGTGGAGGCTAGTATGGACGATGGCGATATTGAAATAGAAACTTCGTTGGCAGATAATGGCACTTATTTTTTTCGTTCCAACGACGGTGGCGTTTACCTGGATGTTCCCAGAGGAGGAGGTGAATTTCTTATTTATCATGACGATAGTAGGGTATCATTTTCAGGAGATTTTGAAGTCGATCGCGATGATGAGAACGAAACCAGGTTAAGATCAAGACGAGGGAACGCCAAGGTTAAAGTTCGCGTTGATGATGGTCGGGTTCAAATTAATGCGAGATAGAAATTCAGTCTATAAATTCCCTTTTCTCTTTGACTATTTTCTTGTCCATTCCATCCAATTGGAGGTCCTTTACATATTTATCGGGCGTGGGTCGGTGTAGTGACAGTAGAAAGAGAAGTACAACATAATCTACAATGAAAATGGCAGAGGTTGTAACAAACAATCCTATTACCAACAAAACAAAAGTAATACCTAATGAAAGATAAGCTTTCATAGTGAGGTGTTCATATAACTTAAATCTTGCCCTTAAAGAGTCATCTCTGTTTATCTGTTGAAGACCTTTTCGAAATCTGGTATAGGCCAAGAAGGTTAAAATCACGGATATCAGAGTAAGGCCGAAATCAATTAAATATGTCAAATTACCCTCTTCGATAAGAGGTGCTAAATCATTGTGTTTTTTTTCGAGAAATAAGTAAACAAAAAAAGCCAAGGGTAAGGCGATCATGGTATGGAACGCAGCACTCATTTTCTGATGGTATATTTCCGGGGTGTTTCTACTCATTCGGTAAAAGTAACCAATCGCTTTATTCAGAAACATTTATCATTATTTTTGTCATATGCCCTCGATAGAAAAGATGAGTAGGAAAGAGCAAGTCATTCGAAAGGCCGCTGAACTTTTTAGAGACCATGGCTATGCGGCTACCTCTATGCGAGATCTGGCGAACGCCTTAGGTATTGAAGCTGCCTCACTTTATTCACATATACGATCCAAAGAAGAAATTCTACAAAGCCTATGTTTTGAGATGGCAGAGCTTTTTAGGGCATCATTAGAAAAAGTGGAAAACCAGGATATCAGCTACACCGAAAAACTAAGACTTGGGATCCGTGGTCATATCGAAGTAATGTCCAAAGACCTGATTGCTTCGGCCGTATTTATGAATGAACACCGTCATTTGAGTCAGCCCTACTTACGGGATTTTTTATTGATGAGAATAAATTACATCAACCGTTTTAAAAAAATAATAGAGGGTGGAATCAAACATGATGAGTTTGGCGGTGTAGATACCAAACTTGCCGTTATGACACTTTTCTCCTCACTCAACTGGATGCCCAACTGGTATGACCCCTCAGGGATCATAAATCCAGCAGACCTGGGAGACCAACTTGCCGGGATGCTTATTGAAGGTTTGAAAACCAAATAAGTGTTAGGTTTGTTGTAAATTAGAGCGTTAAAACGATTGCGAAATATGTACGGAGGAGGAAACACATTTGAACACATTAAGTCAAACGGTCTCGAAAATGAGGACCCGGAAAAACTGGCTCAATTTGAAGCCAGAATAGAAAGAGGAGAAAAAATTGAGCCAACCGACTGGATGCCGCAGTTGTACCGTAAACAGTTGATCAGAATGATCGAGCAGCATGCACATAGTGAAATTATAGGTGCTCTACCCGAAGGAACATGGATCACGAGAGCTCCCGGTTTCAAACGTAAGTTGGCCCTAATGGCGAAGGTTCAGGATGAAGTAGGTCATGCACAGCTTCTGTATAGCGCTGCTGAAACACTCGGTAAATCACGCGAGCAAATGATCGATGATCTTATTAACGGTAAGTCGAAATATTCTAACATTTTCAACTACCCTGCATTTACTTGGGCAGATTCATGTTTTATATCCTGGCTCGTAGATGCAGGAGCTATCGTCAACCAGTTGGCTAACGCCCGTGGAAGTTATGGCCCTTATTGCAGAGCCTTGGAGAGAATCTGTGCCGAAGAATCATTCCATTTGAAATATGGCCACCATTGTGTAATCCACATGGCTACAGGTACAGAAAAACAAAGGGAAAT